>JBDGQN010000346.1:0-9851 GCA_042219055.1 Salinibacter sp. | reverse complement strand
CTTCACGAACAGCTCGTCGATGCCCCGGATTTGGTACTGCCCGGGGCCGCCCCGCAGGCGCGAGAGGGCATCGTTGAGGGCGTAGTACCGGGGCCGCGGGGTCATGTAGTCGAGCGCAAAGTCGGAGAGGTTTGCCGTGGGCAAAATCCCGGTCATGGCGACCTCACTGTCCACCTGCCGCGTCAGCCCCCGCACCTCCTCGATAAGCTCCGAGGTGGCTGCCTCCATCTGTTCGAAACAATCGTCCCCGTACTGGAGCGGGTCCATGTTGAACTCGACGTTGAACTTCGTCAGCTCCGTAACGATGCGCTCGTCCGTATTCTGTTCGAGCACCTCTTCGATTACCGGTGCGGGCTCGCCGCGCTCGTCGACCATAAACAGCTCCTGCTCGGCTCCGATGCGGCGCACGCCGGTCTCGAACATGTCCTCGTGGAGCATTAACTCCAAGGCGCGCACGTCACGCATCAGGTGGTTCGTAAACTCGCGGAGCACAGACGGTTCGGCGTCCCGCCGTACGTTGTGTTCACCCATGACAATGTGCGATTCTGCGAGAGAATGCTGTGGACCTCCCCCAACGATTGCAACTGTGGGCCCGCGGGCGTCAGCCCCGCCCGCAATGCTTCGGACACTGAGAGCAAGGTAGAAACGGTTCGGCGTCATTATCAAATTGGAATGAACCACGCCTCTCTCCTGCAAGCAAACGAACGGTGCTGGGACTCCGTTGGAGACATGGTTCAGATAGATTCCGGGAATGAGCCGGTTCGTTATTTTCGTCCGTCATGCCGTCCCATGTCCCGACGACTCCTCCTTTCCTTCGTTCTCCTGCTGCTGGGCGCCGGACTCTTGGGAGAATCCCCCTCATGGGCCTCCTCGGCCTCCGAGGCATCCTCCCTCTCACCGCCCGACACGGGCCAAGTGCCCCGCACCGTGCGAAAGTATCTGGTGAAGGGCACTGTCGAGGCCCAACTCGGAGACTACAAAGAGGCGATTGTATACTTCGAGAGTGCCCTCAAACGGGTCCCCGAAGATCCCACCCTTCTCCAGGCCCTTGCCGACGCCCACGCCGCCAAGGGCGACCTTTCCACAGCCCTTTTCTACGCCCGGAGGGCCCGTCGCCACAGCTCCAACCGAGCGTACTACCACCGCCGCCTCGCCGAATTGCAGCGAAAGGCCGGGCAGCCTCATGCCGCCGTTAGGACCTACCAGGCCCTGCTGCGACGATTTCCGGACGCTCAGGCTGCCTATCGCGGCCTGGCAGAGCTCCAGGCCTCCCTGGATCGTCCGCGGAACGCCCTCAACACCTACGAGACGCTCTTGCGCCGGGCCCCCAGTTCACCTGCATCAGTGTATCGCAAGATGCTCCCCCTCTACCGACGCGTGGGCGACGCGGAGGGCATCAAAAACACCCTCAAGGCCCTCGTCGACTATCGGCCCAACGTCCCCCGCTATCGGCGTCTCCTGGGCGAGCACTACGCCAACCACGGACGTCCCGAAGTGGCCCTCGATCTGCTGGCCCCACTTGCCAAACAGTACCCCAATGATGCCGATCTGCAGCGTCGGGTCCAACGGCTCTCCCAGAAGACGGGCCGACCTACGGCCGCGCGTCCCCCCAGCTCCCCTGCCGACTCGATGGCTCGGTCCGCCGCATCGGTGGAGCAACTGGTGCGCCGGGCCCGCGCCGCCTTTGAACGGGCAACTGCCTCCTCTGACTCTTCGGCCCTCCGCACCGCCGAATCGCTTCTTGGACGCGCCCTCGACCGGAAGCCCCGGCACGTGCCCGCCCTTCGTCTCCGTGCCCGTCTCCACGAGCAGCGAGGCGAGCACCAGCAAGCGGGCCAGTTGCTCAAACGAGCCGTAGAGAAAAACCCGCGGACGCCTGCCCTCTGGATCCGGGCCGCCCGCGCATACTTCAACGCCCACAAGTACGAAACGGCAGCGTCCGTGGCTGAAGACGGACTTCTGCTCTTCCCCGGAGAGCTCCTCCTCGCCCGCACTGCGGCCTTTGCGCAACTGCGCGCCGGAGCCCCGGCTCAGGCCTTGAACCACTTCAAGAACGCCCTGGCGATCCAGCCGAGCGATTCCTCTGGGCCCGCCGAGACTGCTACGCTCCGGGCGGGACGAGCCCTCGCCTACACTTATCTCGACCGCCCCAAGGACGCCGCCAAGGCCCTCGAAGAAGCCCTCGCCGCAGCCCCCGACCACCCGACGGTCTTGCGCATCTGCGCCTACGCCTTGGCCCTCCGCGGCGAGCAGCTAGACCGGGCCCTCGACCTCGCCCGCCGCGCCGTCGAACAGTCCCCCGCGGATCCTCGCGCCCTCGACACCCTCGGCTGGATCCACTTCCAGCGCGGCGCCCTCAAGGCCGCCCGTCGCACTCTCCGACGCGCCCTGAACACAGCTCCCCCTACTGCTCGAATCCTCGAACATTACGGGGACGTGCAGAACGCACTGGGCAACGACGGGGCGGCTCGTCGGTATTGGGAGAAGGCGCTGGATCGTGCCCCGGATCGCTCGTCGCTCCGGAAGAAACTTGAGGAAGGCTCTTCCTCGTAACGCCGCGTTCTCCCCGGCCTCCGCCCATCACGTCTCCCGCACAACCACGAGCCCCTTCATCTTGACCGTCTTCTCTCCCCGCTCCCTGCTGCCGCTCTTCGCACTTAGTCTTGGCACCGCTCTCCTAATCGTTGGGTGCAGCAGCTCTGCCCGAACGACCAACGCCCCCAACCTTCCCACTCGCTTTCCCAACCATACGACCGACGAAATTCGAAGTCGGATCGTGGGGGCCTCCGACACCCTCCGTGCCTACAGGGCCAAGGCCCGCGTGACGGTGCAGTCCCCGAATCAAAGCCGGACCTTCAACGCCGTCGTGCGTCACCGCCGGGCCGATTCTCTTTTCATGCGCGTGAGCCTCTTCGGCATCGAAGGAGGACGCCTCCTTCTAACCCGCGACAGCGTGTTTTTCTACGATACCCGCAAAGGCGTTCTCCGGGTGGGCCCCGCGAAGGCCGTCCAGAACCTCTTTCCCGCGCCCGTGTCTTCGGCGAACTTTTTCGAAAACATGCTCGGCCTCATCGCCCCCGCGCCCCAGACCGACTGGTCCCTGCAGGCCGACAGCACCTTGTACTACGTGTCAAGCCCCAATGGCTGTCGCCGGTACGCGATAGATCCAACACGATGGCGCGTCGTCCGATACGAGCAGCGTGCCCGAAACGGAACCCTCATCCAGAGGCGACGATTTTCTAACTTCCACACGGTGGAGGGCATCCGCCTCCCCGCCCAACTGGTCTTCCAGCGACCGGCCGCCAACCTGCGTGCCGTGGTGCACTACCGTTCGATGACCCTCAATCCGTCGGACCTCTCCTTCGCTCTCAACGTGCCGCCGGAGGTGCCGCGGCGGTCGTTTGCCCGGGGGCAGTAGCCGCCCTCCACGGAATTCGCCGAGCGCGATTCGACTCCCCGTTCTGTCATGCGGATGCTACGCCGTTCCGCCCAAAACCGTTGCCAGGCCCTCCCTCCCGGGGCAACTGCGGTGCTCGTGTGCTGCGCTTGGATCATGGGCCTTCTGGCCCCGGCGCACGGACAGGACCTGGAGGCTCAGCGGCGGTCCACCGAGGAACGGCTCAACCAGCTGCAAAAGCAAATTCAGCGCGAGAAGAGCCGCCTCGCGGAAACGAAACAGGCCCAGAAGGCCAGCCAGAAAAAACTAAAGTCCCTCCAGCGCGAAATTGCGCTCCGCGAGGAGCTAGTATCCACCTACCAGACGCGCCTTAAGCAGTTGAGTCGGGAGCGATCGCGCCTCCGAGACACACTCCAAACCTTGCAAACCCGTCTTGCCACTCTCCGTGAAGAGTACCAGCGCCGCCTGGTCCACGCCTACAAGTACGGCCGACTGCACGACCTGGCCCTCCTTCTCGCCTCCCGCTCCATCAACCAGATGCTGATCCGGGCGCGGTACCTCCAACGCTTCGCCGCCGACCGGCGCGAGCAGCAGAGCGCCATCCAGCAGGCCGCCGCCGAGGTGCGGCAGTCTCGCCGTCAATTGGCCAAGAAGCGCGCCGAGACCAGGCAGCTACTCGCTGAGGCCCGAACGGAGCGACAGAACCTGCGGGCCCTCGAGCGAGACCGGCGACAGGTGATCGACAAGCTCCGTACCCGCCGCTCCGAACTCAAAAAGCAAATCGAGAAGAAAAAGAAGCAGGCGCGACAGCTACAGAAACGCATCCGCCAGCTCGTGGCCCGGGCCAACCGCAAGGCCGAAGAGAGTTCTCCCGAAAGCGCACCCCCGGAGGTTTCTGCCAACCTGTCCGCCTCGTTTCAGAAAAACAAGGGCTCCCTCCCGTGGCCGACCAATGGAGCCGTAACCGTTGACTTCGGCCCCCGTGTGGACCCGGTCCATAACACCACCACGTCTCATCCCGGCATTCTCATCGCCACAAATCCGAAAAGTCCCGTTCGTGCCATCTTCGACGGGGTCGTGAGCGGCATCGACTTCGTGCCCGGGTACGGGACGTACGTCGTCATTCGCCACGGCGAATATCTCTCCGTCTACAGTAACTTTTCGAGCCTCTCCATCTCGAAAAACCAGCGCGTCAAGGCCGGACAGGTCATCGGAAAATCCGGCACCAAGAGCGAGCCTCGAGGAGCCAGCCTGTTCTTCGGGGTTGTCAACCGTTCGACGAGTGAGTTCGTCGACCCGACCCCGTGGCTCTCTTCCCGCTGAGGGGTCGCCCTCGGATTCACAGAAACCTTTCGCCCCGCGGGAGGCACGAATTTGGGGTTGCCGAAGGGCGGGGTATATCTTAGCGGATAACGTTTGAGTCCCCTCATCTCTCTCACGGACTTTCCTCTTTCCCCATGGCTACGCATTACGATTGCGTCATCGTTGGCAGCGGCCCCGGCGGCTACGAAACCGCCATCCGCGCTTCGCAACTCGGCATGGACACGGCCATCGTCGAGAAAGACAAGTTGGGCGGCGTCTGTCTGAACATTGGCTGCATCCCGACGAAGGCCCTCCTGAAGAGCGCCGAAGTGATGTCGGAGGCCACGCACCTCGATGACTTCGGCCTGGAGTTGGAGGGATCGGTGTCGGTCAACTTTCCGAAGGTCATCGAGCGCAGCCGCGGGGCGGCCAACCAAATGAATCAGGGCGTGCAGTTCCTGATGAAAAAGAACGACATCGACGTGCTGCGGGGCCATGGCCGCCTGACCGCCGCGGACACGGTCGAGATTGAGCCGTCCGTCAACATGGACGGGGATGAGGTGGGGGAAGAGCGCACCGTCACGGCCGAGCACGTCATCCTGGCCACCGGCGCGCGGCCCAACGAGCTGCCCTTCCTTCCCATCGACGGCGAGGACGTGGTCAGCTACGAAGGGGCCATGCTCCAGACCGAGCAGCCCGACTCGATGGTGATCGTGGGAGCCGGGGCCATCGGCGTTGAGTTTGCCTACTTTTACAGCCAGATGGGCACCGACGTCACCATCATCGAGGTGATGGACCGCATGGTCCCGAACGAGGACAAAGAGGTCTCCGCGGAGCTCGAAAAGGCCTACACCAAGATGGGCGTCGAGGTCATGACGGGGGCCGACGTGCAGGGGGTCGACAAGGACGGCACGCCGCTCGAGGTGGAGGTTGAGACCGACGACGGCACCGAGCATATCGAGTGTGATCAGGTCCTCTCCGCCGTCGGCGTCGTGGGCAACGTCGAGGACATTGGGCTCGAAGAGGTCGGCGTCGAAACGGACGGCAACGACATTGTAGTGGACGACTATTACCGCACCAACGTGGACGGTGTATACGCCATCGGCGACGTGACAGGCCTTCCGTGGCTCGCCCACAAGGCCAGTCACGAGGGAATCCTCTGCATCGAGAAGATTGCCGGGCACGACGTGCGGCCCATCGACAAAACCGACATTCCGGCGTGTACGTACTGCCAGCCGCAGATCGCGTCGGTGGGCTACACGGAAGAGGAGGCGAAGGAAGAAGGCTACGACGTGAAGGTCGGCAAATTCCCCTTCAAGGCCAACGGCAAGGCCGCCGCGCTGGGGCACCAGGAAGGCTTCGTGAAGACGATTTACGACGACAAGTACGGTGAATTCCTGGGGTGCCACATGATCGGGCACAACGCCACCGAGCTCATCGCCGAAGTGGTTGCGTCCCGGAAGCTCGAAACGACCGGCTTCGAAATCATGGAGTCGATGCACCCGCATCCCACCCTGTCGGAGGCGGTGATGGAGGCCACGCGCGAGGCGTACGGCCAGCCGATCAACATTTAGGTCGGCGGACTGCGGTCGACAGACCGCTGTCCGGTGCTGTTTTCCAAAGTGAGGATCGTCCGCGGATCGGGGCACATCCCCCGTGCTGATTCATATAAGCGCGTCGAAGCTTCAAATTGGGTGCCCACAGGTTCCGACTCAGACCAATGGAGACACAGCAAGCCCTTTCCGACTACGAGCGTGAGCGAGGAAAGCCCATGCCAAGCAAATTACACAGCGTTGTCCAAACCAATCTCACGGGTCGACTTTTGGCCTACCGACCTGCCCTCCAGGTTCTGAGCGAATTGACCCTTCATCTCGGCGACCGCGATCTGACGCCTGATCTTTCTCTCTACCGCGATCTGGATATCGACTTCACGCAGGACGAGACGCGGATGACGGAGCCGCCCCTCCTCGCCATCGAGATTGCGTCCCCCACGCAGGGCATTCAGGATCTGGTCGACAAGGCCCGGTTTCTCATGGAGCACGGCGTAGAGTCGTGCTGGATCGTGCAGCCGCCCCTCCGTACCATCACGGTCTTTACGCCCGACATGGAGTCGACGACGTACTCCTCGGGAACGGTCCCGGACCCGGCCACGGAGGTCGAGGTGGATCTGGAGGACGTGTTTTCGACTGGCTAGGCTGTGACCCGGCGGCGCATTCATTCGCAACTCGGTTTCTCAACCGCCATTCCCATCATGTCAGAGACGACTCGCAACCGCTACATCGGGGGTATCGTCTTCCTCCTCGGCATTGTCGGCATCGGGATCATCCAGCAGCTCTCTGGGACAACGGGCGCCATCGTGTCGTTTTTCGCCGGGGCGTGCCTGGGCCTGGGAAGCATCTTGTTCGCGACCGGACACCCTCCTTGGGAGTCTGACAGATGGCGGGCCGGCCAACATCCACTCCAGCGAGACTGGCTCTGAGGAACGCCCCTCCACTCATTGCCTCCGAAGAATCCACCCCTTCGGATCGACCTCCACCGCTGCCCCCTCCGGCACCTCGATGGATCCCGTTCCATCGTCCATCGCCACTCGCTTCGTTCGCCCATCGATCCGCACCGGTACGGGCACCTCGAACGTTGTGTCCCCCGTTTTCCTCCATCGCAGTTGTAGGGTCCCGTCACTGCGCTGGGTCTTCAGGACCGGAAGCGCGGACTGATAGAGATAGACCTGGAAGAAGGCGTCCAGCGAACGATCCGATACCTCTTCCGCCATCCGAATAAAATCGTCGGTGGCAACGTTGCGAAAGGGCACCGCCCCCTCCGAAGAAGTTTCCTCCGGATAAACGAACCGACGCAGAAGGGTACGGAGCGCCTCCTCCCCTGCGACGTATCGGAGTGTGTGCAAGGTCAGGGCACCGCGGTAGTACACGTCGCGGTGATAGATGTCCTCTGCCGTAGTCGGCTCCCGGTAGGCAATCGGCGTCCCCCCGCTCATTTCCCGCCGAAAGTAGTCGGTATGGGCGTGATAGGCACTGTCCCCCTCCAGGTGCTCGGTGTAGAGCGCCTCCAGGTACGTGGCCGGGCCTTCATGGAGCCAGAAGTCTTTCCAGTCCCGTACGGTCACGAGATTGCCGTACCACTCGTGAGCCAGCTCGTGGAAGTGGAGGGCGTCGTAGGACGCCTCGTAGCCCACCCCGCCGGTCGTGAAGTCGTGCCCGTAGGCAATGAGGGACTGATGCTCCATGCCGAGGAAGGGGGTCTGGGCAAACCCGTACTTGTCGGCGCGCGGCGGATAGGGTCCCAGCGTCTCTTCCAGGAAGCGAACCTGCTGCAGGAAGTCCGGGAGGGCCCGCGCCGCCCGGGCCGAATCGGACGGGAGGACGTACGCCGAGACCGGCACCGATGCGCCGCTCGTACTGGTGTAAGTGGTGTCGAGGGTCGCGTACGGGGCCGCATTGAGGGTCACATTGTAGGCATTGATGGGAACCGATACGTGCCAGTGGAAGGTGCGCGTCGTGTCGGATCTCCGCTCAACCCCGCGCAGCACACCGTTGGACGCCGCGGTCAGCGAGTCCGGCACGGTAAAGGACAGATCCATCGAGTCTGGTTCGTCGGAGGGGTGGTCCTTCACGGGCCACCACAGATCCGCGCCTTCGGTCTGGCATGAGGTCGCGATCCACGGATCGCCGCTCGGCGTAGTGGACCAGGAAAAGCCGCCCTCCCACGGAGCGCGGGGGGCCGTGCGGGGCGTCCCCTCGTATGACACCGCCACGTGCAGCGTATCTCCGGGCGCACGGGCCTCTGCCAGGTCAATCCAGACCTCGTTCCGATCGTTGCGTCGCTCCACCGGGTGAGAAGCAGCGGGCTGTCCCATAGTCCACGCCTTCGACACAGAGAGTCGCCGATCGAGGTTGAGGACCAATCTCTTGAGTCGCTTCTCGACGACCGCGTGAACCGTCACCGTTCCCTCAATTCGCTTTCGGGGCGGGATGATCGAAACCTCCAGGTCGTAGTGTGTCACGTCGTAGGCCGCCTGCTCGGGCGGCAGCACCCCCCCAGAGTCCTGACCTGGAGCCGCGCTGCATCCACTCAGCAGAAGTCCAAAAATCAGGAGCGAGGGAAGACGTACGAAACGCAAAAGTGACATCGGGCCCATCGTGGGCAGGCAGTGAGAAATGATGAATCCAGTGCTATGCCCCGTTTTCCCCGATAAAAATTTCAAGATAGGCCCAGACGCTTCCCAGCGCGAGCCCGTAAGCCCCGCCAACGAGCCCACTTAACAAAAGGTCGACGAGGTAGAGACCCGTTCCGAAGAGTGTCATCGGATCGAAGACATACACCGACGCGACGAGCACCGCACAAAGCGGCACGGTAACCTTGTTTTTCTGACGGATCAGGCGGTATTCTCCCGACAGTCCCTGTACCCGATCGACAATGTCTTTGCTTACCCGCACCTTTTTGGCGTCGCGCCACCGCTCTTTGTAGGACCGACGAGACCCACGGGGGCGGGACTCGTCGTCGTCCGATTCTGACGCCGAACCGTAGGAACGGCGAGTCCACTGCCCCTCCTCCCCATCGCTCAGCATCTCGAAGGCCTCCCGGACGCGCAGAAATTCCTGCTGGGCCGCCTCCTTTTCGCCCTCGTCGGCCCGGTCGGGATGCGTCTCCAGGGCGCGCTCCCGAAAGGCCGCCTTGATCTCCTCCTGCGAGGCCCCCGGCTGGACGCCCAGGATGTCGTGGTAGGTGCTCATGGCACCGTGGAAACGAATGCAACGACGGCTTCAACGAGTGGTCACATGCATGAACCCACACAAGCCGCTTCTGTTGCGGGGCCCTACTGTGGAGGAGTTGTACGGATTTCAACAGACAATGTCGGCAGAGTCATCGGGATCTACCCTTTTCGGGTACGTTCGGCCCCCCAAGCGTTGCAACGTAAAAACGTTGAACGTTATGGGGTTACCTAAAATTGGTCATCTCTCATCTTCCGACTTCTGTTCATCTTCGGGCCGATACGATGAGGTCAAACGGTACTACCGAGCCGTGCAGAAACCCCTGAAGATGAAGCCTCTGGGTATAGGCGTTTGGTAGTATGTGGGTATGGGAGTAAAGAACTCCGCCCTTCCGGGCGGAGCTTTTTGGGGTTTGTTTTTTCTTG
>JBDGQN010000345.1:3241-4217 GCA_042219055.1 Salinibacter sp. | reverse complement strand
CCTTTTCGCTTCTGCCTCAACTGCGGCGTCTCGTTCGACTTCTACCAGAAGTCCGACCTGTCCAAGCTCGCTTCGCTGGGAACAGAAGGACGCGGCAGCGCAACCACCATCCTGAGCCTGTTCGCCATCGAGCATCTTCGCAAGAACCGCGAACTCAGCGAGGAGGCGCGCAAGCTCCTGAGCTTCACCGACAATCGTCAGGATGCGTCCCTACAGGCCGGGCACTTCAACGACTTCGTCCAGATCGGCCAACTCCGAGCGGCGCTCTATAAGGCCGTCTCCGACGCCGGCGATGAGGGCTTACGCCATGACGACCTCGTCCAGAAGGTCACGGAAGCGCTTGGCCTTCCCTTTGATCACTATGCGCAAGATCCGACCGTTCGGTTCGGGGCCCGCGAGGAGACCGACCGCGCCCTGCGGTCCGTGCTCGGGTACCGCCTCTACCAGGACCTGAAAAGAGGCTGGCGCATCACGCTTCCCAATCTCGAGCAGTGCGGCCTGCTCAAGGTCGATTACCTGTCGCTGGATGAACTGTGTGAAGCCGAGGACGTCTGGGAGGACACGCATCCGGCCTTGCGGGATGCCCCCCCGAGCACGCGTTCTGAGGTGGCCAAGGTCCTGCTCGACTTCATGCGTCGCGAGCTCTGCATCAAGGTCGACTATCTGGATCGGACCACTCAAGAGCAGATCGAACAGCGGAGCTCGCAGTATCTGAAGGAACCGTGGGCGCTCGACGACAATGAGGACCCTGAGCGAGCCTCCCTCGGTCACGGCAACGGGGCGATTACGGCGGGCATTACTATCTGTCCGCTCAGGGCGGATTTGGCCAGTACTTGCGACGGCCCAACACGTTCCCCCACCTCAGCTCGCGGATGAGCATGGAGGAAACTCGGGACGTCATCATCCAATTGCTGGAGGCCCTACGGCAAGCCCACCTGGCGGAGGTGGTCGAGGAGCCGGACGGTCAAGATGAGGT
>JBDGQN010000345.1:530-3231 GCA_042219055.1 Salinibacter sp. | reverse complement strand
CGGGCTATCAACTGCCGGCATCCGCGATGATCTGGAAGGCCGGCGACGGGTCCGAACCCTTCCATGACGTCATTCGCGTTCCCCGGGCACCGGAGACGGGCGGCCGAACCAACCGGTTCTTCGTGAAGTTCTACCGGGAGATCGCCCAAGGGCTGACTGGCTTTGAGGCTCGCGAGCACACCGCCCAGGTCCGGAGCGAGGATCGGATCAAGCGTGAAGATCGGTTCCGAAAGGCGGATCTGCCCATTCTCTTCTGCACGCCGACCATGGAGCTGGGCGTCGATATCGCCCAGCTCAACGTCGTGAACCTGAGAAACGTCCCACCCACTCCCGCCAACTACGCCCAACGGAGCGGCCGAGCCGGGCGGAGCGGGCAGCCCGCGCTGGTCTTCTCCTACTGCTCGACGTTCAGCTCCCACGACCAGTACTTCTTCAAGCGCCCGGACCTCATGGTCGCCGGAGCCGTCAAGCCCCCGCGTTTGGAGCTGGCCAACGAGGACCTGTTGCGCACGCATGTCCACAGCATCTGGCTGGCCGAGACGGACGTCGATCTGGGCCGTTCCCTGAGAGACATTCTGGATCTGTCGGGCGAGGAACCCTCCTTGGAATTGCTCTCTGGCAAGGCGGAGCAGATCCACGACAGAGGCGCCCAGGAGCGCGCGTATCAACGGGCTCAACGGGTGCTGCAAAGCATTCAGCCCGAGCTGCAGGACGCGCCTTGGCACCACGACGACTGGCTCAGCGAGGTGCTCCAACAAGCTCCCAACAACTTAGATCGAACGGCGAATCGCTGGCGGGGACTCTACCAAGCCGCCTACAATCAGCAAAAGACGCAGAACGACATCATTCGCGATGCCTCCCGGCCGGCCAAGGACAAGAACCGTGCGAAGCGGTTGCGTGCTGAGGCCGAAGCGCAACTCGACTTGCTCCGCGGCGGCGAAGGCTCTGTCGAGTCCGACTTCTACAGCTATCGCTATTTCGCCAGCGAGGGGTTCTTGCCCGGCTACAGCTTCCCGCGCCTTCCGCTCTCGGCCTACATTCCGGGCCGCAAGCGCTCACGCGACCGCGACGACTTCGTCTCTCGGCCCCGCTTCCTCGCGATCTCGGAGTTCGGGCCACGCACGATCATCTACCACGAGGGCGCCCGCTATCGCATCGACAAGGTGATCTTGCCGCCCAGCGAGATGGACGAGGAGTCCGCCCGCCTCGTGACGCGCTCGGCCAAGCAATGCAATGAGTGCGGCTACCTCCATCCTATCCAGAACGGCGACGGTCCTGATCTCTGTGAGCGCTGCGACGCCGAGTTGCCGGCGGCGCTCACCGATCTCTTCCGTCTGCAGAACGTCGCCACTCGACGCATACAGCGCATCAACGCGGATGAGGAAGAGCGCCAGCGCCTGGGCTACGAGATCCGGAGCGGCGTCCAGTTCGCCGAACGCAAGGGCGAGCCGTCCATGCAGACGGCGGATGTGCGAGAGGGCGACGAGACGCTGGCGCAGTTGACCTATGGCGACGCCGCCACCATTTGGCGCATCAACCTGGGCTGGCGGCGCCGATCCAATCCAGAACAGATGGGGTTTGTCCTCGACGTCGAACGGGGCAAGTGGGCGAAACGCCAGGGCGACGAAGACGATCAGGACGATCCCCTCTCGGCCCAGACGCGACGCGTCATCCCCTATGTCGAAGACACCCGCAACTGCCTGCTCTTGGAGCCTTCCGGAAAACTGGAGTCCAAGCAGATGGCCTCGCTCCAAGCGGCGCTCAAGAACGCCATCCAATTTGAGTTCCAACTGGAGGAATCCGAACTGGCAGCGGAGCCGCTGCCGGGCCATCAGAAGCGCAAGCTGCTGCTGTTCTATGAGGTCGCCGAAGGGGGCGCAGGCGCCCTGCGGCAGCTCATGGACGACACCGACGCGCTCCGCCGTGTGGCCCGCGAAGCCCTACGCCTCTGCCACTTCGACCCCGATTCCCTGGAAGATCTCCGCCGCGCGCCGGGCAGCAACGAGGACTGCGAGGCGGCCTGCTACAACTGCCTCATGAGCTACACCAACCAGATGGACCACGAGCTGCTCGATCGCCAATCCATCGATGCGTTCTTGGGCCGTCTTCGTGACGCCGAGCTGCACGTCTCGCCAGGCGCGGAATCCCGAGAGGATCATCTCTCGCATCTGCTTACGCAGTGCGACTCGGAACTCGAAAAGGACTGGCTGAGGTTCTTGGACGCGCGCGACCTCCGCTTGCCCTCCCGAGCTCAGCCCTTTATCGACTCGTGCCAGACCCGACCCGATTTCCTGTATGAGCAGAGCTCGCTGGCCGTGGCCGTCTACGTGGATGGCCCGCCCCATGAATACCCCCATCGCCAGGAGCGCGACGCCCAACAGACCGATTGCCTCGAGGACATGGGCATGCTCGTGATTCGCCTTCATCATCAAGACGATTGGGAGACCGTGATCGAGCGCCATCCCAACGTGTTCGGGAGCCCGCAATGAGCTTCTCCGTTGGATCGCTCGTTGAGGCCCGCGGCCGCGAATGGATCGTCCTGCCCGGGTCCGACGATTGTCTCGTGCGGGTCCGTCCCTTGGGCGGCAGCGACGAGGAGACGACGGGCATCGACCTGGGCGTGGAGACGGTCGAACCGGCCCAGTTTGAGCTGCCCGATCCCGCCAACGTGGGCGACCATCGCTACAGTCGGCTGTTGCGC
>JBDGQN010000345.1:0-520 GCA_042219055.1 Salinibacter sp. | reverse complement strand
TGCCGTGCGGCTCAGCTCGCGCGCCGCGGTGGGCCCGTTCCGATCGTTCGGGCGCATCGCCGTCGATCCCCGTCCGTATCAGCTCGTGCCGCTGCTTCTCGGGCTCAAGCTCGATCCGGTGCGTCTGCTCATCGCGGACGACGTGGGCATCGGCAAGACCATCGAGGCCTGTCTCATCGGGCGCGAGCTCCTCGACCGCGGGGAGATTCAACGCCTGGCGGTGCTCTGTCCGCCGCACCTGGCCGAGCAGTGGCAGACCGAACTGAAGGAGAAGTTCCACATCGACGCCGAGCTCGTGTTGCCGAGCACGGTGGGCCGCCTCGAACGGAACCGGCATCTCGGGTTGGGCCAGTCGATCTTCGACGTCTATCCCTACGTCGTCGTCTCCATGGACTACATCAAGTCCGACCGCCGGCGCGACGAGTTCGTCCGCACCTGCCCGGAGTTCGTCATCGTCGACGAAGCCCACACCTGCGCCTTCGGCTACGAGCAGCGCGGTGGGCGCCACCAACGCCATGAG
>JBDGQN010000344.1:0-16384 GCA_042219055.1 Salinibacter sp. | reverse complement strand
AGCGCTGGGAACGCAGTGACCGAGTGCTCCTGGAGTGAATCTCCTCGAAGACAGTGAAAACACTTAAATCTTAGTTTTATCGGGTCCTAAGGGAGATTTCTCGACTCCGCTACGCACCCGGGGGAGTACTCGTGCTGCGGGCAGCGTGACCTCGTTTTCTCGGCCCTCGCGTCCGCTCCCGGCGCTCCGCTCGAAATGACTCTGCCTCAAAGGGATTGCTTGAAACTGCACCAGGCCCTGATCGGCGACGGGGCGACACCAGTCGAGCACCTGATCACGGTAGGCGGGCGTGTCGAGGTCGGGGCGGTACCGGAAGACCGGGTCTTGAAGCAGCGTGCGAATGCGATCGCGAAGGGCAGCGTGCTCGCCGTCGAGCAGTGCCGTCAGGGCCGACACGTCGAACGGAGCCTCCGGCGTGGGCGGCGTTGGGTCGGGCGGTCGCCGAGGAGATCACAGACCACCTCCGCCCCGTCGATGCCGATGGCGTTCTCAATGTCCGTCAGCGCCCGCCGGGCACTCTCGGGAACCGCCGCGCCGTCTCCGCCCACCGTTGCTACCGAAACGCCGAGCTCTGCGAGCGAGCACCGGATCGTCACGGAGGTTTCGGCGGCTTTTTCCCGGAGTACCCGGAGCCACCGGTAATATTGCGTGGGCGACGGGGGCGACTGGGGGTCGAGGTACCCACAGATCTCCTCGCGCGTGACCTCGTCAATCCACCGCTGTGCCCGTAGGCGAGTACGGATCGTGTCGGCCTCAGAGGGAGTCGGCACGCCGTCGGCCCAGGCGACGTAAAGGAGCGGAAGGACGGCACGGACCTGTGGAGCGGAGGTATCGAGCAGGGCAGCGGGCGCGAGTGCGTGTGGGCATGACGGCGGGAGGAAAAACGGGCGTCGAAGCACTCCCGTGCGACGCCGGCACTACGTACCAAGACCGAAGGCATCGTTTCAGTCCCCCTCCGTTGACCCGACTCGCCCCCCCTCCCGATACAAAGCGACTTCTCGTTGCCCCTCACGCGGACCGCATTTGCTCGGAGTGCTCGTGCACCGCCTCGACAAACGCCCGGGCGTGCTCCGGATCATGGTCCGGCAGCATGCCGTGCCCGAGGTTGGCAATGTGGTTGTGCGGTCCGAAGCCGGCCAGCATGTGCTGCACCTCGCGCCGCAGGGCGTCGGGCGTAGCGTAGAGAGCACAGGGATCGAGGTTGCCCTGGAGGACAGCCCGGTTGTCCACCGTGTCGCGGGCGCTCGCCGGATCCATGGTCCAGTCCAGACTCAGTACGTCGTAGTCCGTGTCCGCGAGGACGTCGAGTGCATAGTGGGCGCCTTTGGCGAAGAGGACGAGGGGAACGTCCGGATGGGCGTCCTTGACCCGCGTAGCGATGGCATCGAGGTAGGGGAGGGCGAACGTGCGAAAGGTCTCCGGGCTGTGGAGCCCCGCCCAGGAGTCAAACACCTGAAGCATCTGAGCCCCAGCGTCCACCTGCCCGATGAGGTAGTCGACGATCACGTCGGTGGTGCGCTGGAGAAGGGCCTTGCTGGCCTCGGGGTGCCGGTAGAGCCAGCGGCGGGCGGACCGGTACGATTTGCTGCCGCCTCCCTCCACCATGTAGGCCATGAGGGTCCAGGGAGCCCCCGAGAATCCAATGAGCGGCACCCGCCCGTTCAGCTTTCGCCGCGTCACGCCGAGCGCCTCGAAGACGTGACCGAGAGCAGCGTCGACGTCTGGATCCACGAGCCGCTTCATCTCGTCGGGCGTGGTGAGGGGACGGGGGAACGTGGGGCCCTGCCCCGCCACCATCTTCACCTCCAGCCCCAGCGCCTCCGGGACCACCATGATGTCGCAAAAGAGGATGGCCGCGTCAACGGGAAAGCGGTCGACGGGCTGAATCGTGACCTCGGCCGCGAGTGCGGGGGTCTCCACAACCTCGAAGAAGTCGTGCTCCTCCCGCACCTCGCGGTACTCGGGCAGATAGCGCCCCGCCTGCCGCATCATCCAGACAGGCGTCCGCTCGGTGGTCTCTCCGTGGGCCGCGCGGAGAATCAGGTCGTTCTTCAACGGGGGAAACGAAGTCATTCAGGCACGCAATTCGTTCAACGATACGGCGCGAGAGGACAGGGAGGATGGGTGTATTTCGTATTGGCAGTGCGTGGCGCACTCAACACAGAACGCCCAACGATCAACGCACAACGCTCAACGCACTACAGATAGAGGTGCCGGGCCAGGAACGCGGTCGTGCGCGACCACGCCTGTTTGGCAGCCTTTGGCACATAGCTCTCCCCCGAAGGATTCGCAAACGCGTGCCCCGCGTCATAGAGATGGACGTCGACCGGGGCCTCAACGTGGTCGAGCCGCGCCTGGAACGACCGCACCGATTCCAGTGAAATGGCCTGGTCCTTCCGCCCGAAGTGGGCGAGGATGGGCGTCGAGAGCCTCTGAAGCACAGAGGTCGTCATCGGAGCGGGGGAGCCGTAGTAGGCCACCGCGGCGTCGTAGCGGGTGGGGGCCGCCGCCACTGCCCCAAAAGTGCGGCTGCCGCCAAAGCACCAGCCCAGGACGGCGACGCGAGGCGCCTGGGCCTCGGTGCGGAGATAGTCGTGGGCATCGTTCAGATTGCGCATCATCTGCTCGGGACGCGAGGTGGCCTGTTTCATGAGGGCCCGGGCGGAGTCGGCGGTGCCGGCGGTGGCGCCCCGATACAGGTCGACTGCGAGGGCCCGATACCCCTCTCCCGCAAGACGACGGGTGGCGGTGCGAACGTTGTCGTTAAGGCCCCACCACTCGTGAATCACGACGAGGGCTGGAAGCTGAGCCGAAGCGGGATCTTTCCCGTGGACTTCGAGCACCGAATCGACGTTCGCCGGCGCGGCAACGTAGCCCTGTACAGGCGCTCCCTCCTTGGTCTCGGTGTAGGTGACGGTGTCAGGGACAACGGAAGTCTCGGGCGCCCGCGCAGCCTCCGTGGCCGTGGGGGTCTCGCCTTCGTGCTCCTCGGCCATGCGGTCGGCCTCCGACTCGCCGTTCCCGCCACAACCGACAAGGAAAAAAGCCGTTGCGAACAGGAACACGAGCGCCGGGAAAAGACGCATGGGATCTGGAAACCTGTGAGCGAAACATCTGAGGACGGGCGGAGCCACGACCGGGGGACCGGAGATGAGTTTCCCGCAGAGGAGCAGTCTTTCCGCTTGGTCGGGTTGACTGCGAACCATCTCCGCGCCGGAAGGTTCGCAGACCCGAAGCACGTTCGTCGCAGCCTCCGTCCCTCCTGTGTCCTCTTCCGCCTCGCTTCCATACGCCAGTGAGATGGGACGGAAGGCGCTGCACGTGCTCGCCCTGACCATCCCGCTAGCAATGTGGTGGCTGGGAATGCCCACTGCGTTGTACGTACTGGCCCTCACCGCATTCCTCGCCGTCAGTGCCGACATCGCACGGGCCTACTCCGAATCGTTCAACGCCCTCATCCGGTGGATCTTCGGGTCCCTGATGCGGGCGGACGAACTCCCAGCCGCCGGGACCCGGGTGCGGCTCAACGGGGCCACTTGTGTCCTCGTCGGTGCGGCCCTGATGGCGGTGCTCTTTCCCCTCCGCTTGGCCGTTCCCGTCCTGACCATGGCCATGCTGGGAGACGCTGCCGCGGCACTTGTGGGCCGGCGCCTGGGGCGGCACCCGTGGGGGTCCCTCTCGAGTACGGTTGAAGGGACCGCAGCCTTCGTCGTCACCGGCCTGGCCGTCATGGCCTGCTTTCCGGCCGTGTCCCTCGGTCCGGCCCTCGCCGGTGTCCTGGTAGGGGCAGGGGGGGAGGCGCTCCCCCTCCCCGTGAACGACAACATCCGGGTTCCGGTGGTGGCGGGAATCGCCGTGGCGGGCGGCCAAGCCCTCCTCTCCGGCGCGCCCTTCCCGCTCTTCGCCGGGCTCCCTCCGTGAGTGGCACCGGGGCCGGGCGAACCAGTGAACGGATCGTCAGGTATCAGTTCCCCCAGTCTTCAGTCCCTGCCGTGTCCCGATTGCCCACTGCTTATGCCCGACGACGATACGTTGCCGGCCTCCGCCCTCCGCCGCTTCACCGGACTGGAGCCCTTCCCCCAACCGTCAATTATTCCCGCAAAGACCCCGGTCGTCCTCATGCACGGCTTTGGCGTCGGGGCCTCGTTCCGCCGGGGCGGCCACCTGCACGAGGAGGCCCTCTACCTGCGCTCCCGGGGCGTGCGTGCCATCGCGCCCAACGTGTCTCCCTACAACACCGTCCGGGCCCGCACGGCCCAGTGGGACGACCGGCTCGCTCGGGTCCTCGACGAGACGACGGCCGACCGACTGCTCCTCATTGCCCACTCGATGGGCGGCCTCGACGCGCGCTATCTCATCAGCAAGATGGGCTGGCACAAGGTGGTCGACGCACTCGTCACGGTCTCCACCCCGCACCGCGGCTCGGCCATTGCGTCCCTCGTGCTCGACCAGCCCGATCTCGTCCGGAACTGGATCTCCGACGTGGCCGACTGGGTCGGCACCCACATCCTCGAGGACGGCTCGGCCGACATCCGGAAGGCCTTGGGGGAGCTTACCCCCAAGCATATGGAGACGACCTTCAATCCCGAAACCCCCAACCACCCCGACGTCGAGTACCGGTCCTACGGCTGTCAGGCCGGCAAAGGCACCGACGTGCCTGTTGCTCCCATTTTCCGATACTTCAATCGGTACCTGTTTGAGCGCGAGGGCGTGAACGACGGAATCGTCAGCGTAGAGAGCGCCCGCTGGGGCGAATATCAAGGAACGCTTGACGCCGACCACGGGCAGCAGGTCGGCATCTCTTCGGGCCTCGCGCCGCACTTTGACTCGAATGCCCTCTATGCCTCCATCGTGGAAAATTTGGCCGACGAAGGCTATTGACGGTTCTCCCACCTCTATCAAATTTCTTGTACGGCCGTCCGGGACGGCTCTGCGTTCTCCCAATTTTCGTTCATCAGGTCGTGTCATCGAATCAGCGCTTCAAGCTCTTTTCGGATCCGGTGCACGGCTTCATCTCCGTGCCGAAGAACGTGATCATGGACCTCGTTCAGACGCCCGAGGTGCAGCGACTCCGGCGGATCCGGCAGCTCGGGGTGGGGCACCTTGTCTTCCCGGGCGCCGAGCACACCCGCTTCAACCACGCGCTGGGGGCCATGGCGCTGATGCAGGATGCGCTCACAAACCTCAGCGAGAAGGGCACTCCCATTTCCCCCGAAGAGCAGACCGCCGCCCTCGCCGTCGCGCTGCTCCACGACGTAGGGCACGGCGCCTTCTCGCACACCCTCGAGCATCACCTCATTGACGACTTCTCGCACGAGGACATGAGCCGCGTGCTCCTTAAGCGTCTGAACGAGCGCATGGACGGGGCCCTCGACACGGCCCTCGCCATCTTTGACGACGACTACGAGCGCCCCTTCTTCCACCAGCTGGTGTCGAGCCAGCTCGACATGGACCGGCTCGACTACCTCCGGCGCGACTCGTTCTACACCGGCGTGGCGGAGGGCGAAGTCGGCGTGCAGCGCCTGCTCAAAACGATGCGCGTCCACCCGCTCCAAGGCGGGCCCGAGGCCGAGGTCATGATCGAGGCCAAAGGCATCTACGCCGTCGAAAACTTCCTCATCTCACGGCGGCTCATGTACTGGCAGGTCTACCTCCACAAAACCGTGCTGGCCGGCGATGAACTGCTCCGCGGCATTCTGACCCGGGTCCAAGAACATCTCGGCACCGGCCCTGCACCGGACTGGCTGCAACGCGGCTCCCGTGCGCTTCTCTTCTTTCTCCGGCACGACGTGCACGGGGACCAGATCGGCACCCCAACGGTCCGCGAGCACTACCTCCAGCTCGACGACACCGACATCCTCTTCAGTCTCAAACAGTGGATGCAGGGCCCGGATCCGATCCTGACGGACCTGTGCCGTCGCTTCATTAACCGCGTCTTCCTGCGCGTACGGTTTCTCCCGCAGCGGCCGCACGCCGGACAAATCGACACCTGGCAATCACAGGTCGCCGACTGGCTGGTCGGGGAAAACCTGGCTGCCCGCTCGGAGGCCGACGCCACCGCCCGCCACTATCTGACGATCAACGTCTCGCGCCACACGGCCTACGACAGCGACCAGGAGCTCATCGGCATCCTGGGCCGCAACGGCACCGCCCGCGAGCTCTCCGAGATGGCCGATACCGCCTCCATCTCGGAGCTGACAGGCTTTGTGGAGAAACCGTACGTCTGCTATCCCAAGCCGGTCGACATCGACGTCTCCGCCGTCACCGAGGACTGACCCGCGCCCTCCCTCCTGCACTCCCCCGATGGAGAACTGGAGGAAGGTCCCATTTTCCTCAGGTGTCCCCCTCGACGGCTCCTCATCTGCGGCGGCCCGACCCTCGCTCTTCGCCGTAGCGCCCCACTCTCCAGCGACGCCTTCTCTGTAAAGCTGGGGGAGGTACGGAATTCCCCCACATTCCTCTTCGGGATTCCCCTCGCTTCTGCGTCGTCGATTTCCCGCCCCGAAGGTAGGACGCGTGCCGATAGACAAACTGGTCCCACACGGGCTCTTTGTGGACGGACTCGAAGTCAAAACGAGAGTCCACGGTCTTTGCCCAAGCCAAGCTTCCTTTTTATGCCCCGATTTTTGCAGAGTGCACTCTCAGCACTGGTCGCAATCGGCCTTGTGGTCGCCTGGACCAGCGTCCCCCCCACGTCCTACACGTTCGATTCCACCCCCAATGAGATGCGCGTGGAGGGCGGCTCCACAATCCACGACTGGAGCTGCCCGATCAAGACGTTGGACGGAACCCTGCAAGTGGACACTGCTGGGGCTGCCAAAACGCCCATCGCTCCCCCCTCAAAGGTGCAGGTGAGCATACCGGTCGACGCCATTACGTGCGACAACGGCACCATGAACGAGAAGCTCCGCGAGGCCCTCAAAATGGAGTCGCACCCGCAGGTCCAGTTTTCGCTTCAGGAGGCTCAGGTCTCCCCATTGCCGGATTCCGGTTCGGGCTGGTTTCAGGTGGACGCCACCGGTACCCTGACCCTCGCCGGCAATCAGCGTCAGATTGACCTGCCGGTGAGTGGTCAGCGGCTCGAAAACGGCGATCTCCGATTCGTGGGCCGGCACACCATTCGACTGAGCGACTACGGCATTGAACGTCCCAGCGCCATGTTCGGCGCCATCAAGGTCAGCAAGAAAGTAACAGTCCACTTCGACGTGACGGCGACGCCGAATGCCAACGAACGCGATTGAGCTTCCCACATGCTTGCCCCCCTTCAAGAGCCCTCTTCCGGAGTCCGACCTTGCCTTCAAAGATCTTGGATCGTATGGACGCTGGTTCTCCTGAGTGTTCTGCTCTCCGCCAATGCAAGGGGTCAAATCCAGGTCACCCCCCACCGGAAGAGTCAATTCTGGATTCACGGAAAGGCCACCGGCCGCACCTTCACCTGCGAGGCCCCGCGCGTCGAAGGCACCGGACGACTTCCCGCCCGGGAGGAGGGCATTCCGAAAGAAGCGAGCGGCGAGCACGCCACCGTCACCGTCCGGGTGCCCGTCCGCGCGATCGACTGCGGCAACTCGATGATGACGAACGATCTCCAGGAAGCCCTCAAGATGGAGCAACATCCCAAAATTCGGTTCCAGCTCGTCCACGCGACCGTGAACGGCCGGGTCGACACATCGGCGCACTGGCGGCGCGTCGACGTCCTGGGGCCTCTCACTGTCGCGGGGACCAAGCGGCTGGTCGGCCTCGATGCAGCCGCTCGTGCCCTGGACGAAAATCACTTTCGGCTACGGGGCTGCCTGCCCATCCGGATGACCCATTTCAACATCGACCCGCCGACCAAAGCCTTCGGGCTCATCAAGGTCAAAAACCGGGTGGAGGTGCAGTTCGACCTGCTCGCCCAGACGACCTCCGCCGATTCTGCCCCCCTCGACACACTCTCCCTCACCAATCCTCCGTCCTGCCGTGAATAGCTCCCAAACGACCTTCGCCCTCCTTTCGAACCAACTGTTCACTCCTGCCATGATGCTTCGCTCCCTCCTCCTTACCCTTCTCGTCGGACTGCTTCCCTTCACTGCGGCGGCCCAGTTCCAAACGCTCCCGAACATGCGCCCGGCCGGGCAGAACGGAATTGACATGTTCGAACCCCCGAAAACCGACACTTCGGAGTTCGACGGCATCGAGATCAACGTCGGGGGGGCCTTTGCCCAGCAGCTGCAGTCCATCAGCCAAAGCAATGCAGCCGGAAATCTTCCGGAGATCGGCCGCGGCTTCAACCTCGCTACGGCAAACCTTGACGTCAATGCAACCCTCGCCGAGGGCATTCGACTTCACGTGCGCACCTACCTCTCGTCCCGTCACCACAACGATGCCTGGGTGAAGGGGGGGTACCTACAGGTGGATGAACTGGCGATGTTTGACAGCGAGGCCCTGGACAATCTGATGCGCAACGTTACAATTCGGGCAGGCCACTTTATGCCGAACTATGGCGATACCCACTACCGCCGTACCGACAATGCGGACGCCCTCCAGAACCCGTTCGTTGGAAACAACGTCCTCGACGCCTTCACGACCGAAGTGGGCGCCGAGTTGACGTATCAATCCAACGGGTTTCTAGCGGTCGGCGGCTTCGGTGGGGAGCTCGATCCGACGGTCCTGAACCCGGATGAACGCGCCCCGTCCTTCCACGCCAAACTCGGCATCGACCGGCAGCTTAGCTCCATGATACGAGTGCGACTGACCGGGTCGGCCTACTACACGAAATCGTCGGCCGCGGCGCACCTGCACTCCGGAGATCGCGCCGGATCTCGCTACTACAATGTCGTGGCGGGAGGCGACTGGTCAGGACGCATGCGGAGTGGCTTTAGCGACCAGGTCACGTCCTTCATGGTGAACCCGTTCGTGCAGATCGGAGGACTCGAACTCTTCGGCACGATCGAGACCATCAGCGGAAGCGGCGCTGGGTTGAGTGACGGAAGCCTTGAACAGTACGCGGCGGAGGCAATCTATCGATTTGCCGACAACGACCTCTTTGCCGGGATCCGGTACAACACTGCGAGTGGGGACCTCGATCACAGTGCATACAACGAGCCCCCCAACTGGACTGGAGGCAATACCATCGACCGCTGGCAGGTGAGCGCGGGCTGGTTCATGACGAAAAACATCCTCATGAAAGCCGAATACGTGACTCAGACGTACGAAGGTTTCCCGACCGGCTCGGCCCGCAAAGGCGCCGACTTCGATGGACTCATCATTGAAGGCGTCGTGAGCTTCTAACGACCCTCTCTCCGGCACGACTCGTGTCCACCGCCTCGGTCCAACTCGGACCGGGGCGGTTTTTTATTGGGTTGGGTTCCCTCACCTCCTTCCCGGCAAATGGCCATTCATCATTCCTAAACGCCCCCCGCCGCCGCGCAGGCAGACGGTTCGTCGCAGCAATCGACCAGTTCGTCGCCTGCACTGCATCTCGCCTCTCCCCCCTGCGTTCCTCCAAAAGCAACGGATCCCTCCGGCTCTCTGCAACCAATAGTTGGATGGACCTGTCCCCTCCAGACAGCTTCTGATAGTCGCTCTCGTTCGGTTTTTCCTAGCTCCCGCTTCTTCCCATGGACACCTTCTCCACCTTCGAGCACCACGTGTCGGACCACGAGGACCGCGTGTACCGGATTGCCCGCTCGATGCTCAAGAACACGGCCGCGGCCCAGGACGTGACGCAGGAGGTCCTCGTCAAGCTCTGGGAGCACCAGGATGACCTAGACGAGGACGGCCTCGGGGCGTGGCTCACCTGCGTCACCCGCAACGCGTGCATCGACAAGCTGCGGGCCCGCCAGCGACGGCGCAAAACCGTGACCGTCGACTCCGACGGCGTGGACCGGGCCGAGAGCCCGAGCCGCACACCCGACCGGCACGCCGAAACGGAAGACCTCCGCGACCACGTCCTCGACGCCCTCGATCGGGTGGATGACCCCTACCGCCGGGTGGTGGCCCTCCGGGAGCTCCAGGGCCTCAAGTACAAAGAAATCGCCGAGACGCTGGACATGCCGCTCAATACGGTGAAAGTGTACATCCATCGCGGTCGCAAGAAGCTCCGCGCTGAACTCGACCGTTCTCTTGACCCAACCTTCGTATGAAGTTTTCAGGTCCCACCCGCGTTTCTCTCCCTCCCCCATTGTCCTTCGGCGGCTGATTCGATAGATTTCGGGTCCGCGTTGCCTCGCCACCTATCCTCCCCGCCATGGAGATGGACACGATCATCGAGCCGTTTCGGATCAAGTCGGTCGAGCCGATTCGGCTCACCTCCCGGGCCGAGCGGGAGCGCATGATCCGGGACGCGCACTACAACCTGTTCAACCTGCAAGCCGACGACGTCATTATCGACCTGCTCACCGACTCGGGCACCTCGGCCATGAGCGCCGCCCAGTGGGCGGGTCTCATGCAGGGGGACGAGAGCTACGCCGGCTCTCCCTCCTACTTCCGATTCGAGGAGGCGGTGAAGGAGTTGATGCCGTTCGAGCACGTGATTCCTACACATCAGGGCCGCGCCGCCGAACGCATCCTGATGGGCCTCGTGGCGGGCCCGGAAGCAAAGGTTCCCAGCAACACGCACTTCGACACCACCCGGGCCAACATTGAGGCGACGGGTGCCGAGGCGGTCGACCTCGTCATCGAAGAAGGCCACGACCCGGACCGCAGGCATCCCTTCAAAGGCAACATCGACCTCAACCGACTGGAGGATTTTCTGGAGGAGCACGGTTCCCACGTTCCCCTCGCCATGCTCACGGTCACCAACAACACGGGCGGCGGGCAACCGGTCTCGATGGCCAACATCCGCGGGGCCAAAGCACTGTGCGAGAAGCACGACGTGCCCCTCGTTCTCGATGCGTGCCGCTTCGCCGAAAATGCCTACTTCATCAAACAGCGCGAGGACGGGTACGGCGACCAGTCGGTCAAGAGCATCGTGCGGGAGATGTTCTCGCACGTCGACGGCATGACGATGAGCGCCAAGAAGGATGCACTCGTGAATATTGGCGGCTGGCTGGCGCTGGACGACGACACGTGGGCCCGACAGGCCCGCAATCAGCTCATTCTCACGGAAGGATTTCCCACCTACGGCGGCCTCGCGGGACGCGACCTGGAGGCCATCGCCGTTGGGCTCCAGGAGATCATCGACGAAGATTACCTGGAGTACCGCATGGCATCGACCCGATATCTCGGGGAGGCGCTCACGGACATGGGGGTCCCCATCGTGAAGCCCGTGGGGGGCCATGCTGTCTACGTGGACGCGAAAAGCCTGCTGCCCCACATCGATCCCCTCGACTATCCCGGTCAGGCCCTCGCCGTGGCCCTCTACACGACCGGCGGCATTCGGGGCTGCGAGATTGGGTCGGTCATGTTCGGCCAACAGCCGGACGGAAGCGAGGAACCGGCGGACATGGAACTCGTGCGCCTCGCCATTCCCCGTCGCGTCTACACCCAGAGCCACGTCGACTACGTGATCGAGTGCTTCGAACAGGTGTACGACCGACGCGAGGAGTTGCGCGGCTTCGAGATGACCGAGGAGCCGCCGCAGCTCCGCCACTTTACGGCCCACTTCCGCCCCAAAGCTCCCAAGGTGGTGCACCGCGAGACGGAGGAATGATCCGTGAGGGGTGATCCGTGAGGGGTGATCCGTGAGGAGTTGTGCGTGAAGAGTGGTGCGCGGGAGGCTTGCATCCGGGGGTCCGGATCATGAGGTGCGCATCATGCTTCACTGTTTCACGCATCACTCCCGGTAGCGGGCCCGAACGATCGCGAGGCCGTCCCGCTCCGCTGCCGCGTCCAGCGCGTCCCGGCAGGCCGCCGGGTCAGCGGGATCGTCGAGCGAGAGGACGTGATCGGTGTAGCCAGCAAGGACTGTGTCTACGGCGTCGCGGGAGACCGGCTGGCCGCCCGTGGCGTGGGCCCGTCCGTTGTCGAGGAGCACGACCTTGAGCGAACAGTCGCGCTGCTGTGCCTCCAGAAGCCCGAGGTGGCCCGCTGCGACGAACCCGAAGTCCCCCGTCACGGCCCACGCCGGAGCCTCTCCGACGGCCTGCGCGCCGAGGGCGAGTGGGACGCTTCCGCCCATGTAGGTGCACAGGTCGACGGTTTCGACCGGCGGGAGAGCGAAGAGCGTGCCGACGGTCGTGTCCCCCGTCGTCACGGCCCGCGGTTGCTCGGCGACTGCCCGCAGGAGCGGCTCGTACTGTCTGGCCACGGGCCGGTACTCATCGGGCAATTCGTCTGGGACGGTGGGCAGAGACGGACGCGGCACCGTGTCGGGATCTTCCCCGTCGATCCGTTTCCGAAGGACAGCGTGCTGGTACTGCGCAAAGAGCGGACAGCAGACATGCCGGGCCACGTCGCGCTCGTACGCCCCGGTGGGCGCCGACAGCGGTTCAGGGAGACGGGGGGCCGCTTTCGAGACCGCATCCGCGTTCAGGATGACGAGATGAGGCAACGCCTGCGCCTCGGCGTGACGCAGGGCTCGTTGTAATTCCGAGAGGGACTCTTCAGGATCGGGCCGGTGCACCGGGAGGCCCAGATCGCGGGCAGTGCCTTCGATTTCGAGGACACTGTCGGAGTGCGCCCCAGTCGGATCGTGGAAGACGACGAGGAGCAGGCCCGCAGTCGTGCCCGCCGCCAAACCATCGGCGATGGCGTTCGCGGCCTTCAGGAAGCCGTGAGCTTTGAGAAAGACGGCGGACCGATGGCCGAGCACGGCGGCCCCGTGGGCCATGCCGACGGCCACCTCCTCGTGGTACGAGAAGGGCGGCGGGGTGTCGCATTCGTCCTGCCACGCCGCATACGTCTGCGTGGCCCCATGGCCCGGCACCGCCGTTGCCAGCCGCACGTGGCTGCGGCGGAGGGTGTTGGCAATGGCCTGAGCGGTTGTTCTCATGACGAAACCAGGTAGGTAGCAGAGCCACCCCGGGACCGTAGGTCATACCCTTGCGGTGCGGGACGGCGCTACGGCCAATTTTGTTGCAGGAGGATCTCGGAAGACAGGATTACCGATATCCGGCGAGGCGGCGGCGCGTGCGGCCGAGAGCGGGCGGCACCTCCTCCGGGGGGGTGAGTTCACCTCGCAGGTTCTTCTGCACGAGGCGACACACCTCGTCGGACTCATGGTCCTGCTCGAAGAGGTAATACAGCTTTGCCAGGGCGGCCTCCGTCGTCATGTCGTACCCGCTTACCACGCCCGCCTCTGCGAGGGCCTGTCCCGTCGCATAGAGGTCGAGGTCGGCCGTGCCGCGGAGTGGCTGCGTAACGGCCACGACGACGACGCCCCGGCCCGTCGCCTCGCGGAGGGCCGCCAGGAACGCTTCATTCTGATCCGGCGCGTTGCCGGCCCCAAAGCATTCGAGCACGACGCCCTGCACCGGGGGGGCGAGCACGTTTTCGAGCGTGGCCGCATCCAGTCCCGGAAAGAGCCGAAACGCCGAGACGGTGGCCGCCCCAAGTTCCGTGACGACCGGTGTGCGAGGGGGACGATGGGGCACAGGCACCCGGTCCCACTCGACATCGAGGTTGATCCCCGCCGTGCCCACCGTCGGAAAGTTGGGCGAGTCGAAGGCCGAAAAGGCGTCGGCGTTAATCTTCGTCACCCGGTTGCCCCGAAAGAGGCGGTCGTGGAAGAAAAGGTGGACCCCCGCCAGCCGCTCCGAGAAGGCTCCCAAAAGCAGGAGGGACGTGAGGAGGTTGCCCTGCGCGTCGCTGCGGGTCTCGTCGAGCGGAAGCTGTGCCCCGGTGAGGAGGACGGGTTTGTCGAGAGGATGCAGCATGAAGGACAACGCCGACGCCGTAAAGGCCATCGTGTCGGTGCCGTGGACGACGAGAAACCCGTCGTAGGCCTCGTAGCGCGCCCGAATGGCCTCGGCGATGGTCAGCCAGTCGGCGGGCGTCATGTTGGCACTGTCGAGGAGCGGGTCAAACTCGTGGACCTCGTAGGCCGGAACGTCATCGGCCTGAAACGAGGGACGCTCCGCCATCAGGGCCTGCAGCGTGCCCGACGCCGGTACGTACCCCTCTTCGCTCTCCACCATCCCAATGGTCCCCCCGGTGTACAGCACGAGAATGCGGGACGAGGACTCGGGCATGGAGCGACTGACCGGTGAGAGGAGGACCAATGAGAAAAGGAGGCCTATCAAGTAGGCCCTGCTTCACCCCGTCCCGTTTCTCATTTTTCCATTTTTGCCCCTCCCGGGAATGGTGATTGTTGCTTGGGCCTGGCGGGAACGGGCTATCGCACTCGCTCCCCTCCATACATTCGCCCTCTCGACCTCTCCCCCATTCACCCATTCTCAGTCTTCGTCCAGGATGTAAATGTCGGAGAGGTTGCGGGCGAGCTGGCCGTAGTCGAGCCCGTAGCCGATAACGAAGAGATCCGGGATGCGGAAGCCGACGTAGTCGAGCGTGAGCTCGGGCTCCGTGGCCGTGGGCTTGTGCAACAGCGTCGCGACACGGAGGGACGCGGGATCGTATTCGAGGAGGCGCCGCTTCATGAACTCCATCGAGAGCCCCGTGTCCACGATGTCTTCCACAATGAGCACATCTCGACCCTCGAGGTCGGCGTCTACACTTTTGAGCTCGTGCACCTCGCCGCTGGAGACCTTCGCGTCGCCGTAGGAGGAGAGCTTGATGAAGTCGATTTCGCAGTCCGTGTCGATGGCCCGCATGAGGTCAGCAGTATACATGAAGGCCCCGTTCAGGACGCTGACCAGAATGGGCGTGGTGTCGGTGTAGTCGCGGGTGATGGTCCGTCCCATCTCGACCACTCGCTCCCGGATGCGCTCGGCCGTCAGGTACCGGCGAAAGCGCTCGCCCTGAATGGTGACGTGGGATTCGCTGGGGGGAGCGGGCGTCTCCAAAAGATCGCGCGTAGCGGGCATGACTCAAGCCAGCAATCGACGAAAGAGTGAGATTTTCAGTACGACGCTAAGCTAGGTGGCGATCCCGAGGATTTACAGGGATGCTACGGTTTTTCACGAGGTCGTAGGACGAGCCGGGCAATACGGTCTGTGTTGGGGCAGACGCGCACTCGACGATCGAGGCGATGCCCGATGACCCAGGCGATATGGTTGGCCGTGCAGAGGACGTAGACGCCCCTCCGTCGGTGCGCCGAAACCTGCGCGTCCGTCAGGAGGTCACTCACCGTCTTCGATCCATCCAGTCCCAGGGGGCGAATTCGATCTCCGTCGGTCCAGGTGCGAACCGTGAGGGGCAGCTCCAACCGGTCGGCGTCGGCGTAGGCGACGTACGGGCTTCCCGAGTCGAGAGACGAGGGGCGTTCTGCACATCGCTCGACCCGGAGGGTCCCCCGCGGTAAGGCTACCGGCTCGCTCCACTCGACGGGGGTGGGCGCCACCGGGTCAGGCTTGGCCTCGTCGGGAAGAAAGCGGAGTCCGCCCCGCTCCCGCCACACGATGCCGGGCCCCACGTCCACGCGGCGCCCCACCTGCGCATCCAGAAGAGCCGCTAGTTCGTGGGCCATCGCCCGGCTGTAGGAGGCGTCCGGCAGGGTCCGGCGCAGGGCCTCCAGCAGGATCCGCCGGCGCCAAACCGGCGGCTCCTCGCGCAGCACGTCGAGCGACACCCATCCCCCGGAATCGCACTCCACAAATGCGTCGTCCATCCGCTCGGCCAGCGCCGGACGAAGCGCCTGATCCACGTACTCCCCCATGAGCGTCGCCGAGCGGGCAATTGTGTCGCGGGCGCCGTCGAAGTGCTCCGCGAGTCGCGGCAGAATCTCCGTCCGAATCACCCCTCGATCGTAGTCTCGGCTCCGGTTCGTCGGATCGGTGCGCCAGGGCAGATCGATCGCTTCGGCGTAGGCCTCCACGTCGTCGCGACGTACGCCGAGCAGGGGCCGCACGAGCGGGATGGACGACGCCGCCCGAAGGGGGCGCGACGGGCGCATGCCCGCCAGTCCCTCGGGGCCGCTGCCGCGCACGAGGTTGAGGAGAAGCGTCTCGGCCTGGTCGTCCCGGTGGTGCCCCGTGGCCACGGCCGCCGCATCGAGCTGGACCGCCCGTTCCGCGAGGGCGTCGTAGCGCAGCCGCCGTGCTGCTTCCTGGAGCGATTCGTCTTGAGTGTCGGCCCGCGCCTCCGCGTCGAGCGAAACCACGGTGAGCGGCACGGGAGTCGCCTGCGTGTCGCACCACTGTCGCACGAGTGCCTCGTCCGCGTCCGCCCCCTCTCGGAGTCCGTAGTTGGCGTGGAGGGCGTGCACCTCATAGCCGAGCCGCCGGAGCACGGAGAGGCACGCCATCGAGTCGGCCCCGCCGCTCACCGCTACGAGGACCGGTGCGTCCTCGTCCAGCAGGGCGTGCCGATCGATGAATGCCGCAACGGCGTCGGTGAGGGAGTGGGGCAT
>JBDGQN010000343.1:1988-8108 GCA_042219055.1 Salinibacter sp. | reverse complement strand
GAACGTGCGCGGGGCCTCCACACTTAACGGAGGCAGCAGTCCGCTGTACGTCATTGACGGTCAGGTCGTTACCAGTACGGGAGGAACTGGCGGCGGATTTGGCTCAGCCACGGATCCACTGTCCACGATCAATCCGAGTAGCATTGCCTCGATGGAGGTCTTGAAAGGCCCTTCCGCGACGGCATTATACGGATCGCGCGGAGCCAACGGCGTCGTTCTTATTAACACGAAAGAGGGGAGGGCCGGTGACTTGCAGATATCCGCCAACTTTGAGGCTGGCACTGTCGACCGAACCAGAGAGCTCGAGGACCAGCTGACGGACGGCCCGACGTGGGCGAGGCTCATCCGTGAGAACTACGCAAATCGCGGGTTACCTCCCCGTGCATTTTTCACCGGTGAGCCCTTCCCTACACCCGAAGAGGCTCAGGATTTTGGTTGGGCCGATGCGGTGCAGCGCACCGGAGTGGCTCGAACTGGAAATATTGCCTTCAGGGGCGGCGACGAAGACACACAGTTCTTTTTATCCGGGACTTGGTCGCAGAAAGAGAGCTACGTCATCACCAACCGGTTCGACCGGATGGCTGGTCGACTCAACATCACGCAGGACGTGAAAGATTGGCTCCAGGTAGGTGCGAACACGAGCATCACGCGCACCCAGAATTTCCAAGCCGGGTCCGATAACCTCTTTGCCGCGCCGTTGACCGCGGCGGCCCTTCACGTTCCCGTTGTCCCGATTCGGAACGAGGACGGATCGTTCAACATCGAGAACAATACCCCGTATGGGGCAGCCACTCCGCACCCTGTCTTCTCGGCCAAGACCAACAACTACAGCATCAGAAACTGGCGCATCCTTGCCAGCCCGTTCGTGGAGGCGACCCCGATCGACAATCTCATTCAGGGCTCTCTCTCACTGCGGGCCCAGGGTGGGGTCGATGTCTTGATCGTGGATGACTTCGAGCGGGTAACCAGTGAGGAAGGCTTCAATCCGACCGGGTTCGGGGCCCAAACGTACGAGGATGAGCGCAAGTACAGCCTTCGAGGGACGGCCACTTATACCCGGACCTTCGCTGATCGGCACGACGTTAATCTTCTCGTCGGTGGCGAAGTGGAGGACTCACGTCGGCAAGATGTCAATGTATCAGCCACAGGTTTCCCGTCGTTTCAGTTCCAGACGGTCGATGCGGGAGCATCCCCTTCAACAACGGACGCGGATGTTTTCCGAATCGACGGGCTGGCGTCATTCTTTACTCGCCTAACCTACACGCTGGACGACAAGTACACCATTGAGGGAAGTGTTCGTCGCGATGGGTCGTCCCGCTTTGGGGAGGACAATCGATGGGGAACCTTCGGCTCTGCATCTTTCGCTTACAACATGCACCGCGAGAGCTTCATGCAGGACATCGACTTTGTGTCGAACCTGAAGCTGCGGGGAGCATGGGGACTCACTGGAAGCAACCAGATCGGTGGGTTTTTCTCGGCCCGTACCCTGTTCGGCGGAGGAGCAAACATCAACGAGCGCGCGGGCGTCTCGCCAACACAGCTTGGTGACCCGAGCCTTCAGTGGGAGTCCAAGCGCACCCTCGAAGGTGGACTCGATCTCGGTCTCTTCAACGACCGCATCTTCGCGTCCGCCACGTACTACAATTCCAATAATGACGATCTGATACTGGATCGCCAACTCCCATTTAGTAGTGGATTCGGGAGTATCACTCAGAACCTTGGTGAGCTCACCACCCAGGGGGTCGAGCTGTCGTTGGAGACCCAGAACATCGTTACGGAGTCCTTCCAGTGGACCACGAGAGTGACCGCCTCCTGGCAAGACGAAGAGGTCCAAGATCTAGCTGGTGGAGGCCCCATCATTGATGGTGACCAACGGGCCGTTGAAGGCGAAAGTATCACGTTCAACTTGCCCATCTACGAGGGCGTGGATCCGGAGACGGGCCTTGCCCAGTACAGGGATCGGGATGGGGGAACCACCAACAGTCCAACCGCCGACGACAATTTCAACGTGGGGAACGTTCTTCCCTCTTGGACCGGGTCGTTTGGCACCTCGGCTCAGTTGACGCAAGACTGGGGGTCCATTGACTTCCGAACGCAGTTCAACTTCCGAACGGGGAACGACATCCTGAACAGTTCCCTGGAGTTTCTCTACGGGACCGGGGCCAACGGAATTGGAGTATTCAACATGCCCAAGGGCGCCACACGCCGGTGGCAGGAGCCAGGGGACCAGACCGATGTGCCGAAACTGGCCAGTCCCAATGCTTCCCTCGCGTCGACCCGCTTCCTGGAAGATGGAGACTTCATTCGTCTCAAGACCCTCACACTTGGGTACAGCATCCCCAGTAGCCTGGCGGAGTCAATTGGGGTGGACAACCTTCGCGTGTACTTTCAGGGAAATAACCTCTGGACAGCCGACAATTTGACCATCGGCGACCCTGAGGGTAGCCGAAGTGGGTTTTCGGATGTCCTCGACCGGGGAGACCTCTTCTTCACCCCACCACAGCAGCTCACCTTGACTGGCGGGATTGACCTGCAGTTCTAGCGTCCTGACGGAGGGACCGTGCTGCTGAATCCTTTCTGCGGAAGCGGCCCCCTCCCTGGCGGGGCTGCTTCCTGAGGATTCTATTCAATCCTATCTTGTTCTGACTACCAACGAATTTCCGAGTTATGAGAAACTTTACGAATACACTGCTACTACTGTCGGCTGTTGCCTTCGGTTTTCTGGGGCTAACAGCATGCGATCAAACGATCAACAGAGACCCGCAACAATCGATTCCGCCCGACCAGGTGTTCGTGGACCAAACGGGTGTCCAGACGGCCATGAACGGGGCCTACGACGCCTTGCAGCTCAGTGGATCGTTTGGTGGAACTGCCTTCCAGTTCGCCGACATTGGGGCGGACATCGTCCAGTTTGGAGGATCTTTCGTGGAGCTCCGCAGAGTTAACTCATACAATTTTACGCGTACTAACGGGTTCATAACGGAGATCTGGATCGACAACTATGAGTTGATCAACCGCGCCAATCTCGTAATCGGCAATACGAATACGGATATTGAGGACGTGAATCAGGCCGACGTTGACCGCTTCGTCGGCCAGGCAAAGTTTCTCCGAGCAGCGGCGTATTGGCAACTCGTTCGTTGGTTCGGACCTCGCTATGTGCCGGGAGGATCTAACGATGCGGCAGCCGCCGTTCTCCGCACGAGTCCGATCACGGAAGCTCAGCAAGCCACCGAGAAGCCACGCGCCTCCGTCGCTGAGATCTACAGTCAAATTACCAGTGACCTTCAAGATGCGATCAATCGGCTGGGGGTCAACCCCAATCCGAAGCGAGCGGGGGTAAATGCTGCCCGTGCGTTGCTCGCAGAGGTCCGCCTCTACCAGGGTAATTTTGACGATGCTGCGAGCCTCGCCAACACTGTGAGCTCGGGCCCTTTCAGCCTGACGGATGATCCGCTTACTCCTTATCAGAATGAGCAGGCCAGTGAACTGATCTTCTCGATCTCCTTCTCCTCGATCGACGGTGTGGACGATCCTGGAAATGAGGGATTCCATACCTTCTATCAGCCGCAGTCCCGGTCTGGTCGTGGGGATGCAGGTCCGTTTCCTGCATTCCTGGAGGACGGAGCGGACGGAGACCTCCGAACGGGAGTCGATGATGAGGCTCTTGGAGATTCCTTGTTCTACACGGCTGCTGGCGGTACCTTTACAAATAAATTCACGAGTCCGCAGTTCGCGGACGACTTCACGTGGCTCCGCCTGGCGAAGACGAAGCTGACACGGGCGGAAGCGCTCATCCGTCCTCTGGGAAGCGCAACTTCAGCGGATCGCTCCGACGCTCGGGCGATCGTGAATGAGATCCGCAACCGGGCAGGGCTCAGTGACGTAAGCAGTTCGTTGTCCGGCCAAGCCCTGCTTGATGAGATCATCAGGCAGCGTCGCTTTGAACTCGCCTTCGAGGGCGACCGACGTCACACGCTACGGCGGTTGCAGCGACCCATTAACAGCCCCGCCATCAGCAGTCCGATCATGCCGGGTGACCCGCGTTTGGTGTTGCCCCTCACGATCACGCTTCTTGAGCGGAACGGAGAACTCAGCCAGAACCCCGGGTACAACTAGGTTCTGACTGACTCAGAGAATATAGGCCGCATCTGTACCTCCCTCTCGGGGGGCAGATGCGGCTTTTTTATTTCGACGTATCGTTTGTTGCTTGCACGCACGCTGGATCTATGAAAAGCTGGGGTGAGGCTGGGTTTTTAGGAGGCCCTACATTATTTGACTCTTCGGCAACGTTAATGCACCAGCGGAACCATCCGGTACTCGATGTGAGTTTCATTTCTTCAAGATCAGTTCTAAAAACTGTACGTAATTCGGAGTGCTCCACTGTGACTTGAATTGGTGCCCAACAGGAATCCCGACGAGGACAGGGGATGAAGGGGGGGAGCGCACTGCCGTCTCGGTCGAATCATCGGCATCCGTCACAGAATCGGTCTTGCGAAAGTCACGATGGTTACAATAAGAACTTCGGAACCGTGGTGCGTCGATATTGCCGTTATTTGGTTTGCGTCGGCTTTACCCTCGTCGCCAGTGCGGGTCTCGGTGCTGCTCAGGTCCCAATGACGACGGTTCCCGAGCGCACTGCTTCCGTGCCTGATTCCACCTTTTCGGCGGGGCTTCGTGCATGGTCGAAGAGGGATACCAGCCAGGCGCTTCGCAATCTTAGACAGGCGTTCGCCGCAGATCCCACCCGGACAATCCGTGGCGGACCGTCAGCCGGATACTGGCTTGGTCATGTGCTCATGGCCAAGGGAAATCGACGTATGGCGATCAAGAAATGGAAGAAGACCCTGACTGCCGAGGACGACACCGCACGGGTAAGCATTGTTCTTGTTGATTCGTTCCTGCGTGCGCTTCGGGACCACGAGATTCTAAAGCTGCGATCGGTTGCAGCTGACGCGTACCGGTCCATCCTGGCTCGGGCCGGGGGGGCCTCATCCCCCACTGCTGACAGCATTGTTGCGGTCCACGTTGCTCAGCTGTCCTCGTTGCTTCCGAGCGATAGTCTCAACATCTATCGGGAAGACGCGTCGGGGGACGCGGAAGCAGGCCGAACACTGCGGTCCGATGCCGGCACGGTACTGCTGGAATGGTGGCGTTCGAATGATCCCCTTCCAGCGACGAAACGGAATGAGCGGCTGACCGAGCATATTCGTCGAGTAAACCATTCACGCCGGCAGTTTGGGTGCTCTGGAACGCCATGCCAACCGGAAGGCTGGGACGAACGAGGGACCGTTTACGTTCGGTTCGGTCCCCCCACGCGACGCGAATCCGTCACGTACAACGAGGCAGACTTCAACCTCGACGTATTCCGATTCGGCGTTCCTGTATCGCGGCACGACTTTCCGGACAACGAACTCTGGACCTACAATCACATCGATCGGTCAGGCAGATATATTTTCGTCAAGGAGGGCGAGGCATTTCGGATTGGCCGGACGAACGATCTTCTTCCACGGTCTCTCCGGACCGGAATGGCAGGACGCACGGACCGCTCGCTAAACATAGCGTATTCATCTCTGGCTGCGCTCCGGCACATCTACGAAAAACTGGCCCTTCACCACGGGGACTACACTCAGCGGTACAGTGAAGTCCAAAACTATTTCAGCTGGCAGCAAGAGCAGGGGCAACTGGTGGAGATGGGGGCACTTCCTGACTCCAAATCACAGACGGTTGGAAGCGGCCCCGGGCAGACGAGATCTGTAGGGCCCGGCCCGGGCTCGACGGGGAACTTTCCGAACGAATTTGTAACGAGCCGTCTCCGGAAAAGCGAGTTGCAAGACCGGCGGTCGGCGCGGGAGCGAGAGCAAGAAATGCCTACGGCGTTTTCGAACGTGGGATCGAATGACAATCCCCTACCGGTTGACGTTCGCGCTTCTCGGTTCCTAACCCCGTCTGGAAGTACAAAGGTCCAGATTGCCTGGGGGCATCCCGAAGGCAGCCTGTCTCCCGCCGAGAGAGTGCGTGGTTTGGGGGGCAATGAGGCTGGTGTGGACGCTGATGACTCTCTTGTCCGACTCTGGGCGGTCCAGTACGACTCGACCTATCGTCGAACAGTTACCTCGACCC
>JBDGQN010000343.1:0-1978 GCA_042219055.1 Salinibacter sp. | reverse complement strand
TTCCATAAACGGGCAGTCGGACCCCTTTCATCTTCGCCTCCAGTGGAGTCAACGTCTCGATTTAGCGAACCGGGCGACGCGTGATACCAGTTCTCTCCTCCTGCGACGCAGTGTACGTCAGATCGAAGCGACGCCCACCCTCAGAGCCAGGGACGATTCGTCGCTTCTAATGAGCGATCTCATGCCGTGTCGGTTGGAGCAAAGCAAGCCTCCGGGGAGGAAAAACTTTTCCTTCTACCCCTTCTCCACACTCGACTCGGAGGGCCAAATTTCCATCTACTTTGAACTGTACAACCTGGCACTCGGCGAGAACGACCGGTCAAAGTACACAGTTGAGTATGAAGTGGTACGCCCGGAAGAGGACGGGGGCGTATTCTTTGGGCTCTTCGGGGGAGATGGTCGGACCCGGACCCGCACGACGGTGACGCATCAGGGAGACCGATCCAGGACGGAAGAGTTCATTCAGATTGACTTTGATGAGCAGGAAGACGTGGGAAAAGGACAGCTGTCTGTAAACGTTCGGGTGACGGACAAAATAACGGGCAGGACGTCCCATCGCTCTATTTCGTTTACCACGACTGACTGAGTCGTCTTTCTCCTCAAAGAGGACTTGGTGGACTGGCGCCACCTAGTTTTTTACCTGCCTGCACCTGACCCGCTCTGGTGGACATTCCTTCATTTTACTCACTGATCGAAAAGTGCCACTCCAAAGAAATACGCGGAGAGAAAAGAATCTTGTTACTGCATGGCCTGACGATCAGCGGTTCCGGTCTGCATGTGCCGCAACAGGTTTTTCAGACCCGCTTTCACCCCACCCTCGAACCGGAGCGGTTTTCCTCCAATCGTTCCTTCTACGGATGAGGCCTGTACAATTTGATTGATTTGATCGGGGTTGAGACGAACCGTCGCGAACGGACCATATGCACTGATGCTCGTCTCGCCACCAATCCCGGAACCCACGTCATCACCGCTTCTCCCTGCTTCCCTCGTCGTCCAGTCGATCACCTGAGTGTCGTCCGCTACGATCTCACCCCCAATGCCAGAGAAGGAAAGCTCTTGATCCGTTGGGGCGATGAAGACGAGTTTCGCTGACCGTGGTTTACAAGTTCGGCCCCGGCAGCGCGCGATGGCCTGGACATTGATTGAACTCTGGCTCCCAAGGCTTTCTCCGGATATGGTGGACACCTTGTAGGACCGAGTTTCAATCGTCCGCTGGTTGGACGAAGAGTCGTACGAAACGGTCGCCTTATTTGAGGCCTTACAGCCGAATAGAAGCAGTACAGAAAGCAGAGCCGAAAAAGAAAGTTGAAACCTACGTGTCATTTTTCGATCAGTGTCAATAGAAGTTGTGACATGGAACATGATCAAATCAAAGGGGGAGGCATCTGAGAAATCAAGGCTCTCATGAGGCCCGGAATCCAAGGTGGAAGTAAAAAGCCCTTCAAGTGACCTCCTGGACGAAGTGTCCTACCATGTTGTCCACCTGTGGACGCTCGCGATGTTTCTCTGGCAAGACCTCTGCGGCAGTCTCGTTGAAGACACCTCTCCCGAGAACATTGAGGCCATTTTCGGCCTCGTCCTTTAGCCCTCCAGAGACCTCCCTGGGCTGTTGGTATGCCTACTGCCGCCTACTGCCGAGAGCCAGCCTTGACGATTTGATCCAGCAACCTGTGCATTCGGTACTGGTGGTTGGAAAGCTTCTTAGCGATCACGTTCCGCCGAGAGTGAGACTACCGGATACACCCTGAGAACGTCTCCCACGAGGCCGACCGACTTTGGATTATTGTGGGCGTGATTGGTGGCAATCGGGCCTCGGCCCTGACGACCCGCCCTGTCTGAGACACACCGACACGTTTAGTGCGGCGAGCCCGCAGGGCCCAGGGGCGCGACCGCGGGACTTGCGACGAATCCGTAAGGGACCGAAGGGGCTGTAACGATGGCGTCGATCTGGGGCTGCGGCGGGACACTGTGCGGGGAC
>JBDGQN010000342.1:0-7440 GCA_042219055.1 Salinibacter sp. | reverse complement strand
ACACGGCGCAGGCGACGGGCCGACGGCTCGAGTGGCGGATGCAGGCCGTGGACGGTCGGCCGTTGGCGAACGGGGTCTATCTCTATCGCGTGGTCGTTCAGGGCCCTGACGGCCGGACCGACGCTTCCGACGTGCGGCGATTGTTGGTTCAGCGCTAGGACGAACGAGCACCCAGATATCAGTGGAAGGGGGATGCAACATGGCACGACGATCGGCGGGGGCCGTCCTCGTCATGGGGATCATGTCGCTAGGGCTGGTGCTGGGTGGCGGCACCCTTGGCCAAGCCGCCGCACCCGCGCCCGCCCACATCGGCGGCGGATCGGGGCAGGCCGAAACGGACGTCGGCGTGATCGATTTCGGTGGCGACCTGATGACCAAGGCGCGGGCGGATCAGATCGAGCCGGGCGTCAGCGAGGCCGTGGCCATCACGGTGGTCGTCTGTGACGGCGGGCAGGTGCTCAACAAGAGCGTGTCGCTGCTGCCGAGGCCGGCCTCGACGGTGGCCGAGATCGCCGGCGGCTTGTCCGCGCTGCCCTGCAATCAGCCGGGCTCCAGCGATGGGCTCCATACCGGCATCAGTGGGGCGATCCTGGAGTTCTCCGGCGAGCCCGTTCGGGGCCTGGGGACGGTCCGGATGTACGCCGACGCCGATCGCGACGCCGTCCTGTTCGAGAGCGGGGAGATGACGGCCACGCGCGTGCCGAGCCTGACGCAGGGCGGCAATGCACTGGTCCAGTTCGGCACCGCCGGGGGCCAGATCATGCGCACGTCGGGATCGCCCTTGGTCGCGGTCGACCCGAGCTGCACGGCAATGGCATGTGCCGGTCTCGGACCGCCGTTGGTGCTGGTGTTCACCGTCGACATCAACGAGGGCGCGCCCGCCGGGGCCGTTGACGTCTCGCTCGAGCTGGCCACGGGCGACGACACGGCCCAGGGGGGCAGTGGCCTCTGCGCCACGTCGGCGCCGGGCGGCTTCAACTGCGGCTCCAACATCACCGGCGGCGGCTCGGAGCGGGCATCGTTCCGCATCGTCGGGGGCTCGAGCGGCGGCGGCTCGGGCGGTGGTTCCGGAGGCGGTTCCGGCGGTGGCAACGCCAGCGCGGCGTCGGTGCTGCGCCAGTACGACACGGACGGCGACGACGACTTCACTGGCGATCAGGGCGAGTTTTTCGACCTGACCGACGGCTGGATCAACCAGGACGTGTCGCAGTCGGTCTACTTTATGGGGGTGGACATCTGGGTCAACCCAGCCAAGACGATCGGCAGCGTGACGGGCGCGGGCCGGTCGATCGGGCCGAGGCCGCAGCTGGCGGAGGTGAGCCTGCACCAGGCCGCGGACGGCCGGACGCTGGCGGTTCGGGCGCAGGGCCGAGGCATTGCCCGGACGCAGCTGGAGGTCTATGACCTGACGGGGACGCGGATCGACACGGCGCAGGCGACGGGCCGACGGCTCGAGTGGCGGATGCAGGCCGTGGACGGCCGGCCGTTGGCGAACGGGGTCTATCTCTATCGCGTCTCGGTCCAGGGGCCGACCGGCAAGACGGCGAGCAGCGCAATCAAAAAACTGCTGGTCGCTCGATAACCGCGCCTGCCGCGCCGAACGGGCAACCCATGTAGGGTTTGCCCGCGGGTGACAGCCCACATGCGTCGGGAAACGCTCTGGGGACCCCTCTCGGGGCGTTTCCCGACGTTGAACGAGCGAAACGTTTGTTGGGGCTGTCCTTGTGGCCGCCCGTTCGCTGATTGCGTTTGGTGAAGGCGTCCATGCGGCTTGCGTTGGCTGCGCCCATCCTACGAGGCTCGGGCGCGTCGGAGAAAGGTGACGATGAACGAGCCGGCTCGTTGGCGAATGATGGGCCTCACGCTCTTGGCGGCGAGCCTGCTGACCGGCTGCTCGTTGCTCGGCAGCGGCCCGGACGGCGCCGTGCCCCTCTGCCAGGACGAGAACGTTCGGGATTATGCTCGGATGATGCACGGTCACACTGAGCTAACCCGCGAGGCGACGGCACGCTTGGGCGAGTTGATGCCCCAACTGCGCGAGGAGAACGCGCTCATCATGGTCCCGGATTGGCGCGGTGCTGTCGGCGACCAGCTCACGCCGATTATCCATGCCAGCAAGCAGGTCGGCCTCATGCGCGCGCCTCGCCCAGACCTGCGCCCAGCCCACAAAAGATTTCGGCGTGCCTACGCGCTCTACCAACGCGGGGCTCAGGCCATCCATGAGGGGCTCACTCGGCATGACGCGCCCACGGCGCTCGAGGGCTACCGCTTGCTGCGCGGGGGCCGCGTCCCGTTCGAGGCGGCTCGTGACGATTTGGCCGAGATGCTCGGACCATGCGTATGGTATTCGTCGCGGATCACGGGCAATGGGCTCCGCGAGCGGGCGCTTGGTCCGACGCAGCGCCGTTCGTTACGATGAGACCCCGTAACGGTTGTGGCCTCGCAAAGGGGCCGCCGAACACTCAGCCATCCCAAGGAGTTCCTGATAGCTGTGGATCGCAAGCTGATCATGATCGTTCTCGTGGGCGTCGTTGTGGCCGTCGGGGCTGCCGGCGCTTACATGTTTCGCGACGCCCTCTTTTCCACCGAGCCGCCTGAGCCCCAGTTGCTGGATCAGGCCATCAGCACCGACTTGACGCCGGAGCAGCGACCCAGCGGCCGCGTCGCTGAGCTGACGCTCGCTGAGGAGCGCGCCTTCGGCTGGGTGGAGCTGGGCCCGCTGCGGGGCCAGCATCAAGCCCGGTGGACTTGGGTCGCGCCCGACGGCGAGAGCGAGTATCGCAACAAGCAAACCATCGGGAAAAAGGGCCAGACCCAAGAGGCCGTGCAGGCTTGGAGCTGGATGCCGATCCGCTCGGCGGAGAGCCCCCCTCAGACCGGCACCTGGGAAGTCCACATGGCCCTGGACGGCGAGCGCTTCGCCAGCCAGTCGTTCCGGCTAGTGGAGCGGACCGTCTCGGCCCAGTGCGGGGAGACGCTCTACGCCGCGGGCTTCGCGGCCGACGCGCAGACGGGCTGGGTCCAGCGGGAGGGCCAGCATTCCACGTGGCGGGTCACCGACGATGGCCGATATCGCATTGCCAACACGCGGGCGAACAACACCAGCTGGAGCTGGGCGCCCATTCAGGCGGATCAGCTCCCCGCGCGCTTCTGTCTGGACGTGACGGTCACCACGCAGCGGAGCGACGCGAGCGAGCTGCCCACGGGGGCCATGGGCCTGGTCTTTGCCGGCGATCAACAGAAGCCGGCGTTGACGACGTACGGGATCTCTCCGTCGCGGGGGGCGTATCGCGTCCGTCGGCGGAACTTCGAAGCGGACGAGTCGAGCAATGTCGTTGCCTGGAGCAACGCCGCCGCCATCGAGGGTGGCTCTGCCCCCAATCGCCTGCGCCTCATGGCCTGGCCCGATCGCGCCGTGTTGCTGGTCAACGGCCAACGGGTTGGCGAGGTGGAGCTCGAGGCGGCCGGGGCGCTGGGCGTGTTCGTGGAGACGTTCGAGGCGACGCCCGTGGTCGGATCGTTCGACGACTTCACCATTCGCTCCATGAGCGAGAATCGCTAATCCCGAATCGGCCATTCTCCTGAGGAACCGGATCCGATCGAGGGAGCGACGTCCGACGCCGACTTTCCGTCACGGCGTTTTGACAAGAAACCGATGCGCCACGTGGCCCGTGTCACAGCCCCGGATCCGCGCGATATAGCTCCCGGCGGGCAGATCGGCCTGGGCATTGAGCATGCGCTGGGCGCGCCAAGCCGTCTGTCGGCCGCGGCCGCGACGGCCCTGGAAACATCCGCGCTCGGCCACGAGCCGTCCGTTCAGATCGAAGATTCGAATTGCGGAGGGCCCGTTCGGCTCAGCTTGGATCTGTGTCGACGCGCCGCCGATCCGTTCACCCCGGTTCCACGCCTGTAGCAGATCCAGAAACATGTCGTCCGTGACTCGGCCCCGGATCCAGAGGCGCAGGGCGTCCCGAAACTCCGGATCGTCGATGCGTCCGTTGTCGTTCGCGTCGAAGCGGCGCAGGTCGGCGCGGCGGTCCGTGGCGGTGTCGTAGAGGTGGGCCAGCGCGTCGCGATCGGCCTCGGTCGGCATGGCCCGCTGGAAGCGGCAGTTGCCCAGCATAACGGACCAATGACAGTCGTCGGGGTGCAGGCGATGGGCGTCGCCCAGCCCGAGCACGTGGCCGAACGCGTTCATGAGCTGATTGAAGATGACGATCCGGGTGGAGGTGTCGAGCTCGCGGGCTCGCTCCACGACCTCGCGCATGCTGACGCGCAGGTCCTCGGCCTGAATGCGGCCGTTGGCGGTGGCGTAATGGTAATCGCCCACCTCGGGAGCCGGCGTGTCGACCGGGGCGAAATAGATCTCGTTCGCGAGGTTGGTGGGCGAGCCCTCGCAGCCCGAGCTGGCCCGATGGACGCGCAACTCCACAGGCGCATCGATGTTCCAGGTCGAGGCGGCGTTCGACGCCTCCGTCCAGAGCGGTTGGCCTGGTGCACAGTCCAAGACGACGAACGCCACCGAGCGGCGCTCTGCGTACATCGTCTGCGTCAGGCCGGGCCGCTGATCGGCCATGAGCGGCACGGCCAACGGGTCGCCCTCGCGATCGGCCCCGGCGCTCGGCGCGGCTAACGCGAGGATCAGGCCGAACAGCGCCGCAACCCAACCAATGTGATGCCGGGTCCTAATCCACCACGGGGCCATGATCGAGCCCGACTCAGTTGTCCGGGGACGATGTTTCCTCGGCTGGGGTCTGTAACGCGGGCGTCTCCGAGATTCGGCTGAGCCAGAGGGCATCCCCTTTCCCCATCCGCTTGAAGATGAGCTGGTCGCCGTTCTTCCGTTTGGCCACCGGTTTGAGCTTCTGCAGCGATAATAGCCTCTCGCTACCGGCTTCGCGGACGTAGAGCCGTAGCTCGCGCTTGTCCTCGTCCAACCGATAGTCTCCGTTCATGGCGAGGATATTGCTGTTGGCGCGATAGATGGCAAAGGTATCGTCGCGGTGGAAGACGTACTGGAAGGCTTGTTGTTGCCTCTCCGACGTTGGGGTCCGCCAGACGCCGATCAGCTCGTCGCGGCTCAAGGGCACCGAAGCGGATTCAGTGACGTTGATGTCTTGATTATTGTTGGTCCGATCCTTGCCGGATGGCTCCGATTCTGACGCATTCTCCGCGGGCTCGTTTCCGTTATCCGATTGGGTCGAGGACCCGCTATTGGAGGGACCGCATCCGGTTAGGCCTACCAACGCGATCAGCAGGATCGCCAGGGCAATGACAGGTCTGCGTTGGTGTCGGCTTGCTCGCTCTTCCATGGGGTCAAGATACCATGCCCAACGGCCGCTCCCAAGTCCTATGCGAGCCCATGCGATTGGCGGGAACACGGCTTGACACCAGGGAACCGATACTCGCACACTAAGGATCCTTACTCGATCTTGAAAACAACCATGGCCCATCGGGAGAAGGGAGGCGTCAGATCGAGTTCGTGATGCAAGGCGCCGCGCGTCGAGTCGTCGCCGTCATCGGAATTGCGCTGGCCCTGATCGGCGGCGTTGTGAGCGGGGAGGCCGCTGAGTCCGCCTTCGAGCCGGCCGTTCGGATATCGGCGGAGGGCGCCGTTCGGTCGCTCGCCTTCAGTCCGCAAGGGACATATGTGGCCCTGGCCCTTACGGGGGATCGCGCCCAGCTCCATCGCACGTCCGATGGATCCCGCGTCGCGCTCATGGAGCGTCATCGAGCGGAGGTTCGCGACGTGGCGTTCGGACCGGAGGGGCAGCAAATCGCAACGGCATCGCACGACGGCACCGTTCGCCTTTGGTCGGTGCCCGACGGACGCCTCCTCCGACAATTTGACGCGCACGAGGACTTCGTCCGGGCTGTGGCATTTTCGCCAGACGGGGACCGTTTGGCCACGGGCTCGAAGGATCGCACGATCCGACTGTGGGATCTTGCATCGGGACGGGTGGAGCGCGTCTTGACCGGCCACACGGATTGGCTCAACGATCTGGCCTTCAGCCCGAACGGCGAGTGGCTGGCGTCGGGGGCCTTGGAGAACGGCTACCGCAATGCCGTGCAGCTGTGGGACGGCATGTCAGGCCGTCATCGGGTGACCATGCCCGCTCACCCTCACCACGTTTGGTCGATCGCTTTCTCGCCTGACGGCGGGACCTTGGCCTCGGCCTCCTCGGACCAGACGGTTCGCTTGTGGTCCATGCCGAGCGGCCAGGAGCTTCACACGTTACAAGGCCATGAGGGCAGGGTGGATGCAGTCGCGTTTGGGCCTCAAGGGGAGCGTGTCATCTCCGGCGGCACGGACGGAACCGTCCGCGTCTGGAACGCTCAATCCGGCGTTGAGCAACGTCGCTGGGCATTTAACGCCGAGATCAGTGCCTTGGCGGTCTCACCCGATGGCCAATTGGCCGTGGCAACATGTGAGCTGCCTGGATTGTATACGTGCCGTCAAAGCGTGGTTCAGCTTGCCCCATTGGAATCGCCGCCCGATGCTCCGATGATGACGCTCCTCGATCTGGACGCCAATGGCGACCGCCGTCTCTCGGACGAGGAGTTTTTTGCCGTCATCGACGCTTGGGTCAACGATCGATTGAGCGAATCGCAAATCCATCGAGCGATCGATGCCTGGGTCCATGGGTCGTTACTGGCATCCTCGGCGGACTGATTCGCCGTTCGAGGATCGGTTCGGGCGCGGCCGTTCGGGAGCGGCCGATTGAGTGGAGGTCGGGACTGTGCTAAGCTACACTCAACTTCCCAAGGAGTGTGACCTATCGTTATGATGCGACAAGCCCTACTGATTGCTGGACTGATTGTGATGGGAGCTCTGGTGGCCGGCTGTCTGCATGACAATCCGGCACCGGGCAACGGCAACAACCAACCGCCCACGGAGGATGCGCTCGAGGTGAGCGTGGCGGCCCCCGAGCAAGCGTCACCGAATCAGCCCTTCACCGTGGGCGTCACCGTCTCGACGGACCAGAGCCTGCCGGCGATCTCGCTGCGGGCAGACTTTGACGGGCTTTCGCTCGTGGACAAGGGCGACTTCATGAACGTCGAGGGCAACGTCGTCCAGAGCGCCATCGTCCGGCCAGCATCTGGCGAGGAGCAGACGCTCGAGTTCAAGGTGGAGTGCACCGAAAACATCGAGTACGCCATCACGGGCATTGCGCAATCCAAGGACATCAAGCCCGTCTGGAGCACCGTCAACGTCCGGTGTGGCAACTGAGTGCGCGCAAAGCAGACAGCCGCCCCGGAGCCCCGCGGGGCGGCTGCCCGTAGACCGTCTCCACGTCTACCGATAGCAGGCAATGTCGGGGACTTCCATCGTTCTGTCGATTCGGCCCTGAAATGCCTCCAATGTGATCCCGACGGTTGATGCTCGCTCTGTGACCGATCTAGGGTGAATGAGCCGACAAGGTATCCATTGAGGAGGTA
>JBDGQN010000341.1:2703-8905 GCA_042219055.1 Salinibacter sp. | reverse complement strand
AAGCTGACACCGCCCCCGCAGTGCGGCCGTCCCGCCTGCAGCGTGCTGCGTGCATCGGATCACGCCTTACATCTCCTCCCCAAATCCATCCTCAAAAAGCTCCGTGAGGGCGTCCGCCGCGGCCTCTTCGTCCGTCCCCTCCACCACGAGGGTCAGGGTCGCCCCCTGTTCGGCGGCGAGCGTCATGACCCCGATCACGCTCTTTCCATTGATCTCGTAGTTGTCTCGGCGGAGATAGATGTCGGAATCGAACTGAGAGGCGGTTTTCACCAGTTTCGACGCCGGACGCGTGTGAAGTCCAGCGCGGTTGCGAATGATAACCTCACGCTCGATCATGCCTCTCGGAGGACCGATTGAGGGAGCGTAGTGTAGCCGATCTGCCGCAAATTGTTCTCCGCTCAGTACGTCCGCGCCTGCATCTGATCAAGGAGCCAGTGCAGGGTCTCGGTCGCCTCGGTCTCGGGGAGCCCCTCAAGATGTTCAAAGGCCTGCTCTGTGTAGGACTGCACGGCGGTCCGCGCCTCCTCAAAGATCCCGAGCGCGTCCATTCGGTCGTGGGCCTCTCGCACGTCGCCGGGCGGAAGCCCGCCCTCCGTCACCAGCCGGGCAAACCAGTCGTATTCCGCGCCTTCGGCTCGCTCCAACGCCCGCAGGGTCAAAAACGTCTTCTTCCCAGCCACGAGGTCCCCACCTGTGCCTCGGCCCCAGGCGTCGTCGTCCGCGGTGAGGTCCAGCAAGTCATCCTGAATCTGAAAGGCCCGTCCCACGAGCCGTCCCGCGGTATGCAACCGCTCCCGGTCCGTCGCCGCGGCCCCGCCGACGACGCCCCCCAGCTCGAACGCCGCTGCGAGGAGCGCCCCCGTCTTCCGGTCGATCATGTCCAGGTAGGCGTCCACCGACACCGTCTCGTCGGTCTCGAACGAGGCGTCGAGCGCCTGGCCCGCACAGAGGTCCTCCACCATCGGATGGTACACCGAATAGAGGAGTTCCAGGTCGGCGCTGTCCACCTGTCCCAGCAGATCGTAGGAGAGCCCCATCATGAGATCGCCCGCCAGCACCGCCGTGCCCGCGTCCCATTTCGCGTGCACCGTGGGCCCGCCCCGTCGTTCGTGATCGTCGTCCATCAGGTCGTCGTGGACGAGCGTGAAGTTGTGAAAGACCTCCACGGCGAGGGCCGCCGGAAGGGCGCGGTCGACCGAGGCGCCGTAGGCCTCCGCGACCAGCAGGAGCAGGATGGGACGCACGCGCTTACCCCCCGCCCGCAGCACGTGCTCTACAGCGTCGTAGAGGGGGGCGGGTCGCCGCTCCTCCACGACGGATGGAAGCGCCTCGTCGATGCGTGCCCGAAGGGCCGACACACGCTCCGGGTGTACCTTGCTTTTCGAAGAAGGAACCATGGGAAACCGGATCGACCGCGTTCCGGAGACTGCTCGGTCTACGCGAAGGGCCTACGAGGGACGTTCGTACGCGTCGAGCACCCGTACGATGCGCTCATGCACCTCGTCGATGTCTCCAGTGCCGTCCACCGACACGAGGAGACCGCGCTCTTCGTAGTAGGACGCCAGGGGCGCCGTTTCCTCCCGGTACACCTCGAGACGATTGCGGACGGTCTCCGGCTCGTCGTCGGAGCGCTGGACGATGAGATCGGGATCGACGTCGTCCGGGGGCGGGTCGTGGTCCAGATGATAGGTCGCCCCCGTCTCTTCGTGGACCCGGCGGCGGCTCAGTCGACGGACGAGCACGTCGTCGGGCACCTCAAGGCGCAGCACCGCGTCGAGGGGGGCCTCGTGCTCCTGTAGAAACGCGGTGAGCCACTCGGCCTGCTGGCGAGTACGAGGATATCCGTCCAGCAAAATGTCGTCGTAGTTCTCGTCGGCGACCGCTTGCTCGGCGAGATCGCGGACCACCTCGTCCGGCACAAGCTCACCGGCCTCGATGTAGGACTTCGCCTTTTTCCCGAGGGGAGTGCCCTCGTTCATCGCTTCCCGAAGAATATCACCCGTCGAGATCTGGGCAATGCCCCGACGGTCTTCCAAGAGACGGGCCTGCGTGCCTTTTCCCGCACCCGGGGGTCCAAAAATAATCAGTCGCATCGGTATCGCTCAATCCAAAAAGAAAAACGTCGGCGAATCGGTGGTCGTCGGGAGCCTTCTACTCGATAGACATATCGTCGAGAACCTGGTCCATCTCAACATCCTCGAGCAAAGAGAGCACCGCATTCTGGAGGACTTCACGGGCGGCGATGCGAGCAACAAAACCAAGGCTGTCGCTCAGAAATCCGCCCCCGGAACTCGCATCCTCCGAGCGGGCCCCGTCACGATATACCACCAGTGGGGCGCGGCCCTTAAGGGCCTTTTCGAGGGCTTCGCCGGGCGTGTCCCCCGATGCGATGGCCCCCTCCACCTCTTCCCGCAGCGCATCCACGTACTGATCCAAAAGCTCCGTGTGTTCCGGACGCCGCGACCGCCCGCCGCCAAAGAGCGCCCCGACGGCCAGCCCGGCCGCGAGCATGCCCCCCACACTCTTGAGGGGATTGCGGGCCATCCAGTCCCGAACCGAAGTGCCGGTCGTGGACACTTCTTCCTGCAACGAATCGAGGCGATCGGACATGGCGTCCGCCGTCTCCCGAAGCCGGGCCTCGACGTCCGCTCTGGTCGATTCCGAGTCCATGGGATGAAAACGCTACGTCGTAGAGAAACAGAGAAAAGGAGCCCCGCCCTCTGGTTGTCCGCGGTTACGGATGCGAAGAGGTCTCGGTGTCGGATGGGTCCTGAGCCCTGCGGAGGTCGTCCCGCGAGGACGCGTCCTCCATCGCCGCCGAGGCGGGCCGGGCGGACGAGTCGTCGGAGCCCTCCTTGCGCCCCCCCCGAAGCGACTCGAAGAGATTCGAGGGAGGCACCAGGGCCGGCTGCGTGACGCGAAGCCCTACGACAATCAAAAAGAGGGCCACGGTCACAGCCAGAAAGCCCCAGAACGAATGCCCGAGAAGCATCCCCACACCGAGCGCGATCGTCGTGAGGGCAAAAAGCGCGGCAAAGAAGCTGACGATTGCCAGGATCAGCCCGAGGGCGATGTCATTTTTCGTCTCGTCGAGCCGTTCCTCGACCTCCAGAATGGCAAGATCGATGCGGAGGTCAATCCATTCCCGAAGATCCTCGAAGAGCCCCTGCGTGTGGGCCGCAATGCGCTGTGCCTTGCCCCCGTCCGGCACGTCCGTCAGCGAGCGATCGGACTCCGAGACCGAGGGGCGATCGTCGTGGGACTCCATAGCCATTCCAGGACGTACAATGGACGGGAGGAAGCGTACGCAAAATAGCACATCTCGCGGAAGTCGCAAGTGAATTCACCGTACAACCCCGGGACTCGTTCCCCGACGAACTCCCCCCTGTATTCCTCGTATGGACGGTGCTTCGACGTTCACGAACTCTTCCGGATCCCTCGACGACACGCTTATGCCCACGACGCAGGCGGAGCGCACCCCCAACCCGAACAGCCTCAAGTTCACGACCGACGACGGGCCTTTTCTGCAGGACGGTGTGGCCGCGTATTCCTCGGAAGCCGAGGCCGAGAAGCACCCCCTCGCCCAGCGCCTGTTCTCGATTACCGGGGTCGAGGATGTATTCATGACCCCGCAGTTCGTCACAGTCTCAAAGGGTCCCGAAGTGGACTGGACAGCTGTAAAGCCGGACGTGGAGGCGGCCCTGGCCGAGTACCTGGAGGCGGCCTGACCGTTAGCAGAGGGAACGGAGAAACTCGGCGATGGCGGTGCCTTCCTCGTCGTCGAGGGGCGGGAGATGGAGATCCCCCGGCGTGCGGAGCGGCCACGCGTCGGGAAGCTGGTCGTGCAGCGACTCCCGGGCCACCACGGCGTACAGCGCTTCCCAGTGCTCCTGGATCCACGCGTCGACCTCGTCGAGATTGTCGTACTCCGTCCATCGAACGTGGCCGTGAGGCTCCGGAAACTCCGGATCGCCCTTGCTCACGAGAAACTCCAATCCCTCGGCGTAGGCGCGAGGCTCGTCCTGAGCTTCCAAGAACGCCTTCTGCATCTGGAGAGCACCCGGCGTGTCCTCGTGCGCCGGAAAGACCCCGCGGAAGCGGGCCATCGCCTCAAGGTAGGCATCGGGCGAGAGGTCGGTGGGCCCCCACACCTGAGCGAGCCGACGGTGCCCTCCGCCCTCGTACAGTAGCAGGTCCTCCGCAATGCCGCCTCGGGCCTCATCGTTCTCGTGGCCGTCCAGCACCGCAATGGCACGGCGCGCCGGCCGCAACAGGCGCCGGTCCGCCGAGAACCCGTGCGTGGCGCATTGCTCCCGCTGCGCTTCGACCTCGTCCCGCGCAGGCTGTGCCATAATTGCCGTGGCCCGCTCCAAAAGCACCTCCTCCGCCACGAACTCCGCTTCCACGTCCGCCTGCGCCGCCACGTCCCCAGCGAACGCCGGAAGCAGCGTCGGAGACGCCTCGGGCACGTGGCCGAGATACGTGTGGCCGCTCGCCCAGATCGCCACCGCGTCCCGGAGCCCCTCCAGGGGATCCGCCGCGCCGTGCAGAACCCCCACGGGACTCGGCTCGTCCGCGTCGACGTCGCCGAGCCATCCCGAAAGTCCCTCCAGGGTGAGCCGCTGCATCCACCGGTTGAGGGCGTAGTCGAGCGCCTCCTCGGTCCAGCGATTGGGCGCCTCCAGGGTGTCGGCAACGGCCTGCTCGCGAGGCGGATGATCCGGCTCACGCCATCGGGCGGCGACTTCCACGATTGCCTCACGACGAGACTGGGCTGAGCTTGTTGTTGTCATGCAATAACGGAAAACTAATCCGGTCTGCGGTGCGCGCGACTTCCGTATGGCCGGTTCGGGACCGCACGAACGAGCCCCGCACACAGCCGCCCCTCAAGCGAACACCCGGAGCCGGTTGTTCCTCCTTCATCGCCACTTCCTCCTCCTTCCTTTCCCCCGATCGTTACCCCTCTTCAACGTCTCTCGGGTCCCCCGACGCCTCCTCCCTCCGTCCCGAATCACCGGTGCGCCCCTCCCGTACGAGCTCTTACCTTCCGACTTCTTTCCGCCGAGCCTCAACTGCCGATGCGCCAGTTCGACGTCCCGACCTTCTACCAGAGCCCCATCATCTCGACGGTCAAGGACGCGCGCCAGGCCACCGATCCGCGCAAGAAGGACCTGTCGCCGTCGGTCATCGATTTTGGCCCCGTGCGCTTCAAAATCGCCCGCCACTTCGGCTTCTGTTTCGGCGTCGAGCAGGCCATCGAAATCGCCTACGAGGCGCTGGAGGAAAACCCGGACAAGCGGATCTTCCTCCTCTCGGAGATGATCCACAACCCCCACGTGAACGAGGACCTGCGGGAGCGCGGGATTCAGTTCCTCCGCACCACGAGCGGGGAGCAGCTTATCCCCTTCGAGGAGCTGACCCCCGATGACGTCGTCATCATTCCCGCCTTCGGCACGACCCTGGAGGTGGAGCAGCGGCTCGAGGAACTGGGCGTCGACACCGAGTCCTACGACACCACCTGCCCGTTCGTGGAGAAGGTCTGGCGCAAGAGCTCGCAGATCGGGGACGACGACTACTCGATCGTCGTCCACGGCAAGCGGTACCACGAGGAGACCCGCGCCACCTTCTCCCACGCGAAGGAGGAGGGGCCGGTGGTCGTGGTCCGCGACCTGGAGGAGGCCGAGCAGCTGGCCGCCGTGATTCGCGGGGAGAAGGACGCCGACTTCTTCTACGACACCTTCGAGGACAAGTACTCGGCGGGCTTCGACCCGGCGACGGACCTGCGCCGCCTCGGCGTGGTGAACCAGACGACGATGCTGGCGGAGGAGACCGCCGCCATCGCCGACCTGATGCGCGAGGCGATGATCGACCGCTACGGAGAGTCGGACGTCACGGAGCACTTCGCCGACACGAGCGACACGCTCTGCTACGCCACGAACGAGAACCAAAACGCCACGAAGGCCCTCATCGAGGACGGGGCCGACGTCGGGATCATCGTCGGCGGCTACAACTCCTCGAACACGAGCCACCTCGTGGAGCTCTGTGAGGAGCACATGCCCACCTATTTCGTGCGCGACGCCGATCAGTTCGACGCCCCCTCGGAGATCCGGCACTTTGACGTCCACGCCCAGGCGGAGGTGACCAGCGCGAGCTGGTTCCCGGCCGACGACACGCCGGTCGACGTGCTGCTGACCTCGGGCGC
>JBDGQN010000341.1:0-2693 GCA_042219055.1 Salinibacter sp. | reverse complement strand
TCCTGCCCCGACGCCCTGCTGGACGAGGTCGTCCGCAAGATCGTGAGCTGGTACCCGGACGCGAAGCCGGTCGAGGAGGCCCTCGCCCCGTTCGAAGAGAGGGCCGACGACGAGGATGCGTAGGTGCCCTCTGCGCCCTCTCTTCCACCCTCCCCTCGGTCGATGTCCTGGTACGAAGGCTGGTTCGACAGCGAGGCCTACGACCTCGTCTACGACTACCGCGACGAATCGGACGCGGCTCAACTGGTGGACCTCGTTGAGCGCGAGGTGGCCCCCGCCCCCGACGCCCATATTCTCGACGTGGGGTGCGGCCGCGGGCGACACGCCCGAATCTTTGCCCGTCGCGGCTACCGGGTGACGGGTCTCGACCTGTCGGCCGAGGCCATCGAGCAGGCGCGGCGGCGGGCCGGCGCGGCCGGCCTCGACGTTCGCTTCGAGCAGGGCGACATGCGGACGCCGTACTGCGACGGCTGCGCCGACGGGGTGGTGAACCTGTTTACGACGTTCGGGTACTTCGAGACGGACGCCGAAAACCGGCGGGCCCTCGCGGCCATGACGCAGGCCCTCCGGCCCGGCGGCTGGTTCCTCCAGGACTTTCTGAACGCCCCGTACGTCACGGAGACGCTCGTCCCCTCGACGACGCGGACGGTCGACGGCGTCGACATTCACCAGCGCCGGTGGATCGAGAACGGCCGTATCAACAAGGAGATCACCCTCGCCCGCAACGGGAGCACCGACACGTACCACGAAAGCGTCCGCCTCTACACGCCCGAGGAGATGCGGGCGCTCTACGCGGCCGTGGGCCTCGAGATCGTCGACACGTTCGGGGAGTACGACGGCCGGCCGCACACCGCCGACAGCCCCCGCCTCCTGCTCTACGCCCGAACACCGCCGGCCTGAGATTTTCGCCCGTGAACCCGGAAAGGACCGATTGCCGACTGGATTTGCCCTCCTCCGATGAGGCTGTACTGCGTGTTTCGTATTGCGTACCCATGACCGCGATCGACAACCTCGAGGCTGCGCGGACATCCCTCATCAACTCATGACTCATTCCCTCATGACTCTTTCCTCCCGGGAGCAGCCCCCTTCCGCCGTGTGGCCACTCCCCTCTCGGTAGGCCGCCACGCTCCCCTGAACTCGACACTCGCCCTTCCCAACGCGCCACTGTTCATGGACGCCGCCCTTTCCTACGCCGAAGACCACTTCGATACGTTCACCGGGGAGCTGGAAGAGCTGCTCCGCATCCCGTCGGTGAGCACCGACAGCGCCTACGCGGCCCACGTCCAGGAGGCCGCCGAGTGGCTGGCCGATCGCCTGGGCGCCGCCGGGCTCGACCACGCCGAGGTCGTGGAGACCGACGGCCACCCCATCGTCTACGCCGAGCACCACGCCGGCGACGACAAGCCGACGGTGATCGTCTACGGCCACTACGACGTCCAGCCGCCCGACCCGCTGGAGGAGTGGGACAGTGATCCGTTCGAGCCCACCCGCCGCAACGGAACGATCTACGCCCGCGGCGCCTGCGACGACAAGGGGCAGATGTACATGCACGTGACGGCCGCCGAGGCCCTCCTGCGGGGCGGGGACCCGCCGGTCAATCTCCGGTTCGTGATCGAGGGGGAGGAGGAGACCGGCTCGATGGCGGTCGGCCCCTTCATCGAGGAGAACGCCGATCGCCTCGACGGGGACGTGGTGCTCATTTCGGACACCGCCATGTTCTCGCCGGAGACCCCGTCGATCACCTACGGCCTGCGGGGGCTCGCCTACGCGGAGATCACCCTTGAAGGCCCGAACCGGGACCTGCACTCCGGCAACTACGGGGGCGCGGTGGACAACCCCGCCAACGCACTGGGCCGCCTTCTCGCCGGCCTGCACGACGACGCCCACCGAATTGCCATTCCCGGTTTCTACGACGACGTGCGGGCCCTGACCGACGCGGAGCGCGCGACCTACGCCGCGCTGCCGTTCGACGAGGCTGCCTGGAAGGACGCGATCGGCATCGACGCGGTCCGGACCGAAGGCGACTACACGACGCTCGAGTGCCTCTCGGCCCGGCCCACGCTCGACGTGAACGGCCTCTGGGGCGGCTACACGGGCGAAGGCGCCAAGACCGTCCTCCCCTCGAAGGCCCACGCCAAGCTCTCGATGCGGCTGGTGCCCGACCAGACCGTCACGGACATCTACGAGAAGCTGGAGGCCCATCTCGAGGCGGAGACGCCCGACACGATGACACTGACGACACGCCGCCTCCACGGGGGCGATCCGGTCCTGGTCGACCCCAGCGGCCCGCCGATGCAGGCCGCCCAGCGGGCGATGGACGAGGTCCTCGGTACCGAGCCGGTCTTCGTGCGAAACGGAGGCACCATCCCGGTCGTGGCCGACTTCCAGGACACCCTGGGCCTCGACAGCGTGCTGATGGGCTTTGGCCTCGACTCCGACGCCATCCATTCGCCCAACGAGCACTTCGCCCTCGACCGCTTCCGGAAGGGCATCCGGTCGATCATCCGGTTTCACCACCACTACGCCGCGTCGGTATAGCCCGGCCTCGGTGCTGGAACCTCTCCTTCCGACTCGCAATTCGACACTCGAAATTCGCTATTCTCCCGGCCCGAGTGGCGGAATCGGCAGACGCGACGGATTCAAAATCCGTTGTCCCTTACGGGACGTGAGGGTTCAAGTCCCTCCTCGGGCAC
>JBDGQN010000340.1:0-4460 GCA_042219055.1 Salinibacter sp. | reverse complement strand
CCAGTAATGACAACATTGCGGCGTGGCAGGGCTTTTTCGTCGAGCGACAGTCAACTGGGAGCGGCAATACGAGTCTTACGTTCGACGCGAGCGGCCGACAGTCCACGTCTGGAGATCTAATCGGCAGCAAGAGCGAGGGGGCCGCGGGACAACGAGCACAGGTAAAGCTGGCACTGTCCGTCGAACAAGGAGCCGACACAGTGGCTCAGGATGAGGTGACGTTGCTCCTCGACGACCGGGCGGCGTCCGGATGGGACGGATATGAGGCCACTCAGCTTCCTCCTCCGAACGCCTCGACCTACGCTACGCTCACGAGTCCCCTGATGCGGGACGGGAGCCTCGTCCGCCGGACCCTCGCCAGCGCGCCGTACCCGACCGAAAACACGCCCATCACTCGGCCCCTGTCGGTCCGGTCGGTGGGCACGGCGGGCACGGCCACTGTGCAGTGGCCCGAGGGGGAACGGGAGGCGCTCCCAACCGGGTGGACGGTGGAGCTGATCGACACCGTGGCCGACTCGACCGTCGACCTGCGCACCTCGGCCTATTCCTTTTCGCTCAATGAGGGGGCGGGGAGCCTCGACGATCCCGACGACGCCCGGTTTGGCCTCCGCGTAACCCCCGCGACGATCCCCGTGGAGATGACGGGACTGACGGCCCGACACACGGGGGAGGCCGTCCATCTGCGATGGCAGACGGCCTCGGAAACGAATAACGCTGAGTTTCAGGTCCAGCGTCGCGGTGCGGAGGCAGGCTGGACGACGATCGGACGGGTCAAAGGGGCCGGGACGACGTCGCAACCGCAGACGTACCGGTTTACAGATCGGGAGGTGCCCTACACGGCCGACTCCCTCGCCTACCGCCTCCGCCAGGTCGACACCGACGGGACGGTCCACCTCAGTGCGGTGACGCGGGTCCACCTCGCTGCGCCGGAGGAACTGTCGCTCCGGACCCCCTTCCCCAACCCGGCCCGCCGGCAGGCCACGCTCCAGTTCGGAACCCCCGCCCCAACCACCGTCCGAATTTCGGTCTACGACCTGTTGGGGCGGCGGGTGGCCACCCTCCTCCACGAGCGCGTCCAGGCGGGGCGACACGCAGCCTCCCTCTCGGCGGCCGCTCTCGCTCCGGGCACGTACTTCGTTCGGCTGCGGGCCGACGGGACGACTCGCACGAAGAAATTCACGGTGGTCCGCTAAGTGCCCGACACGATGCTCATCTCTTTGCCCTTCCTCTTTTCCTGACGCCTTCGGCCTGTCATGCACAACGGTCCGTATCGGTCTCGCCATTCGGTCTGGGTCAACGTGTTCGCCATCGTGTTCGTCGGAGCCCTCTTCCTGGGGGGCGCCGGGTACCTCCTCCGTCATGCCGACACGGCGACGAATGGGTTCTCGGCAGAAACGGCCCGCTCCGGTGGGGGGGCCACAGGGCCGCCTACGGCCCGGTCGGGGCGTTTCCTGCAACGGCCCGGCGCCGGCGCGTCGCGGGGCGGGGCCTCCAGTCCGCTCCTGAGCGACCGATCAGGGACGGGCCTCTTGGGCACCGACGCCCCTTTCTCGGAGTCGTGGCGTCGGGAGGCGACGCCGAGCCTGAGTGGCCCCCCCGCCTCGTCGGGCGGCAGCGCAGGGGGCACGGCGAGTGGTGCCGCGCCGCAGTCCGAGGGCCCCTCGATCGCCGATGCCCGACCCGGGGGCGCGACCGGAATGGGTGGCACCTCGTACGAGTCGGCCGACCGTTCCGGGACCGACTGGCGGGCGGAGGCCCGGCGGCTCGGGGGACAGGCACGAGCCCTCAGCGGGGCGCTCCGGCAACTGGAGCGCAACGCCTCGTCTGAGAACGACAAAGCCTCTATGCAGTCAGGCACGGCGGGGACCCGAGAACGGGCCAAAACGGGCGACCGCGACGTGCCGAACCCGCCGAACGTCCCGATCGGCGACCACCTCCACTGGCTTGCGGTGGCGGGCCTCCTGTGGGGCGCCTGGCGGATTGGGCGGGGTGCGTGAGGGTGCGAGAGCGGGGGCGAATCTGTGCAGGCGCTCGGGCGTGTAGCTCTTGCACGAGACACTCCGCGCCTATCCCCCAGACGTCCATCCCCGCACGCAATTCGTGGTCAACAACTACTACACCCTCCGCGCCCTCGTCCGCGAGTGGCGGCCCGAGCTTACCGGCACGACGGTCCGCGACGTCTACTCGCAGACCAAGAACGAGCTGACCGTCGCGCTGGGCGGTACGGAGCGAGACTGGATGATCCGGGGGTCGGTGCAGCGGCCGTTCCTGTATCTCTTCCGCCGCCCCGGCTACCACAAGGCCCGCCGCAACGTGGCCACCCTCTTCGAGGACGCCATCGGGCAGGCGGTGACGGGGGTGTCCATCGCCGAGCGGGACCGGCTCGTGTCGATTGAGCTGGCGGACGGAGCACGACTCCTGTGGCAGCTCTTCGGGGCGCGCGCCAACGCCTTCCACCTCGCCCCCGACGACACGATCGTCGCGGCCTTCCAGCGCCACGACGAACTCCTGGGAACGGAGGCGCCGGAGCCGTATCCCGCGCCGATGCCCGAGACGTTCGCGGAGTTTGAGGACCGGTGGAACGACAATCGCAACAAGACGCGCCAGGCCGTCCAGTCCGCCGTGTCACTCTTTGGAGGCGACCTGGCGCGGGAGACGCTGCATCGGGCCGGCGTCACCACGGACGCGCCGGGGGACTGCACGGAGGCCGAGCGACGGGCACTCTTCGACGCCTCCATGACGCTTCAAGAGGAGCTCAAACATCCGGATCCGGTGATCTACGGCACGGGGCAGTTCCCGGACGCGTTCTCACTGATTCCCCTCCAGCATCGCGACGACGACCCCGCCGAACATTACGACACGGTGGACGGCGCCGTCGCCGATTTTGTGCGGCGCAGGCTGGCCGAAGAGCACTTCCACCGCCTCTACGACCCGCTGGAGGCAGCCCTCGAATCGGCGGCCGAGCACGAGCGCCGCAGCGCCGAGCGGATGATGAGGGAGCTCCAGAGCGAGAGCCGGGCCGGGCGCTACGAGCGATGGGGGCACCTCCTCATGGCCCAGCAGGACCAGGTGCCGGCGGGGGCGGAGGAGGTGGAACTGCCCGATCTGTTCGAAGACGGCACACCGGTCACCATTCCCCTCGACCCCGCCAAGTCCCCCGTCGAGAATGCCGAGCACTACTACAACCGCGCCCGCCGCACGCGCCGTTCCCGCGAGGAGGCCGAGGCGCGGCTCGACGACACCCTGGAGCGGGCCGACCGGGCCGAGGCCCTCCTCGTCGAGCTCCGCGAGATCGACACGCTTGATGGCATCAAGCAGTTTCGGGACGAGCGGGAAAACGAGTTTGCGCCGTTCGTAGAACGGGACGATGCAGACGTCGACCAGTTTCCGTTCCGGCGGTTCGATCTGGAGGGCGGCTTCGAGGCGTGGGTGGGCAAAAACGCGCGCCAGAACCACGAGCTCACCTTCCACGCCAGCCAGCCCTACGACCTGTGGCTCCATGCGCGGGGCGTGCCGGGGGCGCACACCGTGCTGCATCTCCCCAACCGCGACGCCGAGCCGGGCAAGCGTCGCCTCTACACCGCCGCCGCCATCGCTGCGCACTACAGCCAGTCGAAGGGCAGCGACGTGGTGCCCGTCATGGTCACTGAGCGCAAGTACGTGACTAGTCCCACGGGCGCGGATCCCGGCGTCGTCCGCGTGGACCGCGAGGAGGTTCTCATGGTAGAGCCGGGACTGCCGGAGTGATGCGTGGCGCGTGAAACGGGACCCTCCTCCTACCGTCCCTCACGTATCACGCATCACGCACCACGCATCACGTTTCACGCATCAGAAGCCGGGCGAGATGCGAAAGCCCAACTCCCAGGTCGTGTCGCGGCGCTGGAACGGGCGTGCGTAATAGGCTTCCAGCAGGATGCTGCCCAGGATGTTGAAGCGGGCCGCCACCCCGGTGCTTACCACCGGAATGTTTGTGGCACTGCTGTTGGTCTCGAAGGTGAACCTCGGAGCCTGCGATTCGGTCCAGGTGATGCCGGCGTCGGCAAAGAGGGCGAGTGTGGTGGGGACGTATCGGAACGGAAGGAGACTGAGTCGCTCCGGACCGAGGAACGGTACGCGGATCTCAGCCCGCGTCGTAAGGGCCCGTGTGCCAAAGAGCCGGTCAATCTCGGCGCACTGTTCGGTGACGGTCGGGTTGTCCCCCACGCGGGAGCAGGTTCGGTCCGCCCCCTTTGCACGGATACCCTCTGAGATGCTCTGCACGCTGTATCCCCGTACGAAGCCCTGGCTGTACGGGTAGCCGATGTACTCATTGCCAATGCCCCCCACGCCGAACTCGTTGCTGAACTCAGCTCCATAGTTTCCCACGTGAAGGGCCTGGAACGCAAACGTAAAGGGCTCCGCGTAAAGGTAACGCCGCAGGTCGGCGCGGGCCGTGACGAAGTTTTCGCTGCCCAGGGTGG
>JBDGQN010000034.1:7416-10379 GCA_042219055.1 Salinibacter sp. | reverse complement strand
CGTGGAAATGGTCATCGGGAAATCCTGGTCGCCCGTGGCCACCTCCATTTGCAGCTCTGCGTTGTCCCAGGTTTCGCAGGGCACCCGATTCCCGTCGCCGTCGGGACGGGTCTCCATGATGTTCGAGAGATTGGCAGAAAGCGTGACCGGTGTCCACCCGAATCGGAGAGGGACGTGGAATGCATGCAGGCCGAGATCGCCCATGCAGCCGTACTCCCCGTTCACGTCTTCCATCCGTTTCCAGTTAATCGGCTTCTCGGGATTCAGGTCGCTGCTGTGCCAGAATCCCGCCTGAACCTCAATAATCTCGCCGAAGCGACCCTCTTCGACCCACTCCATCATCTGGTAGGCCGCCGGGAAGAAGGGAAACTCCGAGGAGCACCGGACGAGCACCTCCGGATGGTCTTCGATCGCCCGATTGATGGCCCGATTGGCGTCCAGGTCGATCCCGAACGGTTTTTCTCCGAGCAGGTGTTTGCCGGCCGAGATGATGTCGACGTACACCTCCTCGTGGAGGTTGTGCGGAACGGCGCAGTAGATGGCGTCGAGGGCCTCGTCTTCGAGCAGCTCCTGGTAGTCGGACGTGGTGTAGCGGAGGTCCGGCACGTGGTCCTCGAACCACGTCGTCGCGTCCTCGTCGACGTCGCAGGCCGCCGTGATGACCGGTTGCACGTCGAAGTCGGTGAGGTGGCACCAGCGGGCGGAGGCGCTGGCAAACTCGCGACCCATCAGTCCGCACCCGATCACGCCGAATCGCAGTTCCTCTTGGGAATGAAGAGGCTCAAAGTCAGAGGGGCTAGAAGCATTGCGCACGGCTCAACTGGGAGGCTTTGGTTAGAGTATCGCTTCAGGGTGATGTAACATCGAAGGAGTGAGTAATACCAAATGCGAAATTTCGATGTGCATTTCTACTCCATTACGCTCACGTAGGGACGACCCGCCGGTCGTCCCTACGATGAGGCATGAGGCATATTTCACCCAATTTGCTGATCTCGGCGACCATCGGGAATATGAATAACAATTCTGAGTAGACGGTATAGGGCGCTGAGGTTGAGGCTCAGCACGCACCCCCGCTCGGGGGAAGCGGTGGCAGGACTCGCTCTGTTGGATCATCCCGAGGGAAGATCAATGCTCCGGGTTTGTTGCTGGCCGGGCGACAGAGGCTGCAGGCCGTCGAGGGTCTTGAGCCAGCGCTCCCCGTCCCCGAGGCGGACCGTGTAGGACCCGTTCGCCCGGAAGACCGGCGGGCGGAACGTGGGCTCGCCGAGCCGAAAGGTGTACAGCGGCTCGCCGTTTTCCTCGTCGATGACCTGCACCACCGGCTCGTCGAGGCCCTGCACGTCCAATTGGGGGAGGTGGGCGGCGGCCTCGCGCCCGTCCCCGTCCGCCTGCGTCACCGTGAGCGGCCAGCCCTCGTACTGCCCCTCGGGGCCGTCGGACGGATTCGCGTAGCGCGGCCAGCACTCCACCTCAATTTCGCGGTCGGCGGTGTTGAAGGTCACGATGCCGTAGCCGGTCGAGCGGTCGTAAATGATCGACGGCTCGCGGCCCGTCTCGCGCGGGTTCGCCGCAGCGTGGACGGTGATCCGGTTGCCTAGGCCGTCGAAGAAGCTGCCGGTGTAGTCGGGGGGATCTTCGGCCCCGGGCAGAGGCTTTTGCTTTTGCTCCGGCGGCGGCCACCACCGACGCGGCCACACGTCGTTGAGCGCAGGGCCGGTAAAGGCAAAGCCCGCATCGTCGAAGTCCTCAATCCCGTACCGCACCACTGTGGCCAGGTGCTGGTCCCCGGCAATGTGGAAGGCCCGGCACGACCGGAGCCGCCGCAAGGCCTCGTCGCGGCGGTTCTGGGGCCACCCGTTCGTGTCCAGGTCCACCGCGGGGGCGTCCCCCTCCACGTACTCCCCGGGCTGCGGCAGGGACAGGTCGGGCACCATCGAATCGCTCGTGGCCCCCTCCGGAAGGGTGTGCACCGTACTGAAGTTGGTCTGCGAGAGGACCGCCTTCATCTGTGCGCCGCCGCTCCAGTCTTCCGACCAGTCCTCGAGAAAGGCCTGCTGGCGCTCGCCCAGCAGCTCCGCGTCCGACAGGTCCCGGTGAGCGGTTATGTCGAATTCGGGGTTGGTGATAAACCCATTGACCACCTGGGCCTCCTCCGGCAGCACCTCTTTCGGGGGCGACTTGAACTTGCGGTCTTCGAGGATGGCAAAGCTCACGCCGCCGTAGAGCCAGTCCGTGTAGTAGACGCCGATGCCCTGCTTCACCGGGGTCGGGTCGTGGGGGGCGGGGAGGTGGCTCGTCTCGATGCGCTGCACGACGTTTACCCAGGTCGGCGGCATCTTGTAGCCGCCCTGATCCTGCGAGTCGTAGCCCCAGCCCAGCTCCTCGACCGGCGCGTCGGCCCCGCCATCGCCCCAGACGTTTCCGTGATAGACGTCGTGGTCGTCCGGAATGATGGCGGTGGGAATGTCGCGGAAGAGCTCGCGGTACGACCAGCCGAACAGGTACCACCGATAGAGCAAATCGAGGGCCGCGTCCTCGACCGGCGAGACCTGAACGTCAAACTCGCCGGTGCTTTCGTAGAACTGATCCCCGAGGAAGACCGCGGCGTCCGGGTCGTGCTGCTGCACGTGACGAACAACGTCGGAATTGGGGAAGCCGTGGTCGTCGTTGCAGCTGAAGACGGCCACCTGAACGGGGTCGTCGGGGCCCGGCTCCTCTGCGATGGTGCCTTCGTAGAGAAAGTCCTGCCGCCCGTCGTTCAGCGGAAGAATGAGCCGCACCCGGTAGGGCACGGCCCGGTCCGCCGTCCAGTTCTCCACGCGAAACTGAGCGATCCGGGCCAGCGGGTCCACGGCGCTGTCATCCACGGCCGTCCATTGCCCGTTCCGCCGAACCTCGAGCACGGCCCGGGCGCCGTCCACCTGTTCGTGGGCTGGCACACGGCGGAGGTCGCGTTCGCGCCG
>JBDGQN010000034.1:6491-7406 GCA_042219055.1 Salinibacter sp. | reverse complement strand
GCCGTCCACCTGTTCGATCGGCGCCAGCTGCGCCGTCAGATTGAGCGTGTCTCGGTGCAGGGTGTACTGGGCGAAGCAGACGGGCCCAAACGTGGCGTCGGGATCCTCCAGCAGTTTCGAGCCCGTCATCGTCCAGTTTCGGAACCGGACGGCGGGTGATCGGGGCGAGGAGTCGCCCCCCGGAGGGCGGTGGCTCAGCAGGGCGACGGTCCCCACCAGGTCGCCAGCGGGCACGCCGCCGAACTCCACGCGGGCAGAACGGTCCCGTTCGGCCCCTCCGCGTCCAGCTGCAATCGGTAGCCCGAGGGTTCGGGCTGGGCTCGGAGGCGCAGCTTCCGCACGTCGGTCGGGGCAAACCGATCGGCGCCGGTCGCGTCTCCCACGAAGAGCCGTCCGTCCATGGTCACACCCGCTTCGAGCCCGTCCCCGAACGCGGCGGCCGAGCGGTAATCGTCGAACGGGCCCTGCGCCCCCAGCCGCCACCCCACGTACTGCCCCTCCGATGCGGATGCGTCGGGAATGTCGACCGCTACGCCGGTCTCAAATTCACCGTCGTCCTCGCTCAGCCGGTGCGTGAGGCAGTGCAGCGTGCGATTCCCGCCGAACGCGGTGCACTCGACCGCGCCGTTGCGAATGCGCCAGTCCTGGAGACGGTTGGCCCACATATCGGGCCCCGCCCAGCGCACGTCCGGCCAGCGGTGCCACGTGCTGGTGAAGGTGCCCGCCACATCGACGTGGGTCAGGCGGCGAAGGAGCGCCGGTGAGGCCATGGCGCCGAGGACGACGGTCTTCAGGTACTCGCGTCGGTTCATCGCGTGGGGAGGAGGGAGGAGGGGTACGGAGTATGGTAAACGCCCGGGACGGCGCTCGTCCCGGCGGATGCGTGCCGCCTATTGCTGGGAGGAGGGCCCCGGA
>JBDGQN010000034.1:2556-6428 GCA_042219055.1 Salinibacter sp. | reverse complement strand
TCTTCACTCGGAGAATAGGGGCGAAGCCGCACGCGGAACCGGGCGGGCTCGGGCGGCACGTAGTAGCGCTCGGTCGTCCCGTGGAATTTGGTCCCAGCGCCATACAGGGCGTGGTCGGCCGTTACGGTGAAGGCGTCGCCCTCGCGGAGCGCCCCGGTGTGCTCGGCCTCGTCGAGGTTCTCGTACGGGTTGACCCCGAACGCGAAGAGGGAGTCCATGGACACGAGCAGGCCGGTGTCGTCCCCGTTTTTGAGGATGCTCCATCGGGTGTCGGTCTTGAGGCCGTTCACCTGAGGGGGGAGGAACGGCTCAAACTGGTCGGCGACGGAGCCCTCGTACACCCCCGGCTGCATGCCGCCGGGCCGATCTGGGAATGATCCGCCGGGGCCGCGCCCATACCACCGAACACGGTCGAGCGACGTCGGGACGTCGAGCGACACCCCGATCCGGGGGAGGGTGGGAACCACCGCCCGGAGGGAATCAGTTGGGCGCATGTCGACGGTGAGGAGCACGTCCCCGCTCTTGAGCACGGCGTACTCGTACGTGACGTTCGCCCGGGGGACGCCCGCTCCCTGCACGACGCTCTCAATCTCAACGTGGGCACGCCCGTCCTTCTCGGTCACATTCACCGATTGGGTCTCGTGGGACGGGGCATTGAGGCCGATCTCCCGCCACTTCGGCCCCAGGTCTCCCCATCCGAAGTTCTCCCAGGATCCCCGGCCCTCCCAGAACCCCCGGTCGGCGTTGAGGGTCGGCGCGCGCCAGAGGTTGAGTCGGGGGCCGCTTGCAAGGAGTTCGGTGTCGTCGTAGACGAGGGAGGAGAGGGTGCCCTCCGACTCGTCAAACGCGTACTCGAAGTTGTCGCCCGTGATGGTAATCGAGCCGTCCGATTCCGAGACCGAAAGCGCGGCACGGGTCTCGGTGTCGACGCGGGGGGGCGAGGGCGTGTCGAACGGCACGGCCAGCTTTTCTGTGGCCACCTCGTACCCGGCGTCTGCGTAGGGAGTCGCCGAGGCCAGATGCAGGCTCACCGTGAGCCAGTACTCGGTCCCGCCCTCCAGGTCGGGGCGGTCGAACGGAATGGTCGTCTCCGTCCATTCGCCGGGCGGGAGGGAGAGGTCGAGCGTGCCTTCCTGGAGCGATGTGCCGTCGGCGGAGAGGCGCCAGCGGATGTCGTAGGCGGACAGGTTCGTAAAGTCGAACTGGTTGCCGATCTCGATGCGTCCGGACGTGAGGTCGACGCCATTGACTGCCAGTGGCTCGTGTCCCTCCTTGACCGCGGCGAGTTCCGGCTGGGGCGTGCGATCGCCCGCGACGATGCCGTCGGTGACTCCCGCTCGCTGGAAGGGGGGCTGGTCCGGGCGGTGGATCGTCTGGTCGGCCCAGTCCCAGATGAAGCCGCCCTGCAAGCGACGGAGGCTGTCGGGCGGCGTTGGGTCTGAGGGCTGAATGAGCTCCCAGAAGGTATGGAAGTTGCCCAGGCCGTTGCCGAACGCGTGGCGATACTCGCCCATGATGAGCGGCTTGTCGCTCGTGTTCGGGAAGTTTTTCAGTTCGCCGACCGTCGGATAGCGGTCGCCGTGAATCGGAGAATACGGCGCCGTGGACATCTCATTATCCTGGTGGTACAGAAGGTAGGTGCCGGGCAGGTTCTGGGCGTAGGCGGCCATCTCTTCGTGGGCGGGCCCAAACCCGGCCTCGTTGCCCGTCGACCAGGTAAAGATCGACGGGTGGTTGCGGTCGCGCTGCATCATGCGCCGGAAGCGCTCAATCATCTGAGCGTGGTACCGGGGCTGCTCATTCACCAGCTCCACGTTCCAGTGCGTTTCCACGTTCACCTCGTCCTGGACGTACAGACCGTACTCGTCGGCCAGGGCGTAGAGCGAGGGATCGTTCGGATAGTGCGCCGTACGGATGGCGTCGATATTGTGACGCTTCATCATCTCAATGTCCTTGCGCAGCACCGCGAACGGGACGTGGCGACCGTGCCGGAAGTCGTGCTCGGGGCGGTTGACCCCGTGGATGTTCACCGGCTCCCCGTTGACCCGAAACAGGCCGTCCGAGACCGTATAGCGTCGGAAACCGACCGATTCGATCATTGCCTCACTCGGAGAATTCCCATCGGGGGAGAGGGCAATGCCCAGTTCATAGAGGTTCGGCGCCTCGGCGGACCAGAGCGCCGGGTTCTCGACGGTCATTTCGAGGGTGACCGTTGCGGAGTCGCTCGTGACTGTCGTTGACGCGGAGGTCGTCTCAAGTTGGGTCCCGTCGGGGCCGAAGAGGTGGCCGGAGACCGTGTAGGAGCCGCCGTCTCCATCGTTGACAATGTGGGCGTCGAGCGTGACCGTTCCCGTTTCGTACGCGTCGTCGAGCGAGGTCCGAACCGCGAAGTCACGAACGTGAACCGTCGGTTTCGAGAAGAGGTAGACGCTCCGGTGAATGCCGGAGAACCGAACGGCGTCTTGCGTTTCGAGCGCTTCCCCGTCGGAAAACCGGTAGACCTGGACCGTGATCTGGTTTTCGTCGCCGTACTTGAGCACGTCGGACACGTCAAACTCCGCGGGAGTGGCGCTCCCCTGATCATAGCCAACGTACGTGCCATTGACCCAGACGAAGTAGGCCTGCTTCGTCCCCTCGAAGTGCAGAAAGTTGCGGCGGTCGCGCCACGTCTCCGACACCGTAAACGACCGGCGGTAGACCCCCACGGGATTGTAGTCGTCGGGCACCTCGGGGAGTTTTGTGTTCGTTGCCGCATCGATGCCTTCCCAGGTGGGATCGTTATTTTGATAGACCAGCTGGTCGTACCCGGCGGTTTGCCAGGACTTGGGCACGCGGATGGTTTCCCAGTTCACGTCGCTGTACGTCGTCGGGACTGCGGCCGGCCGCTCGAAGAAGGCAAAGGCCCACGTCCCGTTCAGCAGCTGAAAGTACGGAGACCGGTCCCACCGCGCTTCGAGCGCCGTCCCGAATTCATTGGCCGCCCGGGCGGTCGTCACCGACTGGTAGGCGACAGTCCGCGGCGTGTGGGTCGGCTCCTGGTTTTGGGCGTACACGGTCGGGTCCTCGATGAAGGCGTCCAGGTTCTCGACCTTCCCCGGAGCGTCGGGGGGCGTGGGGGACTGGGCGAGGAGGGAGGCTGGTGCGACCAGGAGCCCCAGAACCGTGGTAAGAAAAACAGTGAAGCACGGGGACGAACGCACATCCGTGGACAGTCGCCCTCGGATACATTCCATAATTGGAAGGGTATTTCGGTGTAAGGTTGGTGTAGAGAAGGTGCCTTGACAGCTCGTGAGAACGGTCTAGTGGGTCGTCAGCGGTACATCTCTCAATGCGAGCGCATGCTCAACCCCCGATAGACTGGCCGTCATTTCAAGCGCAGCCCAGAGACTACTTGGTCGTTCCGCTCCCAGCGCCGTCGAAAACTTTTATAGCGGGTTGCCGACGTCTGTGCGATTTTTCGATGTCGCTCGAAAACGATCTGCGAAGGGTTTTGAGAGCGCACCTCCCGATCCAAGCAATCGCGATTGACGAAGCGCTATGTTTTCCCCGGCTCCTCGTCGCAGCGTCCGGTTTTTGGGCGAACGTGGGAAAAAGGTAGGCAGAGATCGACCAACGTTCAACCGTTCTCGGGACCACGCGCTCAAAACTCACTGGAAGGAATACGGCACCACGTCCGCCGCGTCCTCCGGCACCGACCGACCGGCGAGCGGATTGTCTTTCAATTCCTTCTGCAAAGCGCGTCCGTCCAGGTCCTGCACGTTGGCGTGCTGGTCGTGGGCCATCGCGGCGGCCAGCCCCCCGGCCTGCCCAAGCATCATAAACACCGGCTCCATCCGAATCGACCCGAACGCAATGTGGGAGGAAGACAGCGC
>JBDGQN010000034.1:0-2546 GCA_042219055.1 Salinibacter sp. | reverse complement strand
CACGCCGGTGAAGATGCCCAGCGGCCGAGTGATCCCGGCCGAACGCTACCGTCGCGTTGATGGTGGGGGTGATGACGGCGGGACCACTCCAGACGCGGCCGGTACGAAATCGGATACGGCTCCTCGACCCCGACCTGAACGTTGCCCTCATTTTTGACCATCGGCCCGTCGGGGCCCTCCACCACCACCCGCTGGACGTGGTGGGAGTCCATCGTATAGGCACCCTCAACCACCCCGTCAGTGACCGTCTGGTCCCCGATCACGTTGTGCTCGGTCATCACGAAATCGCTCACCATGCGCCGCCCCTCCCGCACATACAAGGCGTGGGGCCAGTGGTCGGTGTCCAAAAACTCGTCGCGGGCCAGGCCCCACGTGTTCATCTCCTCCTGGATGTGGGACGGGATCCGCTCGTCGTTGGCCACGAAGTAGCAAAGGCCCTGCTGGTAGCGGCGATGCTCGGCCCGAATCTGCTCGCGCCGCCGGTAGGAGGCCTCCGGGTAGTCCCAGTTGTTGCCGATGTAGTCCTCCGAAAATGCGCCCCGGTTGTTCCAGTCGCTTTTCTCTTCGGGCATGCGGTCGATCTTGAAAATGTCGTTCAGGTTCTCGGGCGGATCCGCCTCCATGTCCCGGAGCAAAAGCTCGTAGCGGGCCGGCTCGTAGCCCGGCGGTTTCGGAAAATCGATCTGATTCGTCTCGTCCTGCGTGCAGCACAGGCGGAAGCAGTAGGCCTGTACCTTCCGGTCCCCGGTGCCGTTGGGCGCCACGCCCTTCTTCGTAACCTCCGGCAAGAGCCCGCTGGAGGGATCGCCCGGCTCGACGTAGGGATCGACCGCTTCGGTCGTCGCCCCTGCTCCACCCCCGCCCTTTCGGTTCGAATCGTAGGTGACGTCCACACGGTCGTCGAGATTCTCGTAGCCGGGGAACTGGTGATTCGACGCGCCGGGCGCCGCCTCCGGATGGCCCTCGAACTGCACGCCGTTGTAATGCTCGCCGTATTTCTGATTCGACTCTCGGCCCACCGTGTACGAGACCCCGGCCCGGGCCAGCAGGTCGCCCTCGTAGGACGTGTCCAGAAAGTACCGTCCGGCGACCCGAATCGGCGGGCCTCCCTGCCCCGGCCCCGCGTACTCGCAGGTGATGGCCTCCAGCTCCGGCCCGTCCTTCTCCACGGCTACCACACGACGAGACGTGAGCACCTCCACGCCCGCCTCGTCGAGGTAGGCCTCCATGACCTGCTCGGCCGCGCTCGGCGAAAAGCGCCAGGCCGCCTCCTGGTCGTAGTGCGCACCGACCCGCCGGTAAAACTCGCGGGCAAGGCCGTGGATTGCGTCTTTGCTGCCGACGTCGGTCATGCCGAGGCCGCCGGTCGTAAGGCCGCCGACGTGCTCGCCCGGGGTGACGAGGACCACGCGTTTGCCGTACTGCTTGGCGGTGTAGGCGGCCATGACGCCGCCGGAGGTGCCGCCGTAGACGACCACGTCGGCCTCCACGTCCGATCGGTAGCGGGAGGAGGCACTCGAAGAATCGGTCTCCGAGAAGAGTGAGCCCGCGAAGAACACGGAGGAGAGGCTCGAGAGAAGGAAGTCGCGTCGGCGCATGGGGAAATCGTCGGTGGTTCGAGTCAAGCGGGGGAGGAAAATGAGGCGGTCAGAAGGAGACGACCGACCAACGATGAGATTCGTGAACGCCGTTTTGCCTTAGGCCGAACTGTTCCTCTGCTCACCTGAAAGCAGAGGGGATGCTTCCGTTCGAAACGACTGGAAGGTTGATTCTTGAATCGGTCCTCTCAAAGTGGCGCGGCACAGCCACAAAGTCAACGCCAAAATCCGAACGTCGGCAGGCCCCTCATTCGGTATTGTGCGGTCTCCCGACATGGAAGCCCAGACCCACAACGACGGTGTCGAAAGTGACGCTCACGGGCTACATCTCGGGGACGGCTCGTAAATCGAGCCGCTACTGTAGGAGAGGCGTTCCGAAGTTTTGGAGCCAGAAGTCGAGCGGTTCGTGGAGGCGTGTACATGGGAAAACGATCGGACTGAGGTCCGGCTGAAAGCGAAGACGATGAGCCAGATGACCCGACTGGGCATGCCGGAGAAAAAAAATACTCCCACTGAACGAGCGATTTCTGAGGGCTCTTCTCTGGGTCCGTCATCCTCATTTAACAAAGCCGTCACGGATCAGTAACAACCGAAAATCACTACGACCGCAGTGTCCCGACGGGCCTCGCTGTGCCCCGTCCCGATCTATTTCCCCGATTTTTCCGTCAATCGCGACTCCCATGAGGCAGCGTTGCGTTCTCGGCTTTTTCGTTTCGGTTCTTCTCGCAGCGACCGCGCTCGTGGGCTGTGGGGGGGAGGAAGAGACGCCCTTGTTCACGCGGCACTCCCCCGAAGACACGGGGATCACGTTCGCAAACACCCTCACTCAGGACGACTCCCTGATTAATCCCCTCGACTACATCTATATGTACAATGGCGGCGGCGTCGCCGCCGGGGACGTAAACAACGACGGGCGGCCGGACCTGTACTTCACCGGCAACCAGGTCA
>JBDGQN010000339.1:3132-5032 GCA_042219055.1 Salinibacter sp. | reverse complement strand
CGTCGTCCTCCACGAGGGAGGCGCCCATGTAGAAGTCGATGTAGGTGTAGCGGCGGCCGAGGCCGTACGTCTCGTTCAGCACCTCGGCGATCGTGCCCGCCGATCCGCGAAAGGAGCCGAGGTGATACGCCACGCCGTCGGGATCCACCACGTCGTGGTTGTCGGAGAAGACATCCCACAGCGCCATCCCCATCACGTCGCACGCCCCGGTGCCGCCCACGTCCGGCGACGGGTCGCGGTCGTGCATGTGCTCGAACATCAGCTCCTGGACGTCTTCGTCCATCGTCTCCTCCCCCGCGTCGTCGAGCATTTCGCTCACCTCGTCCATCACGTCTCGGGCCTGATCCTGCTGCTCGTCCGGCGCGGAGAACGCGTAGTCCGACAGGGGCGAGTCCGCCCAGCCCTCGGGCGCCAGTTCTTCGCGCAGGGCCGCCCGGCTGTCCGGCAGCAGGCCCTTCAGAAACGCTGTGCAGGTCTCGCGGTCGTGTTGGGGGCGATCGTACGGCATGGCACTCGAATGCGGAACAGGGATCTATCAGGACGGCGGACCGCGGTCGACGGACCGCTGTGGGTTTGGTTCAGGACCAAATGTCGACGTCCCCCCCTCCCTTTCGACGACGCCTTTGCGGCAGTTCGTTCTACTGCCCGTTTTCGATGGGCGGAGCGCCGGCGGCACGGACCTGGCGTTGCAGCTCCGGAAGGACCTGATCAGCCAGTTTGTTGAGCCGATCCTGGATGTCGGCCAGCTCACTGCGTCCGGTCTCCAGGGTGTTCTCGTGCATCTTCGTCGGGCCATAGGTGGTGCCGAGGGCTCGATAGCCCACGAACAGGCGATCCGAGGGGGTCGGCGGGTTCCGCTCGCCGATCTGGTTTTTGGCTTCGCTCCCTTCCATCTCCTCACGAAGCTTGAGCAACTGTGATCGGGCATCGTGAAGACGCCCCACCAAGTCCGGCGCCTCCTGCTCCGCCCGGGCAAGTGCGGTCTGGAGCGCGTGCACTTTGTCGATTTGCTCCTCAAGCGTGTTGCTCGTCCGTTCCAGCGCCTGCTGGAAGCGTTCGAGTTCCTCCCGGAACGAGGCGATTTCCTCGTCGGAGGCGCCCTCCAGTGTGCCCTCCCGGAGCGGCTCAACCTCAAAGGTCACCGGCTCGGAGAGCTGGGTCACCTTGCCGACCTGGAGCTTCAGCAAGGTCGCGGTATAGGTGCCCGGGGTGGCCATGAAGCCGTCCTCTCCGATGCTCTCGGGGATTTCTTCGCCCGAATCCACGAGTCCTTTGTCGGCGTGGGTCAGGTCCCAGTTGATGCGGTGGAAGCCCGCGGAGGTGGGCCCCGTCACACGGTTTACGACCGTTCCGTCCTCGTTCCGAACAACGACCTGCACCATCGGCCCTTGCTCCCGGATCTCCGCCTCGAGACTGTCCCAGCCGGGAAACGGCACGTCCTCGCCCTCGTCCAGCTCGGCCTCCCGCTCCTGCCGTTTGGCCTCCTTCGACTGGTAGCCCTCCTTGAGGTAATAGGTAAAGACCGCGCCGAATGGCGGATTTTCCGCCGCATAATCGTTGTCCCCTTGGTATTCCGAGACCTCGTCCGGGCGGTACCAGAAGGCGTCGCGCGGTTCGAAGAGGTGCGCCTCCTGATTCAATAGCTCGGTGTCAAGCTCCCGTAGTGGTGTGTAATCGTCCAGGATGAAGATGCCGCGTCCGAAGGAGCCGGCGACGAGGTCGTTGTGGCTCCGCTGGATCGTGATGTCGCGGAAGGCAATCGTCGGCGCACCGCCCTCCAGTTGCACCCACTCCTCGCCCCCGTCGACAGTGAAGAAGACGCCGAACTCCGTCGCGGCAAACAGCAGGTCCGGGTTCACGTGGTCCTGCACGATCCGCCACACGAGGTGACGGTCGGGGA
>JBDGQN010000339.1:2063-3084 GCA_042219055.1 Salinibacter sp. | reverse complement strand
GTCGATGGACGTCCAGGTTTTTCCGCGATCGGTCGTCTTGATGAGGTACGGGGAGAAGTCGCCATCCTTGTGTGCATCGAGAGCCACGTACGCCGTGTTGGCGTCGAAGCGGTCGGCCTTGATGTCGTTGATGAAAGCGGTCTTCGGAACGCCGTCGATGTCGGCGAGACGAATCTCGCGCCAGTTCTCGCCCCCATCCTCCGTCACCTGGATGCGGCCATCATCCGTACCGGCGTAGATGAGTCCTTCCTGCTGGGGCGACTCGGCCAGGGACGTGATCGTGTTGTAGTTGGTCATGGCGAGCACGTCCCACGGATTGTCCCAGCTGCGCTGCTTGCCCATGATGGGCAGCGTGAGGCGCTCCTGGTCGAGGGTCAGGTCCCCGGAGATGGCGGTCCAGCTATCGCCGCGGTTGTTGCTTCGCCATACTCGATGCGAGGCGAAATAAATCCGCGAGGAATCGTGGTGGCTGACCTGGATGGGGCTGTCCCAGTTGTAGCGCTCGTAGTCCTCTCCTTCGCGGGGCTGAGGATCGGTGGCCGTGTCGTGCCCGTCGGCGCCCAGCGTCTTGAACCAGTCGGCGTTCCGGATGCCGCTCTCGTGCTCCGTGCGGGACGGGCCGGAGTTTGAGCCGTTGTCCTGGGTCCCCCCGTAGACGTTGTAGAACGGTTCGGCGTCGTCGACCGAGATCTTGTAGTACTGGGTGACCGGAAGATTGTCGATGTAACGCCACGTCTCCCGCCCGTCGTAGGTCTCGTACAGGCCACCGTCCGAGCCAAAGAGCATGTAGTTCGGATCGTCCTCCCGGAAGGCAATCGCGTGATCGTCACTGTGCTTGGTGTCGAGGTCCATGGGCTCAAAATTCGCCCCGTGGTCCTTTGAGACGCGCGTGACAACGCTCACCAGGAAAAGTGTGCCGTGGTCGTGGGGCGAGGCGTAGAGTTCCTGGTAGTAGTGCGGCCCCGTTCCCCCCGCCACGGCATCCGACTGCTTCGTCCACGATTCGCCCCGGTTGGTCGAC
>JBDGQN010000339.1:632-2053 GCA_042219055.1 Salinibacter sp. | reverse complement strand
CCCCCGGTCCGGCGTTCCAGCGTGATGGCGGCGTAGACGGTGTCGGGGCGCTGCGGGGAGATCGCGAGCCCGATCTTGCCCATGTTCGCGCTCGGAAGGCCGCGGGTTACTTCCTTCCAGGTTTCGCCACCGTCCGTGCTCTTGTGAATGCCCGAGCCGGGCCCGCCGCCCATGTAGGCCCACTTCGTTCGGTGGCGCTGCCAGGTGGCCGCGTAGAGGACGTCCGGATCGCGCGGGTCCATGACCAGGTCGGTGACCCCGGTCCACTTGTTGCCCCCGAGCACCTTGGTCCACGTCTCCCCGCCGTCGGTCGTCTTGTAAAGGCCCCGCTGGCCGCCACGGTCCCAGAGCGGCCCCTGGGCCGAGACGTAGACCACGTCCGAGTCCTCCGGATGGACGATCATCGTCGAGATGTGCTCCGAGTTCTTAAGGCCCATGTTCTCCCACGACTCGCCCCCGTCGGTACTCTTGTAGACCCCGTCGCCAAACCCGACGTGCCGTCCCCCAACGTTTTCGCCGGTGCCGACCCAGACGATATTCGGATGATTCGGGTCGACCTCCACCGACCCGATTGAGTAGGAAGACTGGTCGTCAAAGATGGGCTCCCAGGTCGTGCCGGCGTTCATGGTCTTCCAGACGTTGCCCGAGCCCACGCCCACGTACCAGATGTTTTTGTCTTCCGGATGGAACTCGATGTCGGCGATCCGCCCACTGTTCATGGCGGGGCCGATGCTGCGCAGTTTCAGCGCGTCGTAACTGGTCTCTGAGATGATGCCCTCTTCGTCCTGGGCCTGAACCGCCCCGGTTCCAGCTAGAACGAACAGAAAAAGAAGCGAAAGGGGAAGGACGTTCTTCAAGGGGGGGAGACGCATGTGAGGAAAATACAGGTAGGAGTGTATCGTTGCGAGCATTGCTCGTGAGTGTAAGTCACAATCGGGGGGAGATGCAAGATTTCGGATCAAGGCCTTGGATCAGACCCCGAATGCGGGGAGCCGCTGAAGTGCCTGGATCCTGCACGGATCGGCACTGTGCGGTCTGGAGGAGAGAAGGCCTGTCCTGTCCCCACACCAGACGTCCCGCAGTCCGTCAGATTGAACTCAGTACGGGACGATGAGATCGTCCAGCATCGGAAAGTGCTTCTCATTCAAGGTGACCAGACGTACCTCATGCACGTCCGCCGTCGCAGCGATGAGCGCATCGGCCAGGCCCGTCCCATGGGACGGTTGATAATCGCGCTTAAACAAGCCACCAAGGACCGCAATCGGACGGGTCACCGGAAAGACCTGAAATTCGCCGAGCATAATCTCAATGCGTCGCCGCTCGTCCTCATCGTGGACCCCTGCATACAATTCCGCTTCCACGATCGTAGATATCGACAGCGTTGAAGGGGTGGACTCGACGCAATCGACGGCCTCTGGGTC
>JBDGQN010000339.1:0-622 GCA_042219055.1 Salinibacter sp. | reverse complement strand
GTCGTCGCGGAGGTAGTCGATCAGAATGTTCGAATCGAAGAGCCGGAGCTCACTCATCGTTCTCCTGGTCTCGATTCTCGGTCCGCCCCCATACGTCCCGATCCATACTCTCCCGAATCTCCCGGAACTCCTCGTGGACGTTCTCACGGCCCTTCCAGATTCCCCGGGCAGCCCGAAGATTTTCTAGTGTTTCGTCTTCATCGGGACCGTTCAGTTCATCAGCGTTTTCCGTCCCTTCAAGGAAGGATTCGAGCGCCTCCCGAATCAACGCGCTCTGCGAGGTCCCCCGCTCCTCGGCGAGGGCCTGCAGGGCCTCTTTCGTGTCCTCCGACAACTGGACCTGGGTCGAAATCATTGGTCGTTGGGATTCGAACTTTAGCTACCTACCACTTTTGTCTGCACCGGTACCGAAGCTCCCAAAAACCCAAATCGAAGCACGTCATCCTGAGCTTGACTCAGGATCTTTCCGAATACGGAGAATGCCCCCTGGAGAGATCCCGCATCGGGGTGCGGGATGACGAGTTGAGGGTTTTTGGGAGCGTCTTGGACTCAAGGTGATAGGTAGCCAGATTCGAACTCAGAAAAGCACGGTGCGGCCTCTCGACTTTCCGGGAACTATACT
>JBDGQN010000338.1:3867-8808 GCA_042219055.1 Salinibacter sp. | reverse complement strand
CGGCCTCCATCTGCGTGCGCAGCTGTTCCTTGGCACCCGCTTGGCCGATGAACTCGTCCAGCGAGGTGGGACGCAGCTGCGTGTATTGGGCGTCGGACTCATGCTGATCCAACGGCTCCATGTTCGTGTTCGCCTCCCTTCAATCGGGTCCGTTGCTCGCCGGACACCAGCCCGACCTCGGCCAATCGGTCGAGGTTCCGTCCGTAGTTCGGGTCGAGTTGGGCGATGTCGGCGACCTCGGGCACGTCGAAATACTGCTGGAGCGTGGCCACGTCGTCGGGCGTCTCGTGCAGGATGGCGTGGGTGTTCTCGTCCGGGTTGGTGATGGTGATCTCCAGCGACTTGCTGACGCGGACGAAGGTCACGTCCGTGGGCTCGCCCTTGCGCTGCACCGTCTTTTTGAACGTGTCGGCGTTCGGCTGGACGCGCACGCGCAACGGGTATTTGAACCCGGCGCGGAAGCCATACTCCGGCCAGTCGGTGTGGCAGCCGATCTCGTCCAGGCTTTCCAGAAAGCCGAGCCGCTGTTGGGCGGGCAGCGGACGGATCGGGGCGATCTCGGCGTTGTTCAGGTTCTTTGCGTCGCGGATGACGGCGAGGGCGTCCTCGCTGATCGAGAGCACCTTGCGCACGTCGTCGCGCATCAAGAGCTTGCGGATGCGGGGGTTCATGATGAGATACCCCTGCGTCGTCTTGCCCAGGTTCAGGATGCTGTGGGCGTCGGCGGTGTCGAGCGTGTCCTGCAAGGCGTACTTCTCATACGGCGTCGGGTGGACGGAGATCGTGTTCGATCCGAACACCTCGACGCTCGCCTCATGGGGGCGGTCGCGGTCCCGGCGATACTGCCGGTAGGCGGCGCGCAGCCGGTTCCGGTTGTCGTCCGGGTCGATGATCTGGCGGCCGGTCGGCGTCTCAACGTAGTTCCGCTTGATCTCGTCGTTCAACTTCGCCAGCCCGTTGCCGGCGAAGTCGAAGTGGCCGAGTTCCTTGGTGGAGGGCGTGGGAACCGTGTCCCACCAGATCAGCCGCACGGTCACGTCGGCACCGCTCCAGACGTTATCCAGCGTGGCGTGGGCCGTGATCCGCTCGGTGATTGCGTCCGGCAGCTCCGGCCAGATGGCGTTGGAGATGAGCGCGTAGCCGGGGCAGCGCCACGCGCACGCCATGTTCAGACAGGCGATTTGCGCGTCCACGTTGCCCCAGGCCGTGCCCTTCCAGGTCACGCCGTAAGGCGGGTTGAGCACGACCGCCTCGGGCCGGAAGCCGGACTTGTGCAGGTACGGCCAGAACTCGCCCATGTGGACGGTGTAGGCGTCGATCTCCTCCGGCAGCTGCTGGACCCATTGGTGGTCGATCTCGAACGCCACGCGCTGAGCGTGGGTCAGCGGCTTGAGCAGGTTGCCGCCGCCGGCGGTCAGGTCGGCGACCCACGTCGGCGTGCGGCGGAACGTCCGGGCCAATGTGCCCGCCAAGGACAGCGGCGTGAACCACTGCTCGATGCCCTTCACCTGGGTTCCGCCATGGCTGCTGGCTAAGTCTTCGAGCTGTTCCTTGTGGTCCTCGGCTTCGAGATGGGATCGCTTCATGCGTGGCTTGGTCTCGTTGTCCATAGCATGTCACCTCGCTTCATAGAAGGGAGAGCGGGGCCGGGCGGGACAGTCCCGGCCCCGTCTCTCGGACACCCAACAAACGGTGCGTGGAGGGAATCAGTTGGGAGCGAACGGCATCACGACGTAGCGGACATTCGGATCGGTCGTCTCGATGGCGAGCGGCTCCGTGTCGCCGTAGCAGTAGATGTGGAGGGCGCCGCTCGTCCGGCTGGTGATGCTGAGCAGCCGGTTGATCGAAGGGTGGATGGTGAACGTGCCGTTGGCGGCGCAGTTGCCTTTGCCGAGGTTGACGTTCACGCTGCCGGTATCGCTGTGGGTAAGGATGGCGACGTAGGGATGCGCCACCTCATTGTTGATGGTCAGCTCGCATGGCGTGGCGTCGGCATCGTCGGCCAGTCCGTACCGGGCTTGGCGCAGGGCGCTGTCGAGCTCATCCGATTGGCGAATGAGGGAGGCGACGTGCTCGTCGTCCGGCACCAGCGACTCGATCTTCTCCAGCGACGGCATCTGCGCCAGTTCCACGGACGGGATGTTCAGGATGGACTCGCCCTTCTGGAGCCAGAGGCCGTGCTTGGTGCAGGCCAATGTCGTGTCCTCGCCCTCGATGCAGTCGAGGAACGGGGCGATCCGCTCGGCGGCGTCCATGGCAATCGCCACGTCGCTGGTCAGGGCGCTGGTGCCCATCGGGACCGTGCCCTGGAACAGCTGGTGGCCGTCGGTGCCGACGATGCACAGCCCGTCGTCGCTGGCGTAGAGGAGCGGGCGGTCGGCCATCGTGACCGACTCGGCATCCTTGTCTGGCGTGCGCAGCATCTCACGCGCCTGCCGGAGGTAGGTGACGATCCGGTCGGGCTCTTGCACCGTCACGGCCCGGCTCGGCATGGCGAGGTCGGGCCGGTTGACGGGATCGCTGCCGTGCATCACGGGCTTGCGCAACTCGGCCTCGCCCTGCCGACAGACGATCTCCTCGTCCTCGACCTCGACCGAGACCGGCTCGTCGTGGCCGTTGACGAACTCGCCCAGGTTCGGCAGCAGCACGGCCGCCTCGCCCTGACAGGCGTCGAGGTAGCTGACGAGCGTGCCCGTGATGAGCCGTCCCGTCTCGCCCTCGATGACCAGCTCATGCGAGCCGCCGTGGACCGAGTGGGCGCGGATCACCGAGGCCGGGATCGTGGCGGTCGGCGTGACCGGCTCCGGGGCGGCCTCGCCGTTCTCGCTTTCCGGGCCGATGGCGATGCCGTCCACGCCGGCGCCCTCCTCACCGTTGGTGTCAGCGTGGCCGTTCCCGTCGTACCTGTCGAGGATCTGCTTGCCCAGCTGGGCCATCTCGTCGTTGTCCAGATCCAAGTTCTGTTGCAGCTTGTCAAGCACGTCGGACATGCTTGTCTCACTCCTTCCGTTACGGGTTGTTCGTAAGCTAAGGTGTGGTGCGAACACCGATTTGGGAATGGACCGACACCGGGCGGCGTGGCTCGCCACGTCACGATTGCGGTGGGTGCGTGTTCGACCGTCCGTGGCAGCAGCTGGCTGTCTTAGGGTCCGGTGTCTGTCTTCTGTGAACGCCCGGCTGTGTCACCACCAGTGTTCAGCCGGTCGTTGGTCCCACGCCGCCCGTCGTCGGAATCGCTATTGAATCAGGTTTCGGTCAAGGGTGAAAGCCTACTCCGCGTCGGGGTCGTACACGATCTCGAAACGGGCTTCGGCATGTCCGAGGTCGAATGAAACGACCTTAGGTATAGGTCTGATAGAGCCCCGGTTATCGGTTCGGTGGACCCCAACCCAGATCGTCTGGTGCTCTTGGTCAACGGCCAAGACGCTCCCGGTTCCGAGGTTGAACGCGCCCGTATCTCGAACGATCATGCCCGGCTTCCACTCGATCGTGGATCTCACCTCTTCCTCGGCGATCGCCGTCTCGATTTCGCCGAGGGCTTCGGTGACCTCGCCTTCGAGATTCTCCATCTCTTCATTGACGCGGTCGATGGCATCATTGACCGCTCTCGGCAGCCCTTCATCCAGCCAGCAAACCAGGTCATCTGAGTTGGTTTGGATCTCGCCCTGGAGATCTTCGAGCGTCTCCTTCTGCTCGCGCAGTTTCTCCAGCCGGTCAGGCGCTTCGGTCGTCATACACGCTCCTTCCAAGCCACGCCGTCCTTCGGCAGCGGGACGAGGCCCGGTGCCGCTTCGTCCAGTCGGGCGAGCACGTTCTCCAGGCTCGACACGGACTGCATCGCCGTGATGCCGTCCGGGCCGAGCGCGGGCAGCATGCCCCGGTTCTCGGCCAGCACGTTCAGGGCCGTGCCGAGGGCTGCTGCCTCTTCGACACTCAGTTCCAGCGTCGTGCTTGTATCCTGTGTCATTCAGTGATCCCTCGCTCGAATGATGATGACTTGATGGATGGTCCCGTCCTTGAGTTCGCCGGTCAGGACCGTGTGGTCGCCCGGTCTGGCGCGGGCGATAAAGTCCTCTGCCTTGTCCCGTTCTCCCAGTCGGAGCGGGTCGCTCACCAGCCGTTCGCGGAGGCTGTCGGCCGTCTCGCCGCTCCACTCCGGGCGGCGCCCGATCGTGAAGATGTAGAGGAATTGGTAGTCCATTCAGCCCTCCTCGACCGGCTCGATGTTCGTGATCTCGATAAACGAGACATCGTCCCGGTCGGTGATGGTCCATTGCTCGCCGTCCACGTCCTCGGCGTGATCCAGTAGTGCTTGAGCTGCTTGTAGACGTAGGCGGGCCGGGCGTGGTAGGGATTGAAGGCCCGGCTCGTCGGCTCCGTCGCTCTCGTCCACGTCCAGCTCGAAGTCAAGCTCCACCGGGATGTAGCCGGTGGCGGTCGCCCGATACTTAGGCATGGCTCACCTCCATCTCAGTCATCTCCATCTGCGCCAGCTCCTCGGCGATCAGGTTGAGCTTGTCCGGGGTGATGTCGTAGATGTAGGCGTAGCAGAGCTTGTGGCGCGTGAGGTCGACCAGCTTGCCCATGCCCCACTTCTGATGCAGGGCACGGATCTTCTCCGCGTCGCGCTCGTTCTTCGCGGAGATCGACAGGTTCATGCGTCATCATCCTCCAGTTGGCGCTTGTGGCCCATCGCCTTGGCGACCCGTTCCCATGTGCCAGCGACGTTGAGGATCTGGCCGGGCTCGATCCCGTGGCCCCAGACCTCGCCGCCGTGCCGGTCCTCGACGGCGACATAGATCCCATCCTCGTCCAGCGTGAGGCGCAGGAACTCGCCCTCGCCGGGGCCGTCCGGCAGCACGTAGCGGGCGTCGCAGTAGTTTTGGGCGGGGTGCGGATGCAGGTCTACGAGGTCGTAGTCGCCCGGCATGGCTCGACGAC
>JBDGQN010000338.1:0-3857 GCA_042219055.1 Salinibacter sp. | reverse complement strand
TCCCAATCCACGCCCTCGAAGCTGATCGCTTCCACACGCAGCCTCTCCGCCATGTCCTGCGTGCGCTGGATGCGGGCGATGAAGTCGCCCAGCGCCTCGGTCAGGGTCATGCCGTAGTGCCCGTAGGCGAGGGCGTTGTCCTGCTCGTTGTAGAAGTGGGTGCAGTAGTGGCCCTGCTCGCGTTGGCACAACACGATCCGGTAGGGCACCGTCACCCCGTCGCCGGGGAAACGGGTAGAGTAGCCGATCAGGTCGAACATCTCAGCCCCTCCTTATCTTGCTCGATCTAAAGCGGTCCCGGTTGTAGGTTACGTCTCAGCCACGGTCGAACATGGAACACAGCGCGCACACGTCCTTGTCGAGCACGGTCAGGTTCCCGTCGTAGCGTTTGGCCTTGCCGCAAGCGCGGCAGGTGTTCGGCTCCGGCATAACGCCGTCCTTGGCGGGCGGGCCGGACGAGCGGGCGGGAGGCTCGTCGAACAGCGAGTGCTCCGTCATGACTCAGCCCCTTTCACCGGGGCAACGGTTGCCCCCCTGTGCTCCTTCAGGTAATCTGCGGCGGTTTTCCCGTGACGGTGATCCAGAGCATAGTCGTCCGCATACTTGAACCAACAGCGCCGACAGTATTTCCAACGTCTGTTCTGGTAGCTGATAAAGGTGTCTGCAAAGCTCAGACAGTTGGGCTCGTCGCAGGTGCTTTCGTCTTCGGGCGGGAGTTGGAATCGGCCCGGTGGCAGTGGGTAGCCGTCGTTGGTCATCGTACTCAGCCCCTCGGTTCTGTTTAAGCAGTTGCGCTTACAAAGCCTGACATAAGGCCAATGGCGAACACAATGGCACCGATGACGGTGATGGTTACACCGGCGACAAAGAGGCCCGTTCCCAGGCCGGTTCGCTGGCCATCGTCGTCCTTCTGCCGCTCGCCCCACACGATGAGGCCAATGCCGATCAGTATCAGGATCAGATCCATTCAGGGTCAGCCCTCCTCTTGGGTTTCCTCGATAAGCTCTTGGTCATCGACAAGCATCATCGGGTATCTTTTTGCCATATAGGTGGCTTCGTTGAGCGTGAGTTCTTCCACACGATCGCCAGAGATTTCCAAAATCTGGCACTCGCCACCGGAGTAGACGGGCTCCCCGATCACTTCTTCGGCTCCCGGCTCGCCGTGATCCGATGCGCCCACTGCCTTGGGCGCATCGAGGCGGTCTTCCGCTTTGACAAGTGCGACCATTGGACGGGCGATGACTTCGTGGTATTCCACACGGTAGAGTTGCAAGGTTATCCTTCCTCCTATCGGATGACGACTTCGGTGCGCCGGTCGGTGTTGAACGGGTCGTCCTCCTCCTCGTCTTGGATGAAGGCACGCCGGAACCGGCCATCGTCCTCGATCTTTACCGGCACCCGCTCGATGGCGCGGGCGTCGACGGCGATCTTGTTTCCCACGTGCAGCGGGTGTTCGATGCACACGGATGCGTCATCGTCGAAACGCTCCAGTTGTTTGCGCAGCTCAGCGACGGTCATTCGACAGATACCTCCCCTTTGTTCAGTTTGTCCCACAGCTCGTCCAGCTGGCGGACGAGCCGGTCGCACTCGGCGGCCAGCCTGACGTGTTCGTCGTGCTCGTCGTGGTTGGTGCGGGCGACGTGTTCGTGGAGTTCGGCCTTGCGCTTGTAGCGATCCATCTGCCGGCTGACGAGTTCGGTTACTGTGGGCACTCGCTCTCCGACGAGGATCTTTTCCTCGGTGCCCAGTGTTTGTGTCATTCCGCCTCACCCTCGTCGTAGTAGGGCTGCGTGTAGCGGTCGTGCAGCTGGTGGGCGATCTCCTGCACGTCGCCGTCGATCTCGTCGTTGATGACGGCTTCGAGGACGCGGATCACCTTGCGGTCCGTCTGGAGCCAGCGAAGTCTAATGTATGTATTGAGGACCACCAACGCAGCGGGGGAGGCATTTTCACCGATAGCATTGGTCCATTCGAGCGCCTCGTCCATGGACTCACGGTGGCCGAACAGCCCCTGGTAGCCGAAGTTTTTGAGTAGCACTTCCCGTTCGTTCTCGCTCAGGTCGCCATCCATTCCGGCGTGTTCCAACTTCTCCGTCGGCATGGCAATCCCTCCTTATGCCTCCTCGATCTTGCGAGCCACTTGGGGCTCGAAGGCGACGGTGGACGTATTGATCCGCTCGCACAGTTCGTTGATCTCGTCGTCGGCGAGCGGGGCGTCCTCGGTGAAGTGGAAGTTGCGGTAGGGCTCGATCAAGTCGGGGTCCATGTCCCGCACGTCTTGGAACAGCCGCAGGGCGGCCAGCACGGTAGCGGTTTCGCGTTTGTTCAATGTTGTACCTCCTTAGGCGTGGACTGGGGTGCCTGCATCTCCGGCTCTCGGTCCTCGGGCACCTCGCCCTCGACTTGGAAGATGCGGCACGGGATCGTGGTTGTGACCCCGTTGCGCGCCCGCCACATGTCGTGGTGGAAGAACCAGACCTTGGCGGGCTTGAGCCGTCCGGTGTCGACGAGCTGCTCGATCGGAATGGGTAGCTGCAAGCCGCCGCTGTGGGAGATCGTTCCGCCCTTTTGCAGGTGGAACGAGCCGTCGCCGTCGGTGGGTTGGACGCTGTCGCCCCAATGGTGGGCGACCCGCTGGAACCGTCCGCTCGGCATGATGAGCCAGTCGCCCGTCCGGGCGCCCGGCAGTGTTTTGAACCGCTTGTAGCGCCGGACGAGGATGTCGTAGTCCGTCTCGTCCAGCTCCGTCATCTCGACAGTGGGAAGCAGGGCCTCGCGGGCTACCATGCTGACTCCTCCTCTCTGGCCGGGGGATTTATTCAGGCTACTTGCCAATACGACTCAACGACATTTTTTCCGTACTTGGCGCACAGAAACTCGAAGATGGCTTGCTCGCACTCAACGCGGAATGTTCCGTTGTGATCCGTTCGATCGGGGTGGTCGAACCAGAGCTGGTGGCTTTCGTGGCTGTTGTCCCTGATGCTCAGGGCTTGCTCGATGGACATATCCCGTATCTGATTGGTCACGTCAATCAGGCAGTCACCGTCAATGTCCACCGCGTAGTCATTGATCCAAGCCTGCGGGAAGAAGTGCGCCAGTACCTTTCCATCTTCAAAGCGGTCCATCGTCGCTCCTTTCACCTACGACGCCTCCTCGTCGGGGGCAACGATTGCCCATCGTTCGTCCACGGGCTGCCATTCGAGAATCCCGAGGTCTTCGGCAATGGTGAGGAGGTCTTCCAGGTGCAACCGTGCCCCCTCATCTTTTCCCTCCAAACGCTTGAGTTCCGGCGTCTGCCCGATGCCGGTGGCGTAGCGGGTGTTCTCCACGACGCGGGGGTCGCGGGCGTCCTCGTTGGCGCTCCAGGTCTGCTCCTGCTCGTCATCCAGCAGTCGCCGGATGTTGTCGTAGCGCGCGGTCACTCCGGCCAGCCGCCAGAGCATGCGGACGTAGATCGGGTCCGGCAGCTCGTCGTCGGGCGGCATGGTCTCGTCGTCCGGTGTCGCCGCCAGGTAGGCGTTCATGAACTCGCTGGACTGGCGCAGTCCGGCGAGGATCTTCGCCCGCCACTCCTGATGGGTTGTGGCAAGCGACGGCGGTGTTGCCGTAGCCATCGACTCAGCCCCTTTCGTCACTAGTGTGCCATCTCGTCCAGGTCGGATAGCAACAGCCACCCCGAGCGCACGATGGGCGGGTGGCCTTCCCCGTCGTTCAGCACGTCGATGATCAAGCCTTCGTGGTTGATGGTGAGCTGGAGGTCGTGGACGGGATCGCCGTCGTCGTTGGTGGCACCGCAGGCGAACTTGACGGTGACTTGCTCGTTCATGGGCTGTTCGTTCCCGTCTACGAACGCTCGT
>JBDGQN010000337.1:0-12437 GCA_042219055.1 Salinibacter sp. | reverse complement strand
AGGTGACGCGGGCCATGAAGATGGTGGCGGCGGCCAAGCTGCGCCGGGCGCAGGAAAAGATTTTTCAGGCCCGGCCCTATGCGTACAAAATTGCGGAGCTCACCAACCACCTGAAACGGGAGCTTGACCCCACGGCCCACTCGTTCTTTCAGGCGCCCGATGAGGCCACCGGGGCGCTGGTAATCATCGTGACGGCCGACCGGGGCCTATGTGGCTCCTTCAACAGTGACGCAATCAAGACGGCCAAGGGACTGATTGAAACGTCTTACGCCGAGGAAAAGCAGGCGGACGACCTCTTTCTGCTGTGCGTGGGCGAAAAAGGGTATAGGCACTTTGCGAAGCGCGACCATCGCCTCGTCGGGGACTATCAGGGAATCTTCGATAATCTCGAGTTTGGGGTCGCCCAGCGGGTGGTTCAGGATGCGGTGGAAGGCTTCAAGCGCGGCATCTGGGGCGAGGTGAAGCTCGTGTACAACGAGTTCAAGAACACAATTGTCCAGAATCAGATCGTGGAGCCCCTTCTCCCCATTCCGGAGGAGCATTTCGAGACGCCGGTGATGCAGGAGGAGGCCGACCTCTTTCACCTTCCGGAAAACGGGCAGGCCATTGACTATATTTTCGAGCCCGACGCCCGCGGACTGCTCGACGAACTCGTGCCCCGGTTCCTGTACTACCAAATGTGGCGGGCCCTGCTCGAGTCGAATGCTGCCGAACAGGGGGCTCGGATGGTGGCGATGGACAACGCCACGGAAAACGCGGAGGAACTGATCGAAGACCTGACCCTGGAATACAACCGGGCCCGACAGAGCGCCATTACCCGAGAACTTCTGGAGATTACTAGTGGGGCTGAGGCGCTGGAGGAGTCTGAATAAGTGTGGAGGTTTGGACGTGTGAACGTGTGGAGGGGCAGACAGGGGAAATCCGCTCGCTGGCAGTACAGCGGACCTGGAGCGGGGTGTTGCAACATTGTCGGCGGTGTGACATATCACTTGGTTAGAGTCGGAGAGGTGGCCGAGCGGTCGAAGGCGCTCCCCTGCTAAGGGAGTAAACGGCGATGAGCCGTTTCGGGGGTTCGAATCCCCCCCTCTCCGCTGCCTGCGCCGGTCCCGACGTCCGTCGGGGCGGGCCTTTTCTGTTTGGGCGGATCCGCTCCCGCATCTGCACTGCCTTTGCCACCCCGCTGTCGTCCGATGGCTGCGTCTGCGTCCCGCCGTCCGACCGTCGCCATCGCCGGGGCCACCGGCTTCGTGGGAACGGCGGTGCGGACGGCGCTCCGGTCGGACTACGACCTCGTCGGGCTTACGCGATCGCCGGTGCGGGCCCGCGAAAATGCCGACACGTCGAACGAAGAGTGGCGTCACTGCGACCTCTTCGACCCCTACGCGGTACGGGATGGGCTGGAGGGGGCGGACTATGCCATCTATCTCGTTCACTCGATGCATCCCTCTGCCCGGCTCACGCAGGGGCAGGTGGCCGACCTCGATCTCCTGCAGGCCGACAACTTTGCTCGGGCGGCCGAAGCGCAGGGGGTGGAACAGATCCTGTACCTCGGCGCCCTCGTGCCCGAAGAGGAGGACGACCTGCCGCTTCCCCTCCGCCGCCGATTAGAGGTCGAGCACGCTCTCGGCTCCACCAGTGTGCCGCTCACTACGCTTCGGGCCGGTCTCATCATAGGAGCGGGAGGGACCTGGCTGCGCCTGCTGCTCAACCTGGTGCGGCGGCTCCCCGTGATGATTCTTCCGTCGTGGACCCGGGCCGAGACGCAGCCCATTGCCCTCCGCGACATCGTGCGGGGCCTGAAAAAGAGCCTGGGCAACCACACTACCTACAGCGACACGTACGACGTGGGGGGACCGGACGTGATGAGCTACCGCGAGATGCTCCTGCGGACCGCCGAGGTGCTGGACCTTGAGCGCTGGACCACGACCGTGCCGATGGAATCGCCCCGCCTCTCGAAGCTGTGGGTGTGGCTCTTCGGAAGCGTACCGTGGGCCCTAGTGACGCCCATCGTCGACAGCCTGCGGTATCAGACCCATGTCGGCTCCAACAGGATGCAGGATTGGCTGCGAGAAGACGCGCTGTCGTTCGAGGCAGCCCTGGAGGCTTCTGTAGACGCGCGTGGACGTCCCCTGCCCAATCCCCGCGACGAGCTCCGGCCCCGCGAGGACGCCGTCATCCGCGACCAGAGCGTGGCCCGGTCGGTGCAGCGCATGCCCTGTCCCCCCGACTTTACGGCCCGCGACGTGGCAAACGAGTACTTGCGCTGGCTCCCGCACCTCGGCTGGCCCCTGCTCCAGGTCCGTGTCGAGCATGGGCGGGTGGCACACTTCGAACTGCGACCAGCCGGGACACTCCTGACACTCCGCTTCGCCGCTGACCGCAGTCCGGAGGGACGTCAACTGTTCTTCGTGACCGGCGGGTTACTCGTTGGAGAGCGGGAACGGCCCGGGCGGCTCGAATTTCGGCAGGTCCTGGACGGCGAGGCCGTCCTGGCTGCGGTCCACGACTTCTCGCCGCGCCTGCCATGGTATGTGTACAACAGCACGCAGGCGCTCGTCCATCTCGGCGTCATGTGGCGTTTCCGGCGCCACCTGGAGCACCTCACGCAACAACAGACCGACGCGGTTCCTGCCTCATCGGCTCTCCCCGGTCCCTCGTCCTCGTAGCCCTCGCGCACCCAACGTCCCAACCCCCAAAACGTCTCCCCGATTGTCTCCGAGGCGTTCGCTCTGCAATGTCGACCGTTACCGACGCACCCTTTACCGACGACCAGCAGGAGGCCTACGACCGGGTCTACGACCGCCTCGCCCGCGGCGAGCGGTTCACGGGACTGCGGGGGTACGCCGGCACGGGCAAGACGTACCTCGTGAGCCGCCTCGTGGAGCAGCTGCTGGATGAGGACTGCACGGTGACGGTGTGTGCCCCCACCCACAAGGCCGTACAGGTGCTGAGTGACGAGCTGGGCGACGCCCCTGTGCAGATGCAGACGCTGCACTCGTTCCTCGGCCTGCGCCTGCAGCCGACGGAGGACGGGGAGTACGAGCTGGTGGCCGAGGAGGAGCGGGACTTCACCGAGGGAGTCGTGATCGTCGACGAGGCCTCCATGATCGGGCGGGAGGAATGGTCCCACATCGAAGACGCCCCGTTCTGGGTGCAGTGGCTCTTCGTAGGCGACCCGGCCCAGTTGCCGCCGGTGAACGAGGACCCGTCGCCTGCGCTCGATGTGCCCGGGCCCACCCTGGAGACGATCCACCGCCAGGCGGCCGACAACCCCATCCTGGAGCTCGCTACCAAGATTCGCACCGGCGCCGATGGACGTTTTGGGAGCAAGTTCGAGGACGGAAAGGGCGTCGCCGTCACCCGCAACCGCGAGGAGTTTCTCGACAGCATTCTCCGGGCCTTCGATACCGAGGCATTTGCCGAGGACGCCACCCACGCCCGGGTTCTTGCCTACCGCAACAAGACGGTGCGCCGGTACAACCGCGAGATCCGCGCCGAGCGCTATGGGGCCGACGCCGACCGGTTCGTGGAGGGGGAGTGGCTGGTGGGCACCGAAACGTGGTTCCACGACGGCGTGCAGCGCCTCACCAACAGCGAGGAGATCCGTGTCAAGGAGACCACCGTCGACACCTTCGAGGCTGACAATCAAAGCGAGTGGACGGTGTGGGAACTGAAGGTGCGTACGCCGGGGCGTGGCCTCACGCGCACCATTCAGGTGCTCCACGAGGACGAGTTTGAGCGCTACGAAACCGCGCTGGACCGTCGGCGCGAAAAGGCGCAGGACGATTCCTCGAAATGGGACCGGTTCTTCGAGCTCCGCGAGCAGTTTGCCCGGGTGGACTATGCGTACGCTACGACGGTCCATCGCGCCCAGGGCTCCACGTACGACACGGTGTTCGTAGACCACCGCGACCTCCGGGTGTGTCGGGGGGACGAGCAGGAGGCGCTCCTCTACGTGGCCGTCACGCGTCCGGCCCGGCGCCTGGCGCTGCTGGTGTAGGTGGTGCGAAGGGAGAACAAAGAGAACTGTGAGGCGAAGTGAATCGCCGATGATAGGGTTGATCTCGGCGATCTGGGCCGCTATTTAAAATCAGTCCAGATAAGAGATAACCGAGACCAATCCCCCCCTCTCTGATGCGCTTCGCGACGACTCTCCTCTCTGCCGTTCTCTTTGCGGCCCTCGGCACGCTGTCCCTCGCCCACGCTCAGTCCGCCGACCTCCACGGCATCGTCACCGATGCCCAGGGTCGTCCTCTGCCGAACGGCAATGTGGTGCTCAAGCAGGCGGACGGCGGGGCTCAGGTGGCGGGCACAAGCACGAGGGCCGACGGGACCTTCCGAATTGAAGAGGTGTCCCCAGGCACGTACCAGCTCGTGGTCTCGGCCATTGGGTATCAAGCGGCGACGCAAACGGTGACCCTCGACGCCGGGACCCAGCGTCGCGTCTCCTTGCAGCTGCAGGGGGCCCGATACGGTCTCGATGAGGTCGTCGTGAGTGCCACGCGGAGCCGCGAGACGCTCGGTAGCGTGGCGTCCTCCATATCCGTGCTTGGCACGGAAGCCCTGGCAACGCAGGGAGCTATCACGAGTGACCTCGGCGCCGTGCTGGCGCAGACCGTGCCCGGGCTGGCCCCCAGCAGCGGGTCGCTCAGCAACTATGGCCAAACCCTCCGCGGGCGGAGCCCGCTTATCATGATCGACGGCGTGCCGCAAAACACGCCCCTGCGCGACGCGGCCCGCTCCCTTCGCACCACAAGCCCCGAGGTCATCGAGCGGATCGAGGTAGTGCGCGGGGCCAATGCGCTCTACGGCTACGGGGCCACCGGCGGGGCCATCAACATCATCACGAAGGAGCCTACGCCAGGTCTGGAGGCCACCACGGAGGTGGGGGTGCGGGGCTCTACGGCCGACGTGTCGGAAAGCTTTACCGGGCGCCTGCACCAGTCGGTGTCGGGCAAGGCGGGCGGAATCGGGTTCGTCGCTAGCGGCAGCTACGAGCGGTGGGGACAGTTTTTCGATGCAAAGGAGCGCCTTCTTCCGCAGGACCCGCGTGGGCAAGGGGGCCTCGCAGGGGCCGACGAAATCAGCCTGTTCGGCAAGGTGGAGGGCACAATTGGGGCGGCTCAGCACCTGACGGCGAGCCTCAACTACTACTCCTTCCTGCAGGACATGAAATATGGGCGCGAGGCCGGTACGTATGGAGAGACGCCGACCTCGGCCACGTCCCCCGACGATATTCCGGGCAAGGATCCGGGCACGAAAAATCTCGTGGGGCAGGTGCGCTACGAGCACGGTGACCTTCTAGGAAGTGAGGTGACGGCCCGGGCCTACGTGCAAGACTTCAAGACGCGGTTCGGCTACTCGCAATTCTATCCAGGGGGAGGGCAAGGCTTTGTTGAGTCGACCAAGTTCGGCGTTCGGGTGGACGCCACAACCCCACTTGGGCTGACCGAGGAAAGCCAACTGCTCTGGGGGATCGATGCGCTCCGAGATCAGACGGCTCAGCCTCTGGAGGACGGTCGAATTTTTGTCCCGGAGATAACGCAGATGAGCGCAGCGCCGTTTGCTCAACTGCGTGTGCCGGTGGCCAATCGTCTCACGCTTCGTGGTGGAGTTCGCTACGAGGCCCTTGCGCTCAGCGTCGACGACTTTACGACGCTCCGTAAGGAACTTGACACAGATGGCGACGGCACGCCGGACACGCGAAACGACGTGAAGGGGGGCACTCTGACCTACGACAACATGGTGTTCAATGTCGGTGCGGTCGTTACGGTTGCCGAGCCGATTGATGTCTTCGCTTCCTTCGAGCAAGGCTTTTCGGTGAGCGACGTGGGGCGCGTACTGCGCGGTACGTCGGCGCCGTCCGTGGAGAAGCTTAGCCTGGAGGCCAAGACAGTGAACAGTTACGAGCTGGGCACTCGGGTTGGGACCTCAACGATCAATGCGTCTGTGGCCGGATTTTACAGTGCCTCCGAGCTCGGCAGCACGTATGGATCGGACCTCGAAATCATTCGCTCGCCGGAACGCATCTACGGGGTAGAAGCGAGTGTAGACGTGCAGGTGGCCGATCCGCTGAAGGTGGGCGGGTCGTTTACGTGGCTGGAGGGGAAGCGCGACGCCAACGGGGACGGTAGCTACGATACGTATCTTCCCGGCAACCGCATCCCCCCCACGAAAATCACCGGCTACGTGAAGGTGACGCCCATAGACGGGGTGAGCGGACGCCTGCAGGTGTTCCGCTCCGGGTCCCGCGACCGATTCAAAGAGGGAGATCGGACGTACGGTGAGGGGCCAATCGAGAGCTACACGCTGGTCGACCTGTCGGGGCAGGTGGACGTGGGGCCCGGCACCCTTGCACTGGGCGTGCAGAACCTGTTCGACAACTACTACTTCCCTGTTCGCTCTCAGTTTACCAACTTCGGCTTTGCATACACGCCGGGCCGTGGTCGCAATGTGAGTCTCTCCTACACGGTGAAGTGGTAAGCGACGGGGGGCTTGGCCTCGATGATTGTCACGCTGAGACTGTTGGTCCTCCGTCATGTCGACCCTCCGCCGCGTATCCTCCTGGATCCACCTGTACGGTGGACTGACGCTGAGCGGACTCCTCGTCGTGATCAGCGTGAGCGGCAGTGCACTCGTCTTCGAGGATACGCTCAACGAATGGCTCCGCCCTGATCTGCACCACGTGACGCCGTCCGGAGAGCGTGCGTCGCTGGAGGCGGTGGTGGAGGCGGTGAAACAAGCACACCCGCAGGCGACCCCGTGGATTGCCAATCTCTCCACCGCTCCGACCGAGCCGACGATAGTGCGATTGGGACCGGAAGCCCCTACCGTGTACGTCGATCCGTACCGAGCGACGGTCCTGGGCGAGCAAAAGCCAGACGAGGGGCTACTAAGCACGATCGTCGGGCTGCACGTAGAACTGCTTGCAGGGCGCACGGGTGGGCTCATCGTTGGCGTGACCGGCCTGCTGCTCGTGCTGCTCACCGCTACAGGCCTCGTATTGTGGTGGCCGCGGCGCCTGCAGCAGCTGTGGGAGGGGCTCCGCATGTCGTGGCGACAGGGCGGGCTCCGCTTCAACTATGACCTGCATCGGGCTGGTGGCTTCTACACCGCGGTGTTTTTGCTGCTCACCGCCCTAACCGGGAGCGCCTTCATCTTCTACCCCACGACCCAGCAGCTCATTGCCACCGTTACGGCGTCGGAGCCTTGGCCCCCATCCCCGCCCACGGTCGAGGAGAAGCACGGCGTGGAGACGCCCGTGACGGTTTCCTATCGACGCGTGATGGCCGCCGCAGAGCGAGCCCTCCCCACGGCGGAACCGACGTTCGTATATTTTCCGGAGACCGCGAAGGCGCCCGTCACCGTCCGCCTACGGACGCCGCCGGAGTGGCACCCTAACGGGCGGAGTTTCGTCCACGCGCGTCCGTCCGACGCCACAGTTCTCCGGGTCGACGATGCGCGGGCGGCGCCCTGGGGCGCGCAGGTACTCCAAACCTTTTACCCTCTTCACGTCGGCGCAGTTGGGGGGGTTCTCGTGAAGTGGCTCTACGTGATTCTAGGGCTGGCGCCCGCCGTGCTGTCCGTTACGGGCACCGTCATCTGGTATCAGCGCTGGCGCACGGTCGCTCCAGCCCGAGAGGCCCCCGCCCCGACGGAGCAGAACACTCGGCGCGTGGCGGGCGCTGAAGGGCCGCAGGCCGACGATGAGGTAGCGATTCCTCCGCGTCCCTGACGGTGCCTACCTTTTTGAGGGGCGATCGGCAACTGCTTCAACCTCCGTCCACACGCGGAGCAGGTTTTGTCCGAGAATCTTGGCAATCTCGTCCTCCATATAGTCGCGGCGGAGCAGTTCGGCCACGAGATTGGGGTAGCCCGAGGCGTCTTGAAGTCCCTCGGGCAGCGCAAACACGCCGTCGAAGTCGGAGCCCAGACCGACGTGCTCCACGCCGACCAGTTTTACCACGTGATCGATGTGGTCGGCCACGTCCTGCACGGTCCCGATAGGGTGTTTTTCCCGCATTTTCTGCTCGTAGGCGACGGCCTCCCGTGAGTCCTCCGCCCAGCCCATCGAGTTGATGTGCGCGTTCATCGTCTCGCGAATTGGGTCCTCCCGGTCGCGATACTCGTCGCGCAGGAAGGAGGAGCCGAAGGTAACCATGACGACGCCGCCCGTGTCGGCAATCCGCTGAATGAGGTCGTCGCTCACGTTGCGCTCCCAGCCGGGGGTGAAGTGGCGGCAGGACGAATGGGAGGCGATGACGGGAGCTCCCGACTGTTCGATCGCGTCGATGGCTGTCGAGTCCGTGACGTGAGAAATGTCGACCATGATGCTGAGACGGTTCATCTCGGCGACCACCTTCTCGCCAAATGGGCTCAGGCCGTTCCAGCGTGGCTCCGCGTCGTCGTAAGAGGAATCGCCAATCTTGTTGTGCTTCCCGTGCGTGAGGGTGACGTAGCGGATGCCACGGTCGTAAAAGGACTTCACGTTGTCGAGATCGTCCCCGAGGCCTGCTCCGTTCTCCATGCCCATGGGCAGGGCGAGGACGTCGGTGTTGGCCAGGCGGCGCACCTCGGTCGGGGACGTGGCGAGCGTAAAGTGGTCGGGATGTTCGTTCGCGATGCGCTCTACGAGGTCGATCAACGCGCGAGCTCGTTTCGGGGCGGCGCCCGGCGTGTCTTGGAGATGCGTTGGAATGTAGATGGCCATGAAGGGGGCGTCGAGACCGCCGGTGCGCGCCCGGGGATAGTCAAGGTCGCCCCCAATGGTTTGCGCCACGGGACTTTCGGGGAACTCGTGGAGGCGGTGGGGCAGATCGACGTGCCCGTCTACGAGGAGATGGGCCGTCGTGAGGCGCTCGGCGCGGGTCTGGGCGTCCATCAGAGTAGGGGAGTTAGGATGTAGCTATGCTACGTGGGGCGTGGGCAGTCGCTCGCGGAGGTTGGTGAGGTAGGTGGGCGTGTCGAGGAGGCGCGGGCCGTACCACGAGAAGGGCTGCCCGTCGACGATCTCGACGGGCGTATCGGGGAGGGCCGCGCGGAGGTCGGCCGTAAATTTGTCTTTCTTGTGGAAGGGGAAGGGCTCGCTCGCACAGAGGACCACGTCGAGGTCCCGATCGGCGAGCGCATCGGGCGTCACCTCGGGGTACCGCGTCTGGTCGCCGTATGCATTTTCGAAGCCGCCCCACGTCATCACGTCGTGGATGAACGTGTCGCCGCCGACGGTCATGTAGGGCTCGCGCCAGATGAGGTAGGCGGCCCGGAGCGGCGAAAAGTCGGGGAGCGCCTCGAACCGGGAGATAATTTTTCCGACGAGAGTAGAGGTGCGGTCGGTGGTGTCGGTGAGGGCGCCGACCGTGCGGACCATGGCGAGCGCCTCAGAGACGGTTTGGACCTCCGTGACGAACACCGGTGCGATCTCATCGAGTGCCGACACGTCCTCGGCTGTGTTCTCTTCGTGGTTGGCGAGGATGAGGTCCGGATCGAGGTCGCGGACCGTATCGATGTCGACCTGCTTCGTCCCCCCGACGATGGTTTTTGCCGAGCGCCAATGTTCGGGCCGCTCGCAGAAGCGTGTGATGCCTACGACGCGGTCGTAGAGGCCGAGGTAGGCCAGCAGTTCGGTCTGGCTTGGCACCAGCGAGATGATGCGGCGGGGCGGCTGTTCGAGCGTGAGGGACCGGTCGCGGGCGTCGGTGGCGGTGGACATAATCAACCAGGAAGCTGCGGGGAGGAGTGGGGGGCTGCGGGCGATCAAGTTCGCGAATCTTTCTCCGGGAATGTCCGAATTTCTGCAGGCACAGAGGTTCTCGAGGAGGGGGGCAGTTTGAAGATTGGTAGATTGAAATAGTGAGGTGTGCCCCAATATCGTGCGGTGACTAGGGAAGCGCAGCGGCGGATTGAAACGGCACGTCCCTTCTGCGTATACACGTATCGGTTTTGCAACCGATTCCGCCTCGCAGCTTCTTCCACGCGCCCCTCTCCGTCTATGCGTTTTCTGTCCACCCTCGCCGCCAGTGTGATCGGGACCCTGGTCGCGTTCGGACTCGTCATTTTCTTCCTCGTCTTTTTCTTTTTTGCCCTGTCGCTGTCCGGCGATCAGGCCCCTGCCGTACAGTCCGGGTCGGTGCTTACGGTTCCCCTCGCGGGGGACGTGCCGGAGCGCGTGACCGAGAACCCGTTTCGGAAGGCGTTTGGGGGAGGGCCGGCCTACGACCTGCGCGAACTGCAGACGTCACTTCGCAAGGCGCGCACCGACCCTCGCGTCCAGGCGGTGTGGCTGCGCATGAAAGGCCTCTCCGCCGGGTGGGCCACGCTCGAAGAGATCCGGCAGGCCGTACGCAAGACCCGAAAGAGCGGAGTGCCAGTCATTGCCTCCAGCGAGGAGTTTGGCATGAGCGAGAAGGGCTACTTCGTGGCCAGCGCGGCCGACAGCGTCTTTTCCGCGCCGCAGTCCTCCTTTGCCTACAACGGCTTTTCCACCATCCTCTCCTTCTTCGACGGAACCTTTGAGCGGCTCGACGTGGAACCGAAGATCATTCGGGCTGGGAAATACAAGAGCGCCGGGGAGCCGTTCGTGCGGAAGGATCTTTCGAAGGCCAACCGGAAGCAGCTCACGGCGCTCCTTAAGACCGTCAACAACCGGTTTGTGTCGACGGTCGCGGAGGCTCGGGGGATGTCGGGCAAGACCCTCAATCGCATGGCGGACGAGGAGGCGTTGCTCACCTCCGCTGCAGCGGCCGAGCGAGGGCTCGTGGACGGACTGCTTTATGAGAATGAGGTGCGTGACCGGCTTCGGTCGCTCGTCGAGGAGGGCGTGCCCAATGGCCTCTCGACCGTTTCCATCGAGGAGTATCAACGTGTGTCGGCGTCGTCGGCGGGGCAGTCGTACACCGGGACGGGACGGGTCGACATCGTCTACGCAGAGGGAAACATCGTCACGGGCTCGACCGACGACCAGGTTCCGGTCAGCGGCCCGGAGCCGCTCGGGTCGACAGACCTGACGGAGGCGTTGGAGACGGCCCGGACCAGCCCGTCGACGGAGGCGGTTGTCGTGCGCGTCAATTCGCCGGGGGGGAGTGCCGCGGCGTCCGAGGCCATGTGGCACGCCGTGAAGCGCACGGCAGCGAAAAAGCCCGTGATCGTGTCGATGGGCGACGTGGCGGCATCGGGCGGGTACTACCTTGCCGCCGCGGCCGACTCGATTGTCGCCAACCCGACGACCACGACGGGATCGATCGGGGTGTTCGGCCTCGTCGTCAACGCCCGCAACTTCTTCGAGAACAAGCTTGGCATCACGTTCGACCAGGTGCAAACCAGTCCCTACGCCGATCTCTTTTCGCCCGTACAGGATTTGGAGGAGCGAGAGCGTCGGCTCATCGGGCAGTCCATTGACCAGACCTATCAGACCTTTCTACAGCGCGTGGCCGATGGGCGGGGCATGTCGGTCTCGGCGGTCGACAGTGTGGCGCAGGGCCGCGTGTGGTCGGGGCGGGATGCCGAGGAGGTAGGACTGGTCGACACAACCGGCACGCTGACCGATGCGGTGGCTATGGCCGGGCAGGCAGCCGGGCTTGGCGACGGCCCCTATCGGACCCGCCTCCTTCCCCGGCCCGAGACGTTCCTCAAGCGGATCAGCGAGAGTCTTTCGTCGCAGGCTCGACAGATGTGGCAGTCTGCGATCCGGAGCGCAGTAGGAGAGACGCTCTGGCGAAAGAAGCAGATGCTCGACCGCGTGATCGGAGCGCAGGGCGCTATTCAGACGCGGCTGCCATTCACGCCGACGGTTGAATAGGTGAGAGATTGGAAAATTCGCAGATTGAAAATTCGTCTCTGCTGAATGGCTTCCGAGGGGGGCTACGGTGCCGGGATTCGTTCGGTGGGCACGAGCACGTTGCCGTCCATGGAGTCGGGGACCTCTTCGTCGAGCAGGGCCAAGATGGTAGGGGCCACGTCGCCCAGCTTGCCGTCCTGCACGGGGCCGTCGAACCCGTCTTTGAGAATGACGTGCGGGACAAGGGCTGTGGTGTGGGCGGTGTGGGGGGAGCCGTCCGGGTTCTCCAATTTGTCGGCGTTTCCGTGGTCGGCGATGATGTTGACCGAGTAGCCGTTTTCCCGCGCGGCTTCCACGACCTGACGAGCGCACTGGTCGACCGCCTCGCACGCCGCCACCGCCGCATCGAAGTCGCCGGTGTGGCCCACCATGTCGGGGTTCGCAAAGTTGAGGACGCCGAGGTTGTAGGCGTTCTCCTGCAGTGACTGGCTCACCCGGTCGGCCACTTCCGGCGCGCTCATCTCGGGCTGAAGATCGTACGTCGCGACCTCGGGAGAGGAAACCAGGATGCGGTCTTCGTCGTCAAACGGCTCCTCGCGTCCGCCGCTGAAGAAGTAGGTGACGTGGGCGTACTTCTCCGTCTCGGCGGCCCGGAGCTGCCGCC
>JBDGQN010000336.1:0-9915 GCA_042219055.1 Salinibacter sp. | reverse complement strand
GACGCCCGACGACGTGGTCATCATTCCCGCCTTCGGCACCACGCTGGAGGTGGAACAGGAACTGGAGGAGCGCGGCGTCGACACGGAGTCGTACGACACTACGTGCCCATTCGTGGAGAAGGTGTGGCGCAAGAGTTCCCAGATCGGAGACGACGACTACTCCATCGTGGTGCACGGCAAGCGCTACCACGAGGAGACGCGCGCCACCTTCTCCCACGCCAAGGAGGAAGGCCCGGTGGTCGTCGTACGCGACATGGAGGAGGCCCAGGAGCTGGCAAAGGTGGTCCGGGGCGAGAAGGACGCGGACTTCTTCTACGACTACTTCGACGACAAGTACTCGGAGGACTTCGACCCGGAGACGGACCTGAAGAAGCTGGGCGTCGTGAACCAGACGACAATGCTCGCGGAAGAGACCGCCGCAATTGCGGATCTCATGCGGGAGGCCATGATGGACCGCTACGGGGAGTCCAACGTCAAGGAGCACTTCGCCGACACCAGCGACACGCTCTGCTACGCCACCAACGAAAATCAGAACGCCACGCAGGCCCTCATCGAGGACGGGGCCGACGTCGGCATTATCGTGGGCGGCTACAACTCGTCGAACACGGGTCACCTCGTGGAGCTCTGCGAGGAGCACATGCCCACCTACTTCATCCGCGATGCGGACGAATTCGACGCGCCGTCGGAGATCCAGCACTACGACGTGCATCAGCACGAGGAAGTGACCACCGAGAACTGGTTCCCGGCCAGTGACACGCCGGTCGACGTCCTCCTCACCTCCGGCGCCTCCTGTCCCGACGCCCTCCTTGACGAGGTCGTCCGCAAAATCATCAGCTGGTACCCCGACGCCCGCCCGATCGAGGAGGCCCTCGCCCCCTTCGAGGAGGAGTTGAACGAAGACTAGATCGCCTGTCCCCATCCGCCAACCGCAGTCCGCGGTTGGCTCCGTCCCCCACTCCCTCTTTCCCATTCCCAAGCATGTCCTGGTACGAAGACTGGTTCTGGAGCGATGCCTACACCAGCGTCTACGACCACCGGGACGAAGCGGAGGCCAAGCGGCTGGGGGACTTGATCGAACGAGAACTTGCCCCGGCACCGGACGCTCACATTCTGGACGTCGGCTGTGGGCGGGGGCGTCACGCACGCGATCTGGCCCGCCGCGGTCACCGCGTGACGGGCATTGACCTGTCCGAGGCGGCCATCGAAGAGGCCCGGACGATGGCGACGGACGAGGGCCTCGGGGCCAAGCTCTCCTTCCGTATGGGCGACATGCGCGAGCCGGTGTGCGACGGCTGCGCAGATGGGGTGGTCAACCTGTTCACGTCGTTTGGCTACTTTGAGGACGACGCCGAGAACGAACGCGCGCTCGCCGCCATGACCACCGCGCTGCGGCCCGGCGGCTGGTTTCTGCAGGACTTCCTCAACGCCCCGGTGGTCGCCAACTCCCTGGGCACGTCCGAGCACGAGACCGAGGACGGGGCCACGATTCGTCAGGAGCGCTGGATCGAGAACGGCCGCGTAAACAAAGAGATTACGATCGAGCACGACGAGGGCACCGAGACGTTTCAGGAAAGCATTCGCCTCTTTACGGTCTACGACTTCGAGGAGATGTACGCATCCGTCGGGCTGGAACTGGTAGAGCTCTTCGGAACCTATGACGGGGACGACTACGACCCCGACGCGAGCCCCCGTCTCCTCCTCCACGCCCGCAAGACCGCCTCCTGACGCCCCGCCCGAAGATCGGACCGTTCGGGAGAGGTGCGTTTTTTGTAAGGTGTCCCCTGCGTCTTGGAAAATCGGACCGCTGCCTTATATCCTTTACTACGTAAATTTTTCTCGGCAGGCCCCTGGCCCATTTGGGCGTTGGCGACCTCGTCCCTGCTGCCTCGGGGCTCTCCGCCTGGGCCCCACCTGCCTCCTCAACGCCCCCGACGCTCCCGCCCCATTCGCACTTCGGAATTCGCCACTCGTAATCGACAATGGACACTGCCCTCTCCTACGCTGAAGAGAACGCCGATCGCTTCGTTGGCGAGCTGAAAGAGCTCCTGCGCATCCCGTCGGTCAGCACCGACTCCGCCTACGCCGACGAAGTGCATCGGGCCGCCCACTGGCTCATCGATCACTTCGACGCGATCGGGATGGAGACGACCGATCTGATCGAGACCGACGGCCACCCCATCGTATACGCCGAGCACATCACGGACCCGGCCAAGCCCACCGTGGTGGTCTATGGCCACTACGACGTACAGCCGCCCGATCCGTTCGACGAGTGGGACACCGATCCCTTCGAGCCCACGCGCCGCAACGGGTCGCTCTACGCCCGCGGCGCCTGCGACGACAAGGGGCAGATGTTCATGCACCTCAAGGCCGCAGAGGCCTACCTCTCGGCGGAAGGCGAGCTCCCCGTGAATCTCAAGTACGTCCTCGAGGGCGAGGAGGAGACCGGCTCGATGGCCATCGAATCGTACATCAAATCCGACGGCGAGCGGCTCGACGGAGACGTCGTCCTCATCTCCGACACGGCCATGTTTTCGCCGGAGACCCCTTCCATCACCTACGGCCTTCGGGGGCTCGCCTACGCCGAGATCACGCTCCAGGGTCCCAACCGCGACCTCCACTCCGGCAACTACGGCGGCGCTGTGGACAACCCTGCCAACGCGCTCAGCCGAATCATCGCGGGCCTGCACGACGAGGAGCACCGCATTGCCATTCCTGGCTTCTACGACGAGGTGCGCGACCTGACGGAGGCCGAGCGCGAGACGTTCGCCGAGCTTCCCTTCGACGAGGCCGCGTGGAGGGCCGCGCTCGACATCGACGACGTGCGCACCGAAGGCGACTACACGACGCTCGAATGCCTCACGGCCCGGCCCACGCTCGACGTGAATGGGCTCTGGAGCGGATACACGGGGGAGGGCGCCAAGACGGTGCTCCCCTCGACGGCCCACGCCAAGCTCTCGATGCGCCTCGTGCCCGAGCAGGAGGTGGAGGACATTTACGACAAGCTGGAAGCCCATCTGGAGGCCGAGGTGCCCGCCACCATGGACCTGTCCATGCGACGGCTCCACGGCGGCGACCCTGTGCTCGTCGACCCGTCGATCCCGCCCATGCAGTCGGCGAAGCACGCCATCGAGGAGGTGCGCGGCACCGAGCCCGTCTTCGTGCGCAACGGCGGCACCATCCCCGTCGTGGCCGACTTCCAGCAGCACCTGGGGCTCGACAGCGTGCTCATGGGCTTCGGCCTCGACTCCGACGCCATCCACTCGCCCAATGAATCCTTCGGTCTCGACCGCTTCCACCAGGGCATCCAGGCCATCATTCGCTTCCACGACCACTACGCGGAGATGGAGGACTAATGCAGAATCAAGCAGGTCCTTAACGGTGAAGTCATTTCGACCAAAGGGGAGCGCCCGCGACCCGGAGCGGAGACACGAGCGAAGCGACTGATGAAATAAATCTCCCGGAGTCCGCTGAACGGGCTGTATCGAGGCATTTTGCCCGAATGGATGCTCGCTACGCCAAATCGGAAGAGCTTCGACCCCAACCAGCCTGATCGAGGAAACCGCTCCGCTGCGGGAACGAGCCGCCGCCCCTGCGAATTGAGTGTTCTGGACTCCAGTTTACTCGACTTCACACTCCCCGCTCCGAACTCCACATTCTGAATTCCACAATCAGTCTTGCCCGCGTGGCGGAATTTGGCAGACGCGACGGATTCAAAATCCGTTGTCCGAGAGGACGTGAGGGTTCGAGTCCCTCCGCGGGCACACTCTTCCACCCCCTGAAAAGTGCCCCTGAGCGGCGCTGAACGGCGATCTCAGGGGTGTTTTTTGTTGAGACGTCCAGCCTCCCGCGCCATGTCCAAAACGCGGGGACTTGTTTCTCTGCCCCGAGGCTGTCCCTTCAAGATTCCGACGTCGTCGAACGACCGAGGGGGTCCTCGTCCAGCACGGACCGGGCGTGCCGGTACCCCGCCTCCACGATCTCGTCAAAGTGATCCCAGTCGAACAAGTTAAATTCCGTGAGCGGGGGCTTTATGTACAGGTCAGATTGCTTAATTTTTTCGGGGCGCTGATACAAACTCGCCAGGATGGATGTCTTCCATAGGATCTCGAAGATATTGGGCATGCGATCCGTCTTCCTCCCCGACAGTTTCCGGAGGGCCAGCTTGTAAGGCGAGGGGGGAATGTCGGTGTCATCAGGTCCCTTCAGCTCCTTCGACGAGCTCACGTCGACCGCGATGATGTCCCCTCGAAGCCGCTCATCCATCACGTCGACCGGGATGTTGTTCAGGACCGCACCGTCGACGAGCAGTTCACCCTCATCGAGGAACGGCGGCCCGATCCCGGGAATCGTGATGCTGGACAATACCCACCGGAATAGCTTTCCCCGATCGTTGACGACGGTCCTGACCTTCGACAGGTTCGTCGACACGCAAAAATAATTTATCGGAAGGTCTTCTATGTATCCCTCACCAAAGAGAATTTCGAGGATATCGATGTATTCTTTTCCACGGATTAAGGAGTACATGGGCAGGGTATAGTCCAGCATCGTCCCACGCCCCATAAACGCTTCTTTTACGGCTTCCGTAAAGACGGTCGCATCGGAATATTTGGCCCAGGCAGCCGCCATAATCGCCCCCATGCTGGTTCCGCCCACGTAGTCGGTCGGGACGCCGGCTTCTTCCATGGCCTGAATCACCCCGAGGTGCGCAAAGCCGCGGGCCCCGCCGCCCCCAAGCACGAGCCCAATCGCTTCGCCTCGAATAAACCGGGCGATGCGCGCGAGGTCCCGGTCGTTCGAGAGCTGGACGTGGTGGTGTCGATCCACGTCGCGGGGGTCCAGCCAGTCCGCAGTGTGCACCGCGTCGTTGCCCGAGCGATCGCGGAGCAGGATGAGTTCGTGGCGAATGTGGTCTTCAATGTGGGCTGCGCGCTGGAGCTGCTCCTCCACCGGACGTACGCGGGGAGACCCGCCCGCCCGCCCCACCAGGAAAATCCGGTCGGCGTTCTGCACGGCGTAGCGCGTCCACTCGCCCCACTCGGGGGCACACTCGAAAAAGACCATCCGGTCCTCTTCTTCGTGCTCGTACACCCACTGATAGAACGACGCGACGTCGAACCGCTCGTCGCCACCCGCACAGAAAAGTCGTTGCCAGCGGTCCTTCGACAGGTACTCGTAGTCGTGGTCCGGCGGCAAGTGATCACGGAGCCGGGCCGCAAACTGCTCGATGGGCACCGACGAGGTGAGCGGAACGAACGCGTGGAAGTTGAGGCGCGGCGTGTACCGCTCCTCCCCCATCGTGTCCTTCAGGCGGCGGATGAGGACGTTCGTCACATTCCGCATCTGCTGCGGATGGGTTTCTACGAAGGCCTCGAAGACTGCCGAGTCCATCCGCAGGAGGTAACTGTCCCGCACCGCCCTCACCGAGGCGCTCCGGGGCTCGTCGGTCATAAACCCCATCTCGCCCACACACTCGCCGCGCGTGATCTCGCCCACCACCGTCTGCCCCGCCCCCTCCGCCACGGCGGCCACCAGACGACCGAAGACGAGGACGTAAAACCCCTCGGAGGTGGTCCCCTGCTGGAAGAGCACCTCGCCGCTGGACAGCTCCACCCACTCGAGACGCGGCACGATCTCCTCCAGATCCGCCGCCGGCACGGCCGCAAAGAACGGGATCTCTTTCAACAAACGGCCCAGTTCCGAAGCGGACGGTCGGTCCATGTCCTTGTCGTACTGCGAAGAAGCGTCCGGATCGATTGGCGGAAGCAACGTGGGGAAAAGCCTTCGAGGCGTCCCAGTGGTCCCCGCCGACGCCTCCGGAGGCCCCCACTCCCCCTGAAGAGGCCTTTCACAAAGAGTAGCGAGGAGACTGCTCGGGCGTCCCGGAACGCCCAGACGGTCCCCAGTCCCTGAGGTCAGGAAAGCTCCACCTCGGGCTCGCGCTCGCGGGCAATGCGCTTCACGTTTTGCAGGTGGGTGTACGTCACGTTGTCGCAGGTGGAGGTGCCCCCGTAGGTGCCGCAGCCGAGGGTCAGGGACGGGACGAGTCCTGTGGTGAGCCCCGTCACCCCACTGGAGCTCGGAGCGTTCACGATGATCCGGCTGGCGGGCATGCGTTCTCCGTACCGGGTAATGAGTTCGTCGTCCGTAGTGTGGATGGCGGCAGTGTGGCCGGTGCCGTCTAGCTCCAGCAGCTGCTCGGACACATCCAGAGCCTCCTCCGTGTCTGCCACCGTGTAGAGACTGATCAGGGGGAGCAGCTTCTCCTTGGACAACGGATTGTCCTCAGAGATGTCGTCCGCCGGGATGACGATCAGTTCCACGTCCCCGTCTCGCTCGATCCCAAGCTTCGCCAGAATGTCCGAGGCCGCCTGCCCCACCAGTTCTTTGTCGAAGACGTTCTTCTTCTCGTAGATGGAGTGCGCCATGAAGTGCTCCTTCTCCGCGTCCGTGAGGAGGGCTGCCCCCTGTCGTTTGAGCTCAGCGGTGACCTCGTCCCGCATCGACTCGGGAACGACGAGGTTGTGCTCTGACCCGCAGATGAGCCCGTTGTCGAACGTCTTGCTCCAGATCACTTTGCTGACGGCGTCGGCCACGTCCGCGTCGGGGCCAATCATGGCCGGGGCGTTGCCCGGCCCCACCCCAATCGCAGGATTGCCGGAGCTGTAGGCCGCCTTCACCATGCTCGCCCCGCCGGTAGCGAGGATGAGGTCCACATCGTCGTGCTGCATGAACATCTCCGTCTTTTTCCGGGAGTTGCGCTTCCGTACCTGCTGCACGAGGTTCGTCGGCGCCCCGTGGTCTTCAAGCACCGAGTGAACCAGATCGAGGTACTCGGCCCCAAGCTCCTTCGTGAGGTGGTGGAAGCTCAGGATCAGCGCGTTGCGCGACTTCAGGCTGATAAGCGTCTTGAAGGCTGCGGTGGAGATGGGATTGGTAATTGGAATGAGGCCGAAGACAATCCCCACGGGTGCGGCCCAACTCACCACCCCCCGATCCGCGTCCTCTTCAATGACCCCCTGCCCCACCCCGCCGAGCATGGACTGATAGATGCCCAAACTGCCCAGTTTGATCTTGATGACCTTGTCGTGGGCATTGCCCAGAAAGCTGGCCTTTACCGACTTCTCGGCAAACTCCTCGGCCCGCTCGTTGATCGACTGCGCGAGGTCCCCGAGCAGGGCCTGGATGCGCTCTTCGGACCACTCCTGAATGTGGCCCTGCGCCTGCGTGGCGCGGTCCACAAGTGCCTCCACATCCTCCGTGGGCGTTACCGGGGTCTCCTCGGCCAACTTCACATTGGTGGCCCGCAATTTCTGGGCGGTGTGTTGCCCCAGGGCATGGTACACGTCCATCGCGAGGCCGGGCTCGTCCTCGGCCAATCGCTCAAGGTCGTCCCGCCGCACCTGACGGGTCTCGGTCGGCGTATCCGCAATGGCTCCCGCCGATCGGGGCCGGTCGTCGAGAAGGCTGAGCTCCCCGAGGATGTCTCCCGCCTCGAGGTATTCGAGCACGTGCTGCGAGTCAATTTCCTCGTAGGCCAGCTCGATGCGCACCTGCCCCTCGTCGATGAAGTAGCAGGATTGCCCCTCGTCGCCCTCTTCAAAAATGGTTTCCCCGGCCGAAAACGCTTCGGTTCGGGCTACACGGTTCAGGGCCTTCTCTTCGTCGGGACTCAGGTCGTTAAGCGGGGGCGGAAACGTCATGAGGGACACCTCGGATCGATGGACAAGAATGCGTAAGCCGGTGTAGGACCGTCGCACGAGATCGTGGCTCAGCCCCTCCCGGGGCCACCCTGCGGAGAACTCGGACAGATCAGTCCTGGCCGTCAGCCGGGGCCACGTCGGGCAGTTTCTGGATGCTTTCGCCCGCGGGGCCGAGCGTTTCGGAGAGCTGGAGGGCCTTCTCGCGCTGGATTCGCAGCAGGCGCGCCTCCGACGTGGCGCGCACTGTGGCCGTGCGATTGACGTTTCTGAATACGGCCTGCTCCCCGAAGTGGTCGCCCGCGCTCAGTGTTCCTACCCGTTCCTCCCCGTCGGGCTGCTCGTAGACGATCTCCACCTCGCCCTCCCGAATGAGATACATGCTGCGCCCCACCTCGCCCTGCTGCACGATGGCCTGCCCCGGCTCGTAGAGAGCCGACTCGATGCCGATCGAGTCGTTCTGCGACAGGCTCACAATGTCGCGTCCCAGGAACAGCTCCAGGACCCAATCGGCCATGACGCGGAAGCGCCGGTCCCAGCTCGGCAGGTAGAAGATCATGAAGGAGCGCCAGATGATCCACCCGATGAACCCGGTGAACGGCACGCCCTTCAGGTGGCCCACGGCCTTGTTGCCCCCCAGCACGCAGGCATCCCCCAGGCCGGGGAACGTATACGGCTCCAGCGAGCGGTTCTGGACGGTGTTGCGGATATTTGTGCCGATCGTCGTCCCGGCCGTCATGGCGTACACGGCGAGGGGCGGACAGTAGCCGCCGGAGGGATCCGGCACCGCCGCACAGTCGCCCCCGGCCCAGACGGTCCCGGCCTCGTTCACCTGCCCGTACTCGTTGCTAATCACCCGCCCATCGTCCATCCGCTCGTACGGCAGCTGATCGAGGAGCGGCGACACGGCCGTGCCGGTACAGCTGATGATGGTTTCGGTCGGGATGCGCTCGCCGGTGCTCAGCACAGCCTCCTCGGGGGTCGCCGCCTCCAGCTTCGTGTCCCGCCGGATGTCGAGCCCAACGTCTTCGAGGTACTCCTCAGCCCAGTCGACCACGCCCGGCTTTTTCGCATCGAGCTCGGGCAGTATTCGGTCGCCGCTGTGCACTACCACCACGTTAATCTCGTCGGGGTCGATGCCGCCGTAGTGGGTCCGAGCCAGCTTGCGAAACGAGGTGAGGATGTGGGAGCTCACCTCGACGCCGGCAAAGTTTCCCCCGGCGACCACGAACGTCAGAAGCCGGCGACGCAGCTCGGGATCCGTCTCCACCTCCCCCAGCTCCATCATCTGGAAGAGATGGTTCCGCACCTCAAAGCAATCCCAGTAGTCTTTGAGCTTCATGGCGTGCTCGGCGATGCCCCGGTAGCGGCTCAGGTCGTCGACCGACCCGATGTCGAGCACCAGATGATCGTAGTCGAGCTCGAACGCCCGGTTGTCAAGCGATCGTCGGACGCCCACCGACTGCGTGTCGACGTCGATCTCTTCGATGGTGGCTTTGAAGAAACGGGCGGGCTGAAACAACTTCCGCGACGGGCTAATGACGTTGCTCGGCTTCACCCGCCCCACCAGCATTTCCGGAATGAGGCCGTGGAAGTTGTGATAGTTGTTCTTGTCCACGACCGTCACGTTGATCTCCCCCCTCTTCGCGGGCTTCCGGAGCTCCTTCATCGCGTAGATCGTGAGGTAGCCGCCCCCCAGACAGAGGACCTCGGGCGTATCGGACATGATGGATTAAGGGTCCGTGACAAAGAATCATTCGACGGCTGGAGGCCCCAGACAGCCCCGTCAGACCCCCGCAAGGGCACTTCCCCATCCCGTTGAGGGCATTGTTGAGTGTATGCCGGAACGTAGAGGGCATCTTTAGTCAGAGGACCACCGGGAGTCCCCCGGAGCTCGACGAGCGAACAAGTGACGCGGATCGAGGATCGCCTACAAACAGCTCAGTCCTAAGTATAATCGTAAAGAATGAAGAAGTCCACCCATCGCGATGGGAAGTCTGTGGGTCGAGGCTGTGGGTCTCCGGTGGATTTCCGTTTCCGCTCCCATTCTGAGTCTCGGTTCGATGAACGGGTCCGAGCCCGGCACTTCAAAGACCGTCTTCGCTGCCGGGCCTCCCCTCCGCCCCGCCCTTCGTGCACTGTTCAGGGAGCTGCCCGGAGGAACCCCAGGGCAATCGCATTAAAACCTTCGGTTGGTTAGGTTGATTAGCGAAAAATC
>JBDGQN010000335.1:0-3934 GCA_042219055.1 Salinibacter sp. | reverse complement strand
CGACCGGAAATCTCGACTCGACCAACGGCGCGCAGGTGATGGAGCTGCTCTCGGACCTCAACGAGGCGGGCACCACCATTGTGATGGTGACCCACTCGCCCGCCGACGCCGAGTACTCGGCCCGCACGATCCACTTGTTCGACGGCAAGGTCGTCTCCGAAAACTTCATCGAGCAGGAGTACGCGGCGCATCCTGGAGCCTGACTGGAATTCGAGTGCTCCCGGATCCAGAACGGAAGCGCTCGATCCCAGCCCTCCAACGCCAAAACACCTGAACACCCGCACACTCTTCCGTGCTCCTCAATTATTTCAAGATCGCTCTCCGCACCCTGAAACGGAATCCCGGCCCTACGGTCATCAACGTCGTCGGGCTCGCCACGGGCCTGGCCGTATGCCTGGTCATCGGCCTCTACATTCGCCACGAGCGTTCCTACGACGACTTCCACGAGAAGGCCGACCGCATTCACCGCGTCGTGCGGGCCGACACCGCCGGCGATGCGTTCGGGCCCTCCTCCGTGCGACGCCTGGACGGGAGTGCCCAGTCTCCTCCCGGACTGGCGCAGGCGCTGACGAGTCGCTTTCCGGCCATCGAACAGGCGACCGTCGTCGCCCCTATGGAAGAACCGCTGCTCGGCCGAGGCGAAAAACGGTTCTACGTCGACCGGACCCTCCGGGCCGACACCGCTTTCTTCGACGTCTTCTCGTTCGATCTCCGCCGGGGGGATCCGTCGACGGCGCTCGACGCCCCCGGCCGGATCGTACTGACGCACTCCCTGGCGCAGCGCCTCTTCGACACGGACAATCCGCTCGGGAAGACAGTCGTCTACGAAAACAAGGTGGAATACGAAGTGACGGGCGTCGTGGCCGATCCGCCGTCGACCTCCCACCTGCAATTCGACGCCCTCCTGTCGCTCACGACGTCCCAACGGAAAACGCGGTACGGATCGACGATCGACTGGAATTCCTATGGCGATCACCTCTACCTCGCGCTGCGACCGGGGGCCGATCCTCGCGCCCTCGAGGCGAGCATCCGCCGCTTCGAGCGGAGGACGGACGGGAAGCCGGAGCAATTACAAGAAACGGCTGAGCTTCGGCTCCAACCGCTCACGCAAATCCATCTGTACTCCGCGGGCATTTATGATGATTTTGGACCCGAGGGCAACATCCGGCATCTCTACTTCTTCGGCCTCATCGGGCTGATCATTCTGGGAATCGCGTGCATCAACTATGTGAGCCTGGCGACCGCCCGCGCCGCCCAGCGGGCCCGGGAAGTGGGCGTGCACAAAACCGTGGGGGCCGGACGTCCGCATCTCGTCGGACAGTTCTTGGGCGAGTCGATTCTGACGGCGGCGCTGGCCCTGCCGCTAGCGCTGGGGCTCGCCCGCGGTGCGCTTCCGATGGTGAACGACCTCGTGGGGACGACCCTTCATCTCGGTGACGTGCCGCTCCCACTGGGGCTCGGGACCGCGCTCGGACTGGTGGGACTGGTGGGCCTGGCGGCGGGCAGCTATCCGGCCTTCGTCCTGTCCCGGTTTCGGCCCTCCGCGGTGCTCAAGCAGTCGGGATTTGGGGCGTCGAGCGGGGGCGGCTCCTGGCTCCGGAAGGGGCTCGTGGTGGTTCAGTTCGCCGCATCGGTCGCCCTCATCCTGGCGACGATCGTCGTCTATCTGCAGTTGCAATACGTCCAGACGAAGCCGCTCGGCTTCGACGAAAAGCGCGTCATGACGTTCAACAAGGCCCCTCTTGGCGATCAATTCGACGCGTTCGCGGCGGCGCTTCGGACGCAAGCGTCCGTGCGCTCGGTAAGCGTCGGGCAGCCCCCCGGCGTGGGCCATCTATTAGCGCGATCGACGGTGGAGAATAGGAAAACCGGGGAGACGACCCGCGTCTCCGTCCTGTTCGTCGGATCCGACTACGTCGAGACCCTCCAGCTCGACGTGCAGCAGGGCCGCTCCTTCACGCGGGCCCATCCTTCGGACGCCGAGCGATCGGTCCTTCTCACCGAATCGGCCGTCGACGCGTACGGACTGACGGGCAATCCGGTGGGCCAGACGATCTCGAGTCCGTTCGGCGACGGGGAGGTTCGGGTCATCGGGGTCCTCGACGACTTTCACAACCGGTCGCTCCACGCCGCCCGCCAGCCAGTCGTGATCGGCCTCAGGCCCGAGTGGGCGAGGACCGTCCTCGTCCGGCTGGCCCCCGGGGCCACTCGGGACGGGCTCGACGCCGTGCGGTCGACGTGGAGCAAGTTTCTCCCGGATCGGCCGCTCTCGTATTCCTTCTTGCACCAGCGCATCGAGGCACAGTATCGCACCGAGCGGCGCCTCGGTACGCTCCTCGGACTGTTTGCGGTTCTGGCTGTGCTCGTGGCCGGGCTGGGCCTCTTCGGCCTCGCCACCTTTTCAGTCCAGCAACGGACTCGGGAAATCGGGATCCGTAAGGCGATGGGGGCCACAGCCGCACAGATCGCAGGCCTGTTGTCGAAGGAATTTCTCCAATGGGTCGGCCTGGCCGTGCTCGTCGGAATGCCGGGGGCGTACGTCGCACTCCAGCGCTGGCTCCGGGACTTCGAGTACCGGGTGGACGTGGTGGGCGTGGAGGTCTTCGTCCTTACGGGCCTGGGCGCCCTCGTTCTGGCTGTCCTGGCGGTCAGCTATCAGACCGTCCACGCCGCCCGCCTCGACCCTGCCCGGACGCTTCGGGAATAATGACGCCTTCGGAGTGTCGAATTCGACAGCCCTGGACCCACGCCTTTCACCTCCCCGATGCCCATCAGCCGAAAAATCAGCGACTCGTCATGGACCTGGTCTGCCTTCCACATTGATCGCCGCCTGGATGAGCCCTTGGAGTTTGAGGTGACATCCGGCGGCACGAAGCCCCTCATGGCGAACGGCATCGCAACAGTGACGAGGGAGCAGAAGGTGTCGCCCGACGAGACCGCCGAGGAGATCCGCAACCTTCTCCTCAACGATGACCAATAACTGAGCGGAGACGCACAGCCGATGTGCGAATGCGCACACGTCGGCGGGGTCGTCCCTTCCCAGAACCACCGCTGCCGCCGCTGAGGGCAGGTTCGCATACGTGGCATGGGCGTTGACCTATCTTGATCCGTAGCAGGGTCTTCTCGTTTCAGCCGTAGCGACCATGGAACGACTGGGGCAGATTCTGTTCTTGCTGATCTGGATGGCAGGCGCTGTCCTCGGGGGTGTCGTGGTGGAGCCCTCCGAGCCCCCGTCTACCGAAGAGTCCCCGCACGTTCTCGCCGAAAGCCGCTACGTAAATCTTGGGATCACCCGTGAGCGCGTGATTCTCACCGTCAAGCCCCCCTGGCGGTCGGAGTGGCGTCTTTCGGCTCCCCTTCCGAGCCGCCGTAGCTTGCACGGTCTGGAGGAGCTCTCGGTCTCCCCTCACGCGTCCCCCGCGATACCGTCTTGCGCCGCCCTCCTGTTCATCTGTTCCCTCCGTCCCCCGCCATGATTCACACCCGCAACCTCACGAAAGCGTACCGCAACGGCTTCTCGCGCACGTTCGTCCTTCGCCAGATCGACCTCGACATCGACGAAGGGGAGTTCGTGACCGTCCAGGGCCCCTCTGGCGCCGGCAAGACCACCCTGCTCCACATTCTGGGCCTGCTCGATGAGCCCACGAGGGGCGAGTATCGGTTCATGGGCGAGCCGGTGCATGAGATGAGTGAGGACCGCCGCACCGAGATCCACCGGTCCCAGATCGGCTTCGTCTTCCAGGCGTACCACCTGATCGACGACCTCACGGTCTACGAAAACCTCGAAACCCCGCTCATCTACAAGGGCCTCTCCGCGTCGGAGCGGGAGAGCAAGGTGGCCGAGATGCTGGACCGCTTCTCCCTGGTGGCCAAGCAGGACCTCTTCCCCAACCAGCTTTCGGGCGGGCAGCAGCAACTCGTGGGCGTGGCGCGG
>JBDGQN010000334.1:10055-18794 GCA_042219055.1 Salinibacter sp. | reverse complement strand
AGAAGGGCCGTGCGCGAGGGATTGAGGCCCACGTCGTCGAGGTACAATTCGCTGTCGGGCACCAGCGACCCGGCGACCAGAAAGAAGGCCGCCCCCGAGAAGTCGCCCGGGACCGACCAATTGGCGGCCGGGACGGTGTGGTCCTCCTCCACGATGATGTGGCGCTCCCCGCCCACCTCCTGCACCTCCAGGCCCAGCATGCGCTCGGTGTGGTCGCGCGAGGGGGTCGACTCGATGACCACCGTCTGCCCGTTCGCGTACAGCCCAGCCAGCAGGACGCACGACTTCACCTGCGCCGACGCAACCGGCAGACGGTACTCGATAGGGGACAGCCCCGACCGGCTCGCCCGGACGCGGATGGGCGCGTGGCCGTCTCGGAGATCGATGCGAGCGCCCATGGCCTGAAGGGGATCGGCGATGCGCTCCATGGGCCGCTGCTGCAGCGACTCGTCCCCCGTGAGGACACTTCCGAATTTTTGCCCGGCCATCACGCCCGAGAGCAGCCGCATGGTGGTGCCGGAGTTGCCACAGTCGAGCGGCTCGCTTGGGGGATGGAGGCCGTCCAGGCCGCGCCCCCGAACGGCAAGCACCCCGTCGTCGTCCCGCTCGGCCCGGATGCCGAGGGTCCGCACGCAGTCGAGGGTCGAGAGCGGGTCGGCGGAACTCGGAAAGTTGTAGACGTGCGACCGGCCGTCTCCGAGGGCCGAGAGAATGGCCGAGCGATGCGAGATGGACTTGTCGGCGGGGAGGGTCACAGTCCCGCGCAGCGAGGAGGCCTGGGGAATTGTTTGAATCATCGGTGGTGGGGCGGTGGAACGGAGGTGCGAACGCATTGCATAATAGGCAACAGCACGCTCCCCGACAATCCGGACGGGAGGATTTGAACGCTCCGGAGGCTGTGGACGCCTGGAGGCCTGGTCGATTGGACGCTCTGGACGGTTGGAGGCATGGGCGCAGAAGCATTATGTCTCCATTCATCCGTGCTTCCACGCGTCCAAAGCATCTACCGCCTCCACGCTTACCACATCGGCGTCTCGGGCGTCTCCTCCAGGGGAAAGGCGCTGGTGACGGAGCGAAGGAGGTCCTGCTTTTGCTGATAGGGCAAAAACGCGTACCGGAAGCCATTCAGGGCAATTTCACGGAGGTGACGAGCCTCCAGATTGCAGTGCTGGTACACGCGCCAGAGCTCCTCGGTCACGGTCGTGCGGCTAAAGAGACGGTTGTCGGTGTTGACGGTCACCGGAATGTTGGACCGCACGTACGTCTCGATGGGATGAGCCTCCAGGCTCGGCACCGCCTGCGTGTCGACGTTGCTCGTGGGGCAGATTTCGAGCGGGATGCGGTGGTCGGCGAAGTACTGCATGAGTTCCGGGTCCTTCCGTAACGAAATGCCATGCCCGATGCGGTGGGCCCCGCAGTAGAAGAGCGCCTGCCGGATGGAGTCGGGTCCCCAGTCTTCCCCCGCGTGGATGGTAAGGTTCAGCAGGTTGTTGCGGGCCCGGTAGAAGGCGTGGAGGTGCCCCTTCGGCGGATTGCCCGCCTCCCCTCCCGCCAGATCAAACGCCACGACGCCTCGATTCTGATATTCAACGGCCAGCTCGGCCAGTCGCATCGACGCACTCTCGAACCGGTCCCGAAGACCGCAGATGATGAGGGAAATTGTGATGTCGAAGTCCCGCTCGGCCTGTTCGAGCCCGTCGAGCACCGCGTCGTTCACCGCTTCGAGCGACAGGTCCTCCTCCACGTGCAGAATCGGCGAGTACCGCACCTCCAGGTACCGGACGTTCTCGGCCGCGTTATCGGCCGCCAACTCGTAAGCCGCCCGGCGGAGGGCCTTGGGGGTTTGCAGCAGCGGAATGGAGTACCCGAACCAGGCGAGGTAGGCCTCCAATGTGCCGGATTCCTCGACGCCCCGGAGCTCGTCCCGGAGGCCCTCGACACTGTCGGCGGGAAGCACGTCCATCTTGCCCTCCATTTTCGCCACATCGAGCATCGTCTCCAAACGCATCGAGCCGTCGAGGTGGCAGTGCAGCTCCGCCTTCGGCCAGGCCCGAATGTCGTCTCGAGTGAGCGCGATGGTGTCGGTAGACGAGTGCGTGGACATGAACGGACGTGAAATCATCGTGAGACAACACAGGCGACAACCGTCCGCCCCAGGTGAAGCGGCGAGTTTCCTTTTTGACAACCATCGGGATACCTCCTCGCTCCGCCTCCAGCGCAGCCCGGAGACTACTTCCCGTCTACACTGCTTCTCCGCTTCCACTCAAGACACTCGCCCTACTCGGGCACAGACGGCAAAAAGTTTTCGTGGTAACATGCCTGCCCGGGCGGCTGTTTCGGGCATCTCATTTCCTAGCGACGAAGAGGCCTGCTGGAACCCCCATTCTCCCCCGCCGTTCATCTAATGACACTCGGTTGGCCTACGGACGCCTCTCGCTTTCTGCGGTGGGGCTTCCCATTCCGCCCCGAGTTCCCACACGCCCTTCTCCCCAATCCTCTCGCCGAGTTCATGGGTAGCTTTGGTGGATTCGAGCTCGTTATCATCTTTGCGGTCGTGCTGCTCATCTTCGGGGCCAAGCGGATTCCCGAGATCGCGCGCGGCATCGGCAAGGGCATCCGCGAGTTTAAAGACGCGACGAGTGAAATCTCCCGCGAGATCGAGGCCGAGGGCCAGAACCGGCAAATCAACCAGCCCCAGTCCCCCCAGCAGGGCGCTCCCCAGCCCCGCCAAGGCCGACAGCATCCTCAGCAGGCCGCGTCGCAGCAAGGCTCTTCGGGCTCCGCCTCCGCCGAAACTGCGGAGGGAACGCCGAAATCGACCTCCACGGACTCTTCCGACGCCCCGACGCAGAACCAGAAGAACAGCTCCTGACTCTGCCCCCCGGTTCTCCGGAGGCCCCGGCCTTTGTGACGAATCGCCCCCCTCTCGCGCTGTACTCCAGCTCTGCAGATCCCTTCGCCTCGTATGGAGCATTCAACATTTGCCGACGCTCGTCGTGCCCTCGACGCCGGAGAGACCAGCTGCGAAGCTCTGGTCTCTTCTTTTTTGGATCGGATCGGCGAGCGGGACGACGAAATTAATGCGTTTACGACCGTCGACCGGGACGGCGCGCTCAACCACGCCCGCTACCTCGACAGCCAGCGCGAGCGGGGCAATCCGCGGCCCCTCGCGGGCCTTGTCCTGGCCGTGAAAGACAACATTTGCATCCGCGGCTATCCGGTCACCTGCGGGTCGAAGATGCTCGAAGACTTCTCGTCCCTCTACGACGCGACGGTCATCGACCGCCTGCGCGACGCTGGGGCCATCTTCATCGGCAAAACGAATTGCGACGAGTTCGCGATGGGGTCGTCGAACGAGACGTCGCACTTCGGCCCGGTGCGCAACCCGCACGACCCCGACTACGTGCCGGGGGGGTCGTCGGGCGGGTCGGCCGCGGCGGTGGCCGCCGGCATGTGCCACGCTGCTCTGGGCAGCGACACCGGGGGCTCGGTGCGACAGCCCGCTGCCTTCTGCGGCACGGTGGGCCTCAAGCCTACCTACGGCCGCGTGAGCCGCTCCGGCCTCGTGGCCTTTGCCTCGTCGCTCGACGTGATCGGCCCCCTGACGCGGAACGTCGAAGACGCCGCCACGCTCCTCAACGTCATTGCCGGGGAGGACGAGCGCGATTCGACCAGCGCGTCGGTGAACGTGCCCGACTACACGGCGGCTCTCGGCACCGGTGTGGAGGGCCTCCGCCTTGGCCTTCCGTCGGAGTACTTCGCCGAAGGACTCGACCCCGAACTCCACCGGATGGTGCGCGAGCAGGTGCAGCAGTTGGAAGACGCCGGGGCAACCGTCGAGGAGGTCTCACTCCCCCACACCGAGTACGGCGTGGCCACCTACTACCTCATCGCCACCGCTGAGGCCTCCAGCAATCTGGCGCGCTACGACGGCATCCGGTACGGCTACCGGGCCGACCTGCAGGAGACGAAAAACACCCTCCGTCAGCGGCGGGAGGAGTTGAAAGACGACCTCGCCACCGCTCGCACGCAGGGCGACGAGGAGCGGATGGCGGAGCTCGAAGCGCAACTCGACGACGAACAAAGCACCCTGGACGCCCTCTACACCCGCACCCGCACCGAGGGCTTCGGGGAAGAGGTGAAGCGCCGCATCATGCTCGGCACCTACGCCCTCTCCGCCGGCTACTACGACAAGTACTACCAGAAGGCCCAGCGCGTCCGCACCCTCATCCGTCACGACTTCGAGCGGGCCTTCGAGGACGTCGACGCCCTTATCACCCCCACAACCCCGACCCCGCCGTTCCAGCTCGGCGAAAAGATCGACGATCCGCTCGAAATGTACCTGAACGACGTCTACACCGTTACGGCCAACCTGGCGGGCCTGCCCGGCCTTACGGTCCCCATCGGCGAGCATCCCGACACGCCGGGCCTGCCCGTGGGCCTGCAACTCCTTGGTCCTCACTTCGATGAGTCCCTGCTTCTCCGAATTGGCGACGCGATCATGACGAGTGAGGCGTGAGGCGTGAAACGTGAAGATTGAGACCCTGGCTCGATTGAGAACTCACGTCTCACGCTTCACGAATCACGAGAGTATTCGACGCTCCAACCGTACGAGACTCTTGTACTCGTGCAAACGAAGATCTCGCCGCTGCCGCCCCCATCATTTTGGATTGTTTTTCGTCCTCGCCCCTGGCGGTTGTTCGAACTGGCCATTAGGCTACGAATCGAACTTCCGGTCCGATTTTCCGGGGCCTCGATTCCACACTCCGAACTCCCGATTCCAAACTCCTAGACCGAATGAGTATTCTCGTCGACGACGACACGCGCGTCGTGGTGCAGGGCTTCACCGGCTCGGAAGGCACCTTCCACGCCGAGCAGATGCTCGACTACGGTACCGACGTGGTGGCCGGCGTCACGCCTGGGAAAGGCGGGCAGACCCACCTCGACAAGCCCGTTTACAACACGGTCGCCGAGGCGGTGGAGCACGAAAACGCCAACACGTCGATCATCTTCGTCCCGCCCCCCTTCGCCGCCGACGCCATCCAGGAGGCCGCCGACGCGGGCATTGAGGTCATCGCCTGCATTACCGAGGGCATTCCGGTCGCCGACATGAAGCCCACCTACCACTACGTGAAGAAGCAGGGCGCCCACCTCATTGGGCCCAACTGCCCGGGGGCCATCACGCCGGGCGAGGCGAAGGTCGGCATCATGCCCGCCATGATTTTTGAGCCGGGCTCCATCGGGCTCATCTCGCGGTCGGGCACGCTCACGTACGAGGCCGTCGACCAAATTACGCGTGCCGGCTTTGGGCAAAGCACCGCGGTCGGCATCGGCGGGGATCCGGTAATCGGGACCCGCTTCGTCGACGCACTCGAGATGTTTGAGGATGACCCCAACACAGAGGGCGTCGTCCTCATTGGCGAGATTGGCGGCTCCGACGAGCAGGAGGCCGCCCGCTACATCCACGACTCCATGGACACGCCCGTCTTTGGCTTCATCGCGGGCCGCACCGCACCGCCGGGACGCCGCATGGGACACGCCGGCGCCATCGTCTCCGGCGGTTCCGGCACGGCCGAGGCCAAGTTTGATGCCCTCGAAGAGGCCGGAGCGACTGTGGTGAAGAACCCGGCCCTCATCGGCGAGACGATCGGCGACGTACTGTAAAGAACGGCGGACTGTGGTCCGCGGACGACCGCTTTCCTGCCCTGATTGGTGCATGTCTTACCGCACTGAACCGTCGTGCCGTCCGGCGCGGCGGTTTTTCTTTTGTCAGGGACCCAAGCCCCTCACTCGGAAGCCCTTCCAGCACCGCCCACGGCGGAAACTTGGCCCGTTTTTTACGGACAGGTTCTGACAATTGAGGCGCCTGCTCGTCAAATTGGTCGATCTAGGTTGTCTCTCTCAATTTCTTTGTCCGCCCCCGTCCCACCATGGCGCACCCGCAGGCCCGGTTTCTGAACGACCACTTCGAAAAGGCACTCATCCTGGAGGAGCCCGATCCAAGTCTCGACGATTACCTCCGTGCACAGGGCATCGAACCGGAGCGCGTGCCGAAGCCGGAATGTTACGACCAGGCGGCCATGGTGGAGCGCCTGCGCGAAGGGCAGCACGATCTCCTCTACAAGCGCAGCAAGTTTGTGGTCGACGAGGACGTAGTGCAGGCGTCCGACAACTTAGCCGCCGTGATGCTCTGTTGCATCGGGGACGACACGGTGGACAAGCCGGCCTGTGCCGGAGAGGGGGTGCTGGTGCAAAACGATCCAGTCAGTAACGGCCGCTCGGTGGTCGAGATGGTACTGGGGGAGATGATTCTTCTCTCCCGGCGACTCTACACGGCCAACCGGTCGGGGCGACAGCACCAATGGACGAAGGACAGCACGCGCCGCTACGAGCTGATGGACAAGACGCTCTCCATCATCGGGCTCGGCAACATCGGCAAGCAATTGGCGCGGCTGGCCGATTCTTTCGGCATGGACATCTGCTTCTACGACACGTCGGACGTGGCGCGGGAGGTGGGCACCACGCTGGGCTGGACCTCCTGCAGCACCATCTCGGAGGCGTTCCGGAAGGGCGACTTCGTGACGGTCCACGTCTCGGCGGAGGACCCACAGGGGCAGTCCAACGAAGGGCTTCTGGGCTACGACCACTTCCGCCAGCTCGGGGCGGATCGTCCCGACAATAGCCCCTGCGCGTTCATCAATGCGGCCCGCGGCTTCTTGTACGACCCGGAAGATCTGAAGCGGGCCGTGGAGAAGGGACACGTCCGCGCGGCGGCCGTCGATGTCTTCCCCAAGGAGCCGGGGAGCAAGGACGAGGACTGGACCAACCCCTACGCCGAGCTCGACAACGTCTTTACCACTCCCCACATCGGCGCCGCCACGCAGGAAGCCCAGCCCCGCATCGCCTCACGCATGGCCACCTCCACCCGGCTCCTCAACGAGCGGGGCACCGTGCGCGACACGGTGTTCGGACAGGGCCACACGATCGGGGTCAACGCCGAACCGCCCCACTGGATTTTGGCCGTGGTGCACAGCGACGTGCGGGGGACGAAGAAGGCGATCGACGACACCATCTACGAGGCCGGGGCCAGCAACCTGCAGTCCAGCCACCGCGACTTCCCCGACCTCGGCATCGCCTACGACGTGAACGCGATCGATCACCCCCTGAGCGACGACCAGCTCCACGCCCTCGTTGACGCGGCCGTCTCTCTGTCCGACGACCCGAAGGCCATCCGCGCCCTCCGGCAGTTCAAAGTGAATGACACGGCCTGAGGCCTCCAGCTTCTTACGATCTGAAAGACGGTGCCGGGAAGGGGCTACCATCCAGAGCAAGCGTGAGGAGTGATGCGTGATTCGTGAACCTCGGCCGCCTGACGAAGCCGCCTTCACGCATCACGCCTCACGAATCACACCACCGCGGGCTCAGCCTCAAGCGTCGCGGCCACGTGATCCATGATCTTCTCGGCGTGGAAGCGGCCGTTTTCGATGAACCAGCGGCTCGTGTCGCACCCGCCGCAGATGGTCCCGGCGAGGTACAGGCCGTCGCGGTTCGTCTCGAAGGTTTCTCCTTCCTCGTCGTGCACCGGCGTACGGGCCTCGTCGTCGCGAATGGCGATGCCGAGCTGCTCCAGGAAGTCGTAGCTGGGCCGGTAGCCCGTCATGGCGAGCACGAAATCGTTGTCGAGGCTCTCGGGGCCGTCGGGCGTGTCGAGGTGAAGAGTGTCCGGCTCGATGGCCGAGACGGTGGTGTTGAAGTAGGCGTCGATGGAGCCCTCGTCGATGCGGTTCTCCACGTCGGGCCGGAGCCAGTACTTTACGCCGCTGTCGAGTTCCGATTCGCGCACCACCATCGTCACGTTCGCCTCGTGGCGGTAGCAGTTGAGCGCCGCTTTGACCGCCGAGTTGGCCCCGCCCACCACCGCCACGTCCGTGAGGGCGTAGGGGTAGGGCTCCTTGAAGTAGTGCCGCACTTTGTCGAGGTCCTCGCCCGGCACGTCCATCCGGTTGGGCACGTCGTAGAAGCCGGTGGCCACCACCACCTTCCGGGTCGCGTAGGTGTCGTCCTCCGTCACCACCGTAAAGTGGCCATCGCGTCCCCGCAGGTCCGTCACCGGCTCATAGAGACGAAGGTCCAGATCCTCCGTCGTAGCGACTCCGCGGTAGTAGTCGAGCGCCTCCTCGCGACGGGGCTTGTAGTCGCGGGTCGGAAACGGGTGACCGCCGATCTCCAGCAGCTCGGGGGTGGAGAAGAATTCCATCTGCGTCGGGTACCCGATAAACGAGTTGCAGAGCGCCCCCTTCTCGATGATAAGCGAGTCGAGTCCGCGACGCTTGGCCTCGATGCCGCTGGCAAGGCCCACGGGGCCGGCGCCGATGACGATGACGTCGTGCATGGACATTGACTGATGGGTTCGGAGTGGACACGGCGTGCCTGAACCCGGAGATGAGGGCCGCAGTTTCGGGATCTGGCTTGGAGAATGGGAGAATGGGGGAAGAGTTTTGGGCGTGGGAGTGCGGGGGAAGGGCGCGTGGACGAAAGGGAGAATGTGGAAAGGGGAAGAAAGGACGAAGGGTGAGAGGCGATGAGGAAACGCGGCCAGCTTTCGCGGCATTTCTCTTGCCTCAAAATCCTGACCTCCACATTCCCAACTCCACATTCCCAACTCCACATTCCCAACTCCACATTCCCAACTCCACACTCCCAACTCGTCACTCCCCGGTCGGCGTATCGTGGCGGGCG
>JBDGQN010000334.1:8777-9955 GCA_042219055.1 Salinibacter sp. | reverse complement strand
TCCCAACTCCACACTCCCAACTCGTCACTCCCCGGTCGGCGTATCGTGGCGGGCGATGGGGAGGGTCATGCAGCGGGGCCCGCCGCGCCCCCGCGACAGCTCCGTGCCGCCCAGCTGAATCGCGACCTTCTCCTTACCCGCGTGGAACTGGCCGGACTCGAAGTATGAGAGGAAACTCTCCGCGGAGACGATCCGGTAGCCGTGCTCGCGCAGACGCTCGAAGGTGCGACTGTTGCGCTCGTACCCGAGGATGGCCCCGGGCGCGGCGGCGAACACGTTGGCCCCGTCCGTCCACTGCTCGCGCTCCTGGTGCAAACGCTCCCCGCCGCCGCAGGGGATGAACGTCAGGTCGCGGTCGAGCAGTTCGTCGAGCACGTCGCGCAGGTTGCGGCGCATGTCGGTGCCGAAGCGGCCCATCTCGTCCGCAGCGGTGAAGTGCACCGCGTAGCCGAAGCCGTGGGTTTCGAGGAGCGGCGGAAAGACGATCACCTCGTCCGGCGAGGCGAAGGTGAACACCGTATCGAGGTGCATAGTGGCCCGCCGCTTGGGCAGATCAACGGCGAGGACGTGCTCCACCGACGTGCGCTCGAACAGCTCGTGGGCGATGGCCATGACGGCCCCGAGGGAAGTGCGCTCCGAGTGACCGATGAGGACCGTGTCGGGGCTCGCCACGAGCAGGTCGCCCCCTTCGAACGTGACGCCGGGGGGCAGCTCGATCACCTTATCGCTGTCCGGCGCGAACCGGGGATGGTAGTTGAGGATCACGTTGATGATGATGCTCTCCCGAGTGCGGGCCACCGTCGCGGCGTGGCTCAGGATAATGTGGTCGTGTACCACGGCCGCTAAGTCCCGCGTGAACATGAGGTTGGGCACCGGCTGGGCCCGAATGGGAAGCTCCGACTGGCCGGTGAGGGCAAACTCCTTCAGGTCCGCGGGCGAGAAGTCTTTCAACTCGTCCGCCACCGTCCCCAGGTTCTGCTCGGGCAGACTCCGACACAGCTTCTCCACGAACGAGTGCCGCGCCGCGTCTTCCGCCTCAAAGGTTTCGAGCAAGAGGTCTTCGATCTGGAGCACCGTATCCGGACGGCCCACGATTTTCTCAAACACCGAGCACATGAGGAGGTGCTCCTGGCGCGCATGCCCCACGAAGAGAATGTCATCGAAGAGTAGATCCTCGC
>JBDGQN010000334.1:0-8767 GCA_042219055.1 Salinibacter sp. | reverse complement strand
CGGGGGACACCAGCTCCATTTCCGGCCCGGGGGTGTGAACGATCACCTGTTCGAGCAGATGGGCCTCGGCGGGAACGCTGAAGACGGACGGATCGGATTCCACAGACGGCGCATCGGCGGACGGCGGCGAGGGGGCTTCGGTCGGATCCACGGGGGACGGGTCACCAGGTGTAAAGGAAGAACGACTGGGGGATAAGATCGGAAACAGCCCGCACAAAAACCACCCCGCCGTTCGCTTCACGACCGAATCTCTTCCAGCACGCGAATGATGAGGAGCACCACGAGCACGATGGCGCCCGCTTTAAGGACGAGCCGAAGCAGGGGTTGAATGACGTCAATCAGGAAGCCCAGCAGACTGAGTCCGAGGAGGGCCATGACGCCGATGATGAGCCAGCGAAGAACCGTGCGGAGGTCTAGGTCGAAATCCATGAAGCGCCGTGGGTGGTGAGGAAGAGGGCCGGGCCAGTGGGAAGGACACACGCACGGAGAGGGGAGACTGTTACATGCTCCAAGCCCCCCTGAACGGCTCGTCCTGCACTTGCTATGTATCGACAATGACAGGCGAGGGAGCCGCAAAGCAAGTAGCGGCACGCTTCGACGAGATGGACGACCGTTTCCGACGAAGTGCAGTTGGCAGCTCGCAAATTTCTCCGAACGCCTCGCCTGCTCACCGCCGGCCCCGGATGGGAACGTTAATCGTGACCGAGTAGATACCACCTATGAAGCCGTGCCCCCCTTCCACGTTCGAAAATGTATCGGGAAATGCCAACTCATCCAACGATACCCCAAACTCGTCCGGCCAGTTGGGCCCGCCCCTCGCCCCAGCGACCAACACGTGATCCCGGAAGAAGCTGGAAGGGTGACCGTGCCGCTAAACTGGGGCCCACTTCCCGCCTGCGTAGTGTCTGCAAGGGGCTCTACACGAACGATCCGCGGATCGGCATTCACGTCGAGCGTGCTGAAGAGCGAGTATCGGTTCTTTTCAGAGGAATCCACGACGGGTCCCGAGAGGACGGCCAACGACAACCAGAACCGTTCCTGTCAGGAGACGAAGCAGTCCCGCCCTCACAAATCGCCCCCGTCAATGACCGGAATTCCGCTCCTCCGCAACGGCGGGTTGGCCGAACACCGGTTCTTCGTAGCGCACACGCTCCAGCACGAGTCCTTGTGCCGGCATCGACGGGCCCGCCGCGCGCCGATCCTGGGTGGCCATCAACGCCGGAAGGGAATCTGCGGGCCGCTTCTCGTGTCCGATCTCGACGAGGGTGCCCACGATGGCGCGGACCATCCCGTGCAGAAATCGGGTGCCCACCACCTCAAACTGCCAGAAGCCACGTCGCTCCTCGTCGACCCATCGGGCGTGGGTGAGGGTGCACACGCGATTCGTGGTGTCGGACTGCGTGAGGCAGAAGGAGCTAAAGTTGTGTTGCCCGAGCAGATCGGGCGTGGCCGCCCGGATGCGATCAAAGTCCGGAACGGGGCGGAGCTGTGTGCGGGTCTGCCGGCTCAGCGCGCAAGGCTGCGTGTGCAGGTGGTAGTGGTAGCGGCGCCGACGGGCGTCGTAGCGGGCGTGGAAGTCGTCCGGCGCCTGCTCCACCCGGCGCACCGCCACGGCACCGGGCGTCAGGCCGTTCAGCGAGCCCCGGAGCCGATACGGATCCCGTGCTTCCGGGAGATCGACGTGGGCCACCTGTCGGCGAGCGTGCACCCCAGCGTCCGTGCGTCCGGAGCCTGTGACCCGGCACGCCGACGACACGATCGTCTCCACAGCGTCTTCCAGCTCCCCCTGCACCGTGGGCACGTCCGGCTGGATCTGCCACCCGTGGAAGTCAGTTCCGTCGTACTCGATGAGCAGTCGGTATCGGGGCATCGTATTGTGCGTGGGAGCGTGGGGGCGGGAGGGCATCAATACGGCTTTGGAACCGGAATGGTCGTCCTCGCCGACTCGAACCTTCAATCCCGCTGTCTGTGCCCTCATCTATCAATCCTGCGCCTTCACGTCCGGAACTCACGGCCAGGAAAGGCGTCTCGGCGGGACGCTTCAGAACCTGTTTGGTGAGCGAATGCGAAGCCGAGACACAGTGGTCGAAGTTGCAAAATGGCGCTCAAACGAGTCCCTGTAGTGGAACTACCGGGCGAGTGCAGAAGCCATTTTGCGCTGGGAACGCAGTGACCGAGTAGTTCCCAGGCTGCACGAGATCCACGCAGTCGCAGGCCGTAAGCGTCTCGCCAAACAGGCTCTCAACCCCTCAAACTCAGCACCTCTACGATGCGTGTATATTTGACCGGCTTCATGGCGAGCGGCAAGTCGACTGTCGGCCCGAAGGCCGCGGCGCGACTCGGCCAACCGTTCCTCGACCTCGACCGCCTAATTACGGCCCACGACGGGCGATCTATCCCCTCCATTTTCGCGGAGGACGGCGAGGCGCACTTCCGCGCCCTCGAAACGGAGATGCTCCACCGAACGACCGAGACGGACGCCCCCGTGGTGGCCCTCGGTGGAGGCGCCCTCGTCGACGACGACAACCGGGCCTTCGCCAAAGAGCACGGCCTCGTGCTCTACCTGGACGTGCCCGTCGACACCATCCGGGCCCGGGTGGCGGACGACGACACCCGTCGCCCCCTGCTGGAGGACGACACGGGGACCCGCCTGCCCCCTGAGCAGCAGCGGCACCGCATCGAACAACTGCTCAATGAGCGACAGGCGTCCTACGAAGCCGCCCATCACACCCTCGACGCCGACCGGCCGGTGACGGCCGTCGTGGCGGACCTGGTTCAGATCGTCCGCAACCAGTCCGCCCCCTGACACGCTCGTTCCGCCCCCTGCCCTCACGTACAGTGCTGCCCCCCGGAAACCTCGCCCGCTCCCTTTGTTTCAATGAAGACCTGTTTTGCGAGCAGATGCGCAGTCGACACGAGCGAAGCGACTGACGAGGCACAGCCGAGGAAACACAGTGGGCGAAGTCGCAGGCCGCAGATGTCTCGCTGAGCAGGTTCTGAGACCGCCAATTGGCCCCATCCCGGACTTCGTTTTACGCTCGTTCTATGGATGATTCCCCCTCCGACGCCGCCTTCGCCGACGTGGCAACCGGAGAGTCCATTCGCTCACTCGATCCCTCCATCCGGACCGTCTGGCTGATCAAGATGGCCGCTCTTTCGGTCCTCCTGTTTCTTCCCGCCCTGTTTTACGACCTCACTCACCTGTTCTCGCCCGACGCGTGGCTCCCATTCGGCGTCCTGTCGGGAACGGTGCTCGTCGGGGCCGTCCTGTACTGCGTCGCCTGGCCGCGCCTCCGGTACCAAGCCTGGGGCTTTGCACTGCGGCCCGAGGAGGTGTACATGGAGCACGGCGTGCTGCAACACGTTCGCACCGTGGTGCCCCTCCGGCGCATCCAGCACGTGGACGTGTCGCAGGACCTGGTTGAGCGCGAGTTTGCGCTCGGGCGCCTCGTGGTGCACACGGCCGGGTCCCGCAGCAGCGACGTGGTGATCCCCGGCCTTCCCCTCGCGGAGGCCGAGTCGATCCGGGACAAGATCAAGCGCTTCATCCTCGAAGATCCGCTCATCGAAGAGCCGGTGTGATGCCGTCTTCCTCCCCCGCGGAGTCCGACTCTTCCGTCCAGGACCCCACACCGACCGCAGAGCCCCCGTCTGCGGATGCCCCCGACGCCCCCTCGGCGGACGCCTCTGCCTCGGAAGCATCGGCTCCAAATTCCACCACGCTCGGGGCCATCCACGAACCGCAGCGCCTGCATCCCCTCACACTGCTGCTGCGAGTGGGAGCGAGCCTTCCCGCCCTCGTGGTCATCCTGCTTCCCCTCCTCCGCAATCCGGGCTCCACGGAAAACCTTACCTCCCTCGTGCTCGGGGCGCTGTACGGCGTGTTTGCCCTCCCAGCCATCCTGCTTCAGTACTGGCGGTTCAGCTACCGCATCACGACGAAGCAGATCGTCATTCAGAGCGGCGTAATTACCCGCAAGAACCGGAGCATCCCCATCGAGCGGGTTCAGAACATCCAGGTGGAACGCAACCTAGTGGCCCGCTTCCTCGGGCTCGCGAAAGTCAAAATCGAGACCGCCGGGAGCTCTAGCACAGAGGGCAGCCTGGAGTACGTGCACCTGGACGAGGCCCGTGAGATCCGGCAGGTCGTGCGCTCATTTCAGCGGGAGGCCCCCGCGGACGCCGACGCGGAAGCGACCGACGAGGCGGACGAGACGGACGACGCGGAGATCGAGACGCTGTTCGACATGTCGCTGCGTCGGGTGCTGCTGTCGGGAGCGTTTCGGTTCTCGCTGCTCTACCTCGCCGTTATCTTTTCGGTCCTCGAGTTTTTTAACCCGGAGACGCTCATGCAGCGGCTCCTCCGGACGGACCGTATGGAATGGCTCGCGACGCTGGTGCTCGGTCACCCGGCGGTCGCCATCCTTACGACGGTGCTCGTGGCGGTCTTCCTCGGATGGGTCAGTGGCATCGTGGTGCATGTGGGGCGCTATTACAACTTTCAGCTCTGGCTGGACGGGGACAAGCTGCGGAAGCGCCACGGCCTCTTTACGGTGACGGAGGGCACCATTCCGCTCGACAAGGTGCAGACGCTCATCCTTCGCACCAATCCGTTCATGCGCGCCTTCGGATGGTACGAGCTGAAGGCGCAAACCGTGGGCATCAACGTGGACGAGCAGGGGCATCGTGTGATCGCCCCCTTTGCAGGGGCCGAGCGCATCCTCGAACTTGCCCGTCGCGTGCGGGCCTTCGACCTTCCCGACGCGTTCGAAAACGTCTCTCGCCTCACGATCCGCCGTCGATTCTTCCGCTACACGGCGGTCCTCACCCTGGCCCTCGCCCCTACGATCTACTTTTGGCCCGCGGATTGGATGCATCTCGGCGGGGTGGCGCTGCCCTGGTGGGGCTTCGGGCTCGTGCCCTTCATTCTCGGGTGGACCCTCCTCCAGTACCACAACCACGAGTACGCCGCGGGGCAGGACGGCTTCTACATTCGGCGCGGCGTGCTCTCGCATTATCTGTGGATCGTCCCCACTGAGAAATTTCACGTCTTCCACGCCACCGCATCGATCTTTCAGCGCCGCCTCGGCCTCAAGACCCTCTTCGTGGACACCGCCGGGGCCGCCACCTTCGCGTACCCCGAGGTGATCGACGTGCCCGCCGACGCGGCCGACGCCCAGTTCGAGGCCCTCTACCACCAGTTCAAGACCCTCTACCGGAACCGCGTGGAGGCTGCTACCGGCGATCCCGACACGCGGCTCGCCCCCGACGAGCGCCCTCACCTCCCCGCCGACACCTCGTCCGATTGACGAATGCCGGGATCGGGGGGTCCCCTGCCGCCTCCATTCAGGGAGTCCCGTACGTCTTCCGTTGACTGAGACGATAGCTTCGCACTCTCCGCTTTTCCACCAACCGCTCACTTCTGTGGATTCTCGACGCTCCAGCGGCCTTCTTCTGCACATCACCTCCCTTCCCAGCGATTACGGCATCGGGGATCTGGGGCCGGCGGCCTTTCGCTTCGCCGACTTTCTGGCCCGCACGAACCAGCGCCTCTGGCAGATGCTGCCCGTCTCCCCAATCGGGCCCGGGGCCTCGCCCTACTCCAGCCCCTCCACGTTTGCCGGCAACCCGCTCCTGATCAGCCCGCAGCCCCTCGTGGAAAATGGCCTCCTCGACGACGAGGACCTGGCCCCGCTCGCCGAGTTGCCGACCGACCACGTGGACTATGCGCGCCTCGTCCCCCGCAAGCGGAAGGTCCTGCGCACCGCCTTCCAGCGGTTCCGGGAGACGACCTCTACGGTCGACGCCACGCGGTTTCAGCGATTCCGAACCACACAGTCCGAGTGGCTGGAGGAGTATGCGCTCTATGCCGCCCTAAAGGATGCCCACGACGGAGCACCGTGGACCGACTGGGACACGTCGCTCGTCCGCCGCGACCCGGAGGCCCTGGACCGGGCCCGCGAGGAGCACGCCGAAGCCATCGAGCGGCACGTCTTCTGGCAATACCTCTTCCACCGTCAGTGGTCGGCCCTGCAGGCCTACTGCCGCGCCCGCGACATCCGCCTCTTCGGCGACCTGCCCATCTACGTGGCCCCCGACAGTGCCGACGTGTGGGCGAATCAGGAGCTCTTCCACCTCGACGACGACGGCACACCGGCGATGGTGGCCGGCGTGCCCCCCGACTACTTCAGCCCCGAGGGTCAGCTCTGGGGCAATCCGACCTACCGCTGGGACCGCATGGAGGAGCGCGGCTTCGAGTGGTGGACGCAGCGGCTGCGCCTGACCTTCGAACGCTTCGACCTCGTGCGGCTCGACCATTTCCGCGGCTTCGAACGGTACTGGACGGTGCCCGCCGGGCGCAGCACGGCCATCAAGGGGGAGTGGAAAGACGGCCCCGGCGCCGCCTTCTTTACGGCAATGGAGGACGAATTCGGCGAGCTTCCCGTCGTGGCCGAGGACCTCGGCATCATCACCGAGGACGTGGAGGCGCTTCGGGACACGTTCGAGTTTCCGGGCATGGCGGTGCTCCAGTTTGCCTTCGGGGGCAACCCCACGAATGAGTTTCTGCCCCACAACTACCAGCACGATCTGGTGGCCTACCCTGGCACCCACGACAACAACACGACAGTGGGATGGTGGACCGAGAAATTGTCCGAGAAGGGAAAAGACTTCGCTCGCTCCTACCTCAACCTCGCCGACGACGATCCCGCCACCCAGATCCACCGTCACGCGCTCCGTGCCCTCATGGCGTCGGTGGCTGACCGCGTGGTGACGCCCCTCCAAGACGTGCTGGGACTGGGGAGCGAGGCCCGCATGAATACACCCGGCACCTCGGAGGGCAACTGGGCGTGGCGCTTCACGTCCGATCAGGTCTCCGACGAGGACGAGGAGATGCTAAAGACCCTCACCTACCTCTACGGACGGGCGTCGAGCTACGACTAATACCGTTTTGCTTTCATAATTGTCGGCCCGAAAATGAACGGAAGTTGGCAGTCCGGTAATGGTCGATTCCCTCGTAAACCTCTAACATTCAACGCTTTAACGTTGCAACGTTCGGAATCCCGAACTTGTCTAAAAGGAGCAAATCCTACTGGTTCTGCCGACATTTTCCGCTGGAATCCGTACAGCGTTTTTCCCGACGCTCACACTCCCATACTCCATGGCGGCACCCTGCGCACCAGGGTAACGATCCGCGACGATGTGCCCAAATTTTTCGCAGCGGCATGACCGACTCATTTCCCCTCCATGGCGCCCTCCCCCACGGCGATCAGACGACCTTCCGCGTCTGGGCGCCAAACACCGATCAAGTCACGCTCGAACTTGGAAACGCTGCGCTTCCCCTCCACGCGACCGACGAGGGCGTCTTCGAACGGACCACCGATGCGGCACCGCCCGGCACGCGCTACCGATACCGGCTCGACGACGAGAGCCCGTTCCCCGACCCCGCCTCGCGGTACCAACCCGAAGGCGTGCACGGGCCCTCCGAGGTCATCGACCCGACGGCCTACACGTGGGGCGATGCCGACTGGGACGGCGTGGCCCGGAAGGACCTCGTGATCTACGAGCTGCACGTCGGCGCCTTCACCGGCGCGGGGAGTTTCGACGCGGTGCAGGAGCAGCTCGCGTACCTGAAGGACCTGGGCGTGACGGCGATCGAGCTGATGCCGGTGCACGATTTTCCGGGGGATCGCAACTGGGGCTACGACCCGGCGGCCTGGTTTGCTCCCTCTCGCACCTACGGGCGGCCCGAGGCCCTGCGCCGCCTCGTGGACGCGGCGCACCGGACCGGGCTGGCCGTGCTCCTCGATGTTATCTACAACCACCTCGGGCCGGACGGTGCCTACGCCAACGCCTTCGGCCCCTTTCTCACCGACAAGTACGAGACGCCCTGGGGCCCGGCGATCAACCTGGACGACGAGGGCTCGGCGGGCGTCCGGCGCTTCTTCGTCGACAACGTGCTGCACTGGCTGCGCGAGTACCACGTCGACGGCCTCCGCCTCGACGCCACCCATGCGCTGCACGACGAGAGCGGCTACGGGCTCGATGCGGTCTGGAGCGACGACCTGCACCACCAGTTGCGCGTCCTCACGGCGGGCGACCGCGAGGGCTACTACCGCGACTACCAGGGCACGACGACCGACGACATCGCCACTACAATCCGCGACGGCTGGTTCTTCCGCGGGGAGCGCTCCGAGCACCTCGACGCGCCGCGGGGGACCGATCCGGACCCGGTCGATCGCACGCAGTGCGTCGTGTTCATCCAGAACCACGACCAGGTGGGCAACCGCCCCACGGGCAATCGCCTGACCGACGACGTGTCGCCCGCCACGTACCGGGCGCTCTCGGTGCTGATCTGCGTGGTGCCGGAGGTGCCGCTTCTCTTCATGGGCCAGGAGTGGGCGGCGTCCACCCCGTTCCAGTTCTTCACCGACCACAACGACGAGCTCGGCCCGTCGGTCACGGAAGGACGCAAGGAGGAGTTCGAGGACTTCTCGGGCTTCGAGGGGGAGGTGCCCGACCCGCAGGACCCGGCCACGTTCGAGCGCAGCGTGCTGGACTGGGACGAGCCGCGCCGCCCCCCACACGACGGCGTCCTGGCCCTCTACCACGACCTCCTCGTCCTGCGCCCCCGGCTCGGCGACGAGATGCACGTGGAGGCCCCGAGCGACACGACGCTTCGGGTGGAACGCCCGCCGGCCCACATTGCCGTGAACCTGACAGGCGCCGCCGACCTGGACCTGCCCCCCGACGCCCCGGTGCTGCTCCA
>JBDGQN010000333.1:13216-26223 GCA_042219055.1 Salinibacter sp. | reverse complement strand
CGACGTGGAGCTCTGCGCGGGAGGCACGGTTTGTCTCCTCGCCCAACAGGGGTATGACGTAGGCATCGTCGACTTCACGAAGGGGCAACTCGGCTCGCGCGGCACGCCCGAGCAGCGCATGGAGGAGGCCGAGCGGGCGTCGGAGATCATCGGACTCACGGCCCGCGAGAACCTTGGCATGATGGATGGGGACATCTCCAACACGCGAGAGGCGCAGCGCAAGGTGATTGAGGTGGTGCGACGCTACCGACCGCACATCGTGCTCATTAACGCCCCGGAGAGTCGTCACCCCGACCACGAGGACGCCGCCGATCTCTCCACCGACGCCCTGTACTACAGTGGACTCAAGAAAATCGAGACGACCGGCCCCGAAGGGACCCCGCAGGAGCCCTGGCGCCCGCACCACGTGCTCCACTACATGCAGGCCATTCCCTTCGAGCCGACCCTCGTGGTGGACGTGACGGAGGTGTGGGATCGGCGCATCGAGGCCCTGCAGGCCTTCGAGTCGCAGTTCCACAACCCCGACTACGAGCCCGACGAGGATGAGCCGGAGACGTTCGTGTCGAACCGCGCGTTCTTCGAGTGGGTCAAGTCCCAGGCCCGCACCTACGGCTACAAGGTGGGCGCCACCTACGGCGAGCCGTTTCTCTACCGCCACGGCCCCTTCGGCGTCACCGACCTGCCCGACGTGCTCAGCAAGGAGAAGGAGTTTCGGTGAGCTAGATCCCACGTGAATTGCGGCCCATGCTGCTTCGGGCCGCAACAAATTCCACCAGTACGCCTTTACCGATAACTGCCACAATTCCCGGACGGGCCATTGACACCGCCCGCCGTGACGTGGTATATTGCGCGATGATCCCAGAATGAAACGACCGACCCCCGGCGATGGCGGACACCAGTGATTTTCGAAACGGCATGACGTTCATCTGGAGGGACGACCTTTGGGAAATTGTCGAGTTTCTCCACGTGAAGCCCGGCAAGGGCGGGGCCTTCGTGCGCACGACCCTGAAAAACGTAAAAGACGGTCACGAGGTCGAGGAGACCTTCCGGGCCGGAGCGACGGTGGAGGAAGTGCGCGTGGAGCGCCGCGAGCACCAGTTCCTCTACGAGGACGATTATGGCCTCCACTTTATGGATCAGGACTCCTACGAGCAGTTTTCGATGCCCCCCGAGCAGGTGGAGGGGCGCGAGTTCTTGAAAGAGGGCGGCGACGTCGATATCCTGTTTCGCACCGACACCGAGGAACCCCTCCGCACCGAAGTGCCGCAGAAGGTGGAGCTTGAGGTCGTCGACACGACGCCCGGTGTGAAGGGAGACACCGCACAGGGCGGGGACAAGCCGGCCACCCTGGAAAGCGGTGCCACGATCGACGTGCCCCTCTTCATCAATGAAGGAGACGTGGTCCGGGTCAACACCGATACAGAGGAATACGAGACCCGCGTCTCCGCCGCCTCCACCGTATAGTGGAGCGCCAGAGGGACGCCGTTCCCGGTGGGAGGAAGCGCTACCGTAGCTCTTTTGCACACATCCACTAGACGCATGGAGCTCTCGAAGATTCAGGAACTGCTACGACTCGTCGCCGAGAGCGGGGTGTCGGAGGTCGAGATTGAGGAAGATGACTTCAAGCTGACCATCCGGCAGAATAGCCCGCAGGTGCTCATGCAGCCGACAGGGCAGGCGGCCCAGCAGCATTATCGCGCGCCGCAACCACCGCCCCAGCCCCCGCCTCCACAGGGCTATGCGCCCCAGCAGGGCCGGCAGCCGCCTTCCGCCAATCCTCAAGCGTCGCAGCCGTCGGGCGCGCCTCAACAGGCATCGGGTGGGGCGTCGCCGGCGGCCAACGAGGCAACGCAGGGCGGTGCGTCCACCACCTCATCCCCTGCCCAGGACGCCCCCGAGAACGGCACGGCCGAGGCGGAGGACGAGACCGACGCCGCTGCCGACGAGCATGTGGTGAAGGCCCCCATCGTCGGGACCTTTTACCGCGCCCCCTCACCCGACGCCGATCCGTTCGTGGAGGTCGGCGACTCGGTGGGGGAGGGCGACGTGCTCTGCATCATCGAGGCGATGAAACTGATGAACGAGATCGAGTGCGAGACCTCAGGCACCGTGAAAGAAATCCTAGTCGAGGACGCCGAGCCGGTTGAGTTCGATCAACCCCTCTTTGTGCTCGACGAATCATAACCGGCCGTCTCCCGACCTGTGGCTCCGGAGCGATCCGGGGTCGTTTTCATGTTGAGCCTGTTCGGGAGTCTCTATTGCCGTCGCCCAAGAACAGGTGGTCCCTCTCACTGGCGTCCTAATGCGTGACTCGTGATACGTGATGACGTCGACCTCGACACTTCACGCATCACTCCTCACGCATCACGCTCCCTGAAAATCTGCACGTCGCACCGGATTCTGCTGACACCGCATGAGTGACATCCAAAAGATACTGATTGCCAACCGCGGCGAGATTGCGCTGCGCGTTATTCGCACCTGTCACGAGATGGGTATTCACACCGTGGCGGTGTACTCCACGATGGATCGCGACGCGCTGCACGTTCGCTTTGCCGACGAAGCGGTGTGCATTGGGCCGCCGGCGTCCGCCGAGAGCTACCTGCGCCCCGACCGCCTCATTGCCGCGGCGGAGGTGACGGGGGCCGATGCCATTCATCCCGGCTACGGGTTTCTTGCCGAAAACGCCGAGTTCAGCCAAATCTGTGCCGACAACGACATCGAGTTCATCGGCCCGAACGCCGAGACCATCCGCCTGATGGGCGAGAAGTCGAAGGCCAAGGAAGAGATGCACAAGGCCGGGGTGCCCATTGTGGAGGGCTCGGATGGCACGATCGATGACTTCGACGAGGCGTACGAGGTGGCCTCCGGCATCGGATTCCCGGTGATGGTGAAGGCGGCCGCGGGCGGTGGCGGCACCGGCATGCGGCTGGTGCGGGAGGCGGAGGGATTTGAGAACGCCTTCAATGGGGCCCGTTCGGAGGCCGATGCGGCCTTCGGCAATCCGGCGGTCTACATTGAGAAATTTGTCGAGAAGCCGCGCCACGTTGAAATTCAGGTTTTGGGCGACGGCAAAGGCAACGTCATGCACTTTGGGGAGCGGGAGTGCTCCATTCAACGGCGGCACCAGAAGCTCGTGGAGGAATGTCCGTCCCCCATTGTCGACGAGGAGCTTCGCGCGGAGATGGGGAGGGCCGCTATTCGGGGGGCGGAGGCGGTCAACTACGAGGGAGCAGGCACGGTCGAGTTTCTCGTAGGAGCCGACCGCAATTTCTACTTCATGGAAATGAACACCCGGATTCAGGTGGAGCACCCTGTGACCGAGGAGGTTACCGACTGCGACCTGGTGGAGCACCAGATTCGCGTGTCGATGGGGGAGACGGTCGACGGCAGTGAACGACCGCCCATGGAGGGGCATGCCATCGAGTGCCGCATCAATGCCGAAAATCCCTTTGATAACTTTAGTCCGGCGCCGGGAGACATCACGGCCTTTCACCAGCCCGGGGGGCACGGCATTCGGGTCGACACTGCCGCGTACGCGGGCTACCGCATTCCGCCCACCTACGACTCGATGATCGCCAAGCTTATTGCCTACGGCAACACCCGCGAGCACGCTCTTCGAAAGATGCGCCGTGCACTCGATGAATTCGTGGTCGAGGGGGTCCGGACCACGATTCCGTTCCACCAACAACTCATGGACGATGAGCGCTTCAAGGAGGGCAACTTCGACACTCGCTTTCTCGACGACTTTGAGATGCGTGAAGAGTGACCCGCGAGGAGTGATGCGTGAGGAAGTGAAACGTGAACGCAGAGCGCGATCTCTCATGCATCACGTTTCACGCGTCACGTGCCCTCTTTGGATTCAGCGTCCCGTCTTGTATCTTTTGCCGAACTCGCATTTCCAATTAGCCACCCACTACGAATGGACACACCGGACGGCCTCTACTACACGGAAGATCACGAGTGGCTGCGTATTGAGAATGGCACGGCCACCGTGGGCATCACCGACTTTGCCCAGAGCGAACTCGGGGACATCGTGTTTGTCGAGCTCGAGCCAGAAGGAACGGAGCTCGAGCAAGATGACATTTTCGGGACGATCGAGGCGGTCAAGACCGTTTCGGAACTCTTCATGCCCGTCGGCGGGACCATTACGGTCATCAATGACGAACTCGAGCTGTCCCCCGAACACGTCAACGACGATCCGTACGGAGACGGCTGGATGATCAAAATCGATGTGGCGAATCCCGACGAGATTGATGCTCTCATGGAAGCCGATGAGTACGAGGAGCTGACGTGAGAACCGGGGGGTGCGGCGGTTCGGTCATGCGTGTTAATGGGGTGTATTGCGTAGTACGTATTGCGTAAGCATGCCCCGATGTGCGACGGGTGAACTGCGCAATACGCAACACGAAATACGCAGTAGCGGCGATGCACGAAAAGATCGTAATCCTCGATTTCGGCTCCCAGTACACCCAGCTCATCGCGCGGCGGGTGCGCGAGACGGGCGTGTACTCGGAGATTCGTCCGTGTACGGTGGACACGGCGGAGATTGAGGCGCTGGAGCCCCGCGGACTCATTTTGTCTGGCGGCCCCTGCTCGGTCTACGACGAGGACGGCCCGCAGCTCGACCCCGCGCTCTTTGCCCTCGAACGGCCCGATGAGTCCCCAGTGCCGATCTTCGGCATTTGTTACGGGCTGCAGGCGATGGCGCACCAACTCGGGGGCGAGGTGGAACGGGCCGACCGCCGCGAGTTTGGCCGGGCGCAGCTTCAGGTGCCGCCGGATGGCGAGGAGAAGGAGCAGCTCTTCGAGGGGGTCCCCAGCGGCTCAACGGTCTGGATGAGTCACAGCGACCACCTCACGGCCCTCCCCGACGGCTACGAGGTCATCGCCCGCACCGACAATGCGCCGGTGGCCGCGGTACGGGACATGGAGGGCCCCTACTACGGCGTACAGTTTCACCCGGAGGTGGTGCACACGGATTACGGTCGGCAGATCCTGGAAAACTTTGCGTACGACATCTGCGGCTGTAGCGGTGATTGGACGCCCGCCTCGTTTGTCGAGGAGCAGGTCCGCGAGATCCGCGAGCGGGTGGCCGACCGCCACGTCATCCTCGGCCTCTCCGGCGGGGTCGACTCGTCGGTCGCGGCGGCGCTGCTGCAGCGCGCCCTCGGCGATCAGCTGCACTGCATTTTCGTGAACAACGGCCTGCTGCGGAAGGGGGAGTGGGACCAGGTGCAGGACACGTTCCGCGGCCACTTCGAGATGGACCTGCGCACCACCGACGCCACGGACCGCTTCCTGGAGCGACTCGACGGGGTGGTCGATCCCGAGGAGAAGCGGACCATCGTCGGCAACACGTTCATCGAGGTCTTCGAGGAGCAGACCGACGCCATTGCCGCCGATCTGGGGCACCGCCCTACGTTCCTGGCGCAGGGCACGCTCTACCCCGACCTCATCGAGAGCGTCTCGTTTAAGGGGCCGTCCGCCACCATCAAAACCCACCACAACGTGGGCGGTCTGCCCGAAGAGCTCGATTTCGAGCTCATCGAGCCGTTCCGAGAGTTGTTCAAGGACGAGGTGCGCAAAATTGGCCGCCTGCTCGATGTGCCCGAGCCCATCGTGGGGCGGCACCCGTTCCCGGGCCCTGGGCTGGCCATTCGCATCCTGGACGCCGTCACGCGGGAGCGGCTGGCCCTGCTCCGGGAGGCCGACGCCATTTTCATCGATGAACTGCGCGCGAACGACCTCTACGACGAGGTGTGGCAGGCCTTCGCCGTCCTACTCCCGGTGCAGACGGTGGGCGTGATGGGGGATGAGCGCACCTACGAGAACGTCTGTGCGCTTCGCGCCGTGACGAGTGTGGACGGCATGACGGCCGACTGGGCTCATCTCCCGCACGACTTCCTGGGACATGTCTCGAACCGCATCGTCAACGAGGTGCCCGGCATCAACCGGACAGTGTACGACGTGAGCTCCAAGCCGCCCGCGACGATCGAGTGGGAATAATCTCGCTCGGGGGGTTGGGGGTTGAGGGGGGCATCCAGGCGGGGGGAACTCCCGTTCTGACTTCCTTCTGTTCTCCTGCATTGGATTCTCCGTCTTCATGGTGAGCCGGTGTTTCGGAATGACCTGGGGCCTCGTGGGGGTCCTCGTTGTGATTGTAGGCGTGGGCCCCCCTCCGGGCCACGCGCAGGAGCAGGCTGAGATCCCCAAGATTCCGAATGCGGAGCTCATGTTCGAGGAGGGCCTTGCGGCCTTCGAGCGGGGACAGTACGAGACGGCCTACGAGCGCTTTCGGCTCGTTACCGAGTACAAACTTAACCGGAAAACGACCGCCGCGCTCCTCATGAGCGGTAAGGCGCTCGTGCGCCTAGGGCGCTACCGGGAGGCCATCGATCGGCTGAAGACGCTGATCGAGCGCTTTCCGAACACGAGCTATCGGGAGGAGGCCGAGGCGCTCATCGAGCGAGCTCAGGCCCAGCGTCGGGACGTACGACAGGCACCGGACACGCTCCGCATCGGGGTGACCCTGCCCATGGGGCCTGCCTGGGTGTCGCGGTCACAGGCCCTCTTTAACGGTCTTCGCCTGGCGGTCGACGAGCACAATGGCCTCCGACGCCGCTACATTCGGCCCCCTGGCCTCCACACCACGGCCGATACGTTCGACGTTTACGACACGGCCGACGTGCACGGAGACAGCCTGGCGGAGGCAGACGGGGCCACCACGGTGGCCACCCCCACCGATACGGTGCGGGTCGACTCGCTGCGGATCGTCACCGAGCAAGTGGGGCGGCCTGAATGGGTCGCCAAGATGCACTTCCGTCGCACGGGACCCAAGCCCACGAGCGCCCGGGCGGCTGTCGATTCGCTCGTGCGTCTCGACAATGTGGACGTGATCCTGGGGCCGATTCGAAGCGGCGCGGCGCGGCGGGCAGGCCGGCGGGCCGAGGAGGCACGGGTGCTCCTCGTGGCCCCGATGGCCACCAGCGAAAGCGTCTCGACGGGACGAGAGTTCGTGTTCCAGGCCAATCCCACAATTCCAGACCGTGGCCGCATCATGGCCCGGTTTGCAAAGAACGGAATTCTCCTCGACCGAGTCGGAATTATCTATCAGCGCAACAACGATTTCAGCGCACGCATGGCGGACGGATTTCGGCAGGCGGCCCGCCGCCAAAAGCTGGCCGTGCCCCTCGCCATTCCGCTTCAGGGGGCGCGGGGGTGGTCGCGTTTGCCGACGCTCCTTGAGGATTCGACCCTTATCGAGACCGACTCCCTTCTCGCCCGACGGGACTCTGCCACCACCGATTCCCTCTTGGCGGAGGCGGAAGCCTTTTACATGCCGGTGACCGGACGAGGGGCTGCGGGGAAGATTCAGGGGGCCCTCACGGGACTCCGGCAGACCATGCCCGGGAAACGCGTACTCGGCAATGCCGAATGGCACGACCTGCCGTTCACCGAGGCAGCCAGCGTGGTACAGGCCACCTATACGAACGGCTTCTACGTGCAGACGACTCGACCCGCCGTGCAGCGGTTCGTCCGACGCTACCGGCTCCTCACCGGCACCACCCCGGACGAATTGTCCACCGATGGCCGGCGCCTGGCCTACGCGGGATACGACGTGGCCCACTTTCTGCTGACTGTCCTCTCGCCGTCGCCCGCCCGGCTGACACCGCGGACGCTCCGCACGGCCCCCACCTACGAGGGCCTCGGGGTGCGGATCGACTTCAAAGGCGAAAACCAAAACCAGGCGATGTTTATTCACCGGTACCGCAACCAGAAGGTCGAGCGTCTCCGGTAATGATGAGGGAGCCGTCTCGCCGGAAGGAGGCACGATCCATCGGGGCTTAAAGGGGCTTGGAGGAACAGACCCACCCCCCTGCCGTTTCGGCTCCGCGTTGCGTCATCCGCATCCCAAGGCCTTCGAACAGCGTCCTCGGTGAAGGCCCGAGAGCAACTCCGCTGACTGTGTTCTGGAACTGGCATTCCCTCATGCGTTCTTCGGTGCTCGTCCCTGTTTTGCTTGTTACCCTCCTTGGGCTGGTTGTTGGGTGTGGGGGGACAGACGAGTTGACCTATCAGGGGCCTAAAGAGGCCTACAAGAAGGGAATGGCCCAAGTCAAGGAGGGGGATTACAAGCAGGCCATTCGTCTCTTTCGGGCCGTCTTCGAATACGGTCGAGGCAACGAGTGGGCTCCCAAGGCCCGCTTCCAGCTCGCCATGACCCAGCGCAAGCTGGGCAAGCACCTGGTGGCCGCCAACGAGTTTAAACGGTTCACGCGGCTCTATCGCAACAGTGAGATGCGTCCCCGGGCCGAGTTCGAGCGGGCCAACTCTTACTACCTCCGCTCTCCCATGTACCGGCTCGGTCAGAGTGACTCCCGCGAGGCCATCTCTCTCTTTCGCCTGTTTATCGACCGGTACCCCAATCACGAGCTCGTCCCAGAGGCCAAGAAGAAGGTGAACGAGCTCCGGGCGAAGCTCGCTCATAAGGAGTATGCAGCAGGCAAGCTTTACGAGCGGCGTGAGATGTGGGAGGCCGCCGCCACGGCGTACAAAGACGCCTTCGATCAGTATCCGAGTACCCCCTGGGCCGACGATGCGCTTCTGGGAGCCGTTCGCACCTACATTCGGTTCGCCGACCGCAGCGTGCAAAAGAAGCAGGACGAGCGATACCAGAAAGCGATCGAGAACTACAAGCGACTCACGCAGCTCTTCCCCGAGAGCAAATTGCTCAACGAAGCTGAGCAGCTATACAGCGAGGCTCGGCGCAAGCTCGATCGGGTCCAGGCCCGTGACAGTACCCAGTCGCTCGCGCAGGAGGGCACGGCCCGCGGCTCCAACTAACTGGAAGGGGCCACGCCGGCCCGAGGTGCCATGGACATCGGTCTCTTCGGGGGCTCGTTCAATCCTCCCCACATCGCGCACCTCGTCGTTGCGGAGGTCGTTCGCGATCAGTTCGATCTGTCCGAGGTGTGGTGGATTCCCAACGCCACCCCCCCTCACAAACCCGACGACGAACTGGTTGCCGTGGAGCACCGTCTCGCGATGACTCGGCGGGTCGTAGAGACCAATCCCCACTTCCGGGTCTGTGACCTTGAGGTCCAGCGGGAGGGCGTTTCCTACACGGTTGACACCCTTCGCGTCCTGCAGGAGCGACGCCCCGACGCGAGCTTCGCGCTTCTCATCGGCAGCGACAGTCTTGACCACTTTGCGGAGTGGCACTGCCCCGACGAGATTATCGAGCGCGTGCCGCTCATCGTGTACAAACGACCGGGGACCATAGAGGCTGTAGCCGAACCCCGGTTTGCGAACCGCGTTCGCTATGTAGCCGCCCCGGTGATGGAGGTCTCCGGGACCGAAATCCGCGCGCGCCGGCGCGCCGGACGGTCCATCCGCTATCTCGTGCCGGAGGCCGTGCGCACCTATATCGAGACCCACGACCTGTATCGGAACGATGAGTGAAGGAACAGGCCCGTCGGTTTCGTAGGGCCTGCGTCTAGCGATATCGTTGCGTTCGGGGCGAACCTCCCCGGGGTCCCCGCAGTTCTCCTTATGCCCGACGTAGAGAGATTAGAAGTATGGGGCATCGAGTCGCATTCTGGTGACAATTCCTCACGCACGTCATGGCCGTTACGGAATCCACGATGATGGAGTTGGGGCATCCGGCCCCCGACTTTTCTCTCCCCGCTGCCAATCCCGAGGTCGACGACCGCGGCGACGCGCAGCGCTCGCTGACAGACTACGACGACGCCCAGGTGCTGGTGGTCGTGTTCATGTGCAACCACTGCCCGTACGTGAAGCACATCGAGGACGCGCTCCTCGACGTGGCCCGTGAATACCAGGAGCAGGGCGTGCAGTTCGTGGGGATTTGCTCGAACGATGCGGAGCGCTATCCGGACGACTCGTTCGACAGCATGGCCGACCGGGCCCGGGAAAAAGAGTATCCCTTTCCGTACCTTCAGGACGAAACGCAAGAAGTGGCGCGGGCTTACGAAGCGGCCTGCACGCCCGACATCTACGTGTTCGACGAGGACCGGACGCTCGTCTATCGGGGCCGCTTCGACGACACGCGCCCCGACGGCGGCGAGCCACACGGCGGTGATCTGCGGCGGGCCCTCGACGAAGTGTTGGAGACGGGTGAGGTGAAGATGGAGCAACGCCCGTCCATGGGCTGCAACATTAAGTGGAAGCCGGAGGTGACGCCCGCGCACACCTCGTAACCGTCCCGGCAGTTGAGGGGCTTTGTGGAGCCTGTTCCGATCATTCCTACGCCGCACCCAGGCCCTTCGTGCCTATGTTCGATGCACGGGCGTTTCGCACCTGGACCCACGTCGTCGCCGGGGCGTGCCTCTTCGGGGTTCTCTTCCTCACCATCATGGTGATGGCTGAGGAAGTACTCGGGAACGGCGCCCGGGTCACCCGGGCTGGGTTGACTTTGAGCATGGCGGCGTTCCTCGGATACATCGGGGTAGCCTGGCTGATTCGGCTCAACGGCGTCCGGTCTCGGTAGGGGGCCGGTGAGGAATCATCGTTCGGGGTTTCCCATTAGAGTACTCGCCGCCTGGAACTCGCGACCATTTCGATTTCTGAGGTCTTGGAAGCGCTTCCGGAGTTGAGGGCCAGGGGCTACGACCATGATTCTGCACCGCCGCTGACCAATCCAGAACTGTGAGGTGATAAAATGAGCAACGACGCCGTAGACACGACGACACCTGAAGACGAACGCTCGGCCTTCGAGACGGCCCAGGAAGAGGAGGAAGACGTGGATCCGCGGACCATTCCGCAGAAGCTGGAGGAGCCCCCCCCGGTGGGCGATGAGATTGAGTACCCAGACTACCCGGAAGAGGACCACGAAACGTGGCGGATTCTGGTCGAGCGTCAGATGGAGCAGCTCCCGGATCGTGCCTGTGAGGCGTATATGCGTGGGCAGGAGGTTCTACAGCTGGAGGCCGATCGCATTCCGGACCTGGCGAATCTGAGCAAACGTCTCGACGCGGAGACGGGCTGGACGGTGGCCAACGTGCCGGGCCTCATCCACGAAAAGGATTTCTTCTCGCTGCTGTCCCAGCGCAAGTTTCCCTCCACGAACTACGTCCGCGGCCGGGATGAACTCGATTACACGCCGGCCCCGGACTGCTTCCACGACATCTTCGGCCATATGCCGATGCTGACGCAACCGGACTTTGCCGACTTCTACCAGCTCTACGGCAAAGCCGCCCAGAACGCGGAGGGGGCCGACCGGCCGCGCCTGGAGCGATTCCACTGGTTTACCGTCGAGTTCGGGTTGATTCAAGAGCAGGGCGAGAAGCGCATCTTCGGCGCCGGCATCGTGTCGTCGAACGAGGAGGTGACGCACGCCCTGTCCGACGAGGTGACGCTCCATCCCTTCGATCCCGAACACATTGTGGAAAAGGATGACTACGAGGTGTACAATCTTCAAGACGAGCTCTTCGTCCTCGACTCCTTTGAACAACTCGTAGAGGGCTTCCGCGACTGGACGACCCGTCGCGGGCTGTTGTAGGGGGCTGCTGTCCCGAGTGTAGCGTGCTGGATCTCATTTGCTGATGAATACCCCGCCCCGTCGTGTCTACATGACAGGACGGGGTGGTCTACGTGGAAGGGAACCCCGAAAACATTTTCGGCGTGGTCGTTACAACTTCTGCGATCGGCTCTGTCAACAAATCCCCCGCAGTCGTTATGGAGACGGAGACCCAAGAACGTCTGTCCGCCCGGATTACGGGGCGGGTGCAGGGCGTTGGCTTCCGCAACTTTACCCGAACGCGTGCCCGTCGCCTCGGGGTCACTGGATGGGTGCGCAACGAGCGTGACGGATCTGTTCGGTTGGAGGCGGAAGGCTCGCGGGAGGCGCTCGATAAGCTCGTCGAGGCCGTGCAACGGGGCCCGCGCATGGCTCGCGTCGAGAATGTGACGGTAGACTGGGCCGACGCCACCGACGACTTCGACACGTTTCGCGTGCGCCGATAGCCCGCTCTTTGAACGGCCAGCGGTTGAGGACCGGCCTTCGACGACTCGCGTTATGACCGATTCTCACGGTACAGACCCTTCTGGGAGCTCAGCGTCGTCCCCCACGCAGCTAGGCCTCCTCGACCGCGCAGCTCGTCGGTTGGAAGCGGCCGACCGTACCGCTCCGCGGCGGACGGCGGAGTGGCTGCTGGCGGAGGTCGTGGGGGCCGATCGGGCCCACCTCTACGCCCGGCCGGACCGGCCTGTCGCCCCTGAGGTCGCTCGGCAGTTCGAAGAGATGGTCGAGCGCCGCGCGGACGGAGAGCCCCTTCAGCACATTCTGGGGTACGCGTCGTTCCACGGACTCCGGATTCAGGTCTCGCCCGCGGTAATGGTGCCGCGGCCCGAGACGGAGATCGTGGTCGATCGGGCACTTGCCTGCATCGAGAACACAGACGCCCCCCGTGTGCTCGACGCAGGGACGGGGAGCGGATGCATTGCCCTCGCTCTCAAACACGAGCGTCCCGACGCCGCCGTCTCCGCCTGCGACGTGAGTGCCGACGCCCTCGCCGTCGCGCGGACGAACGCCGAATCGCTTGGGCTCGACGTACAGTTCCTGGCGGCCGATGTGCTGGCTGAAGGCGTGCCCGACGCGGTGCCAGGCTGCCTGGATGTGCTGGTCGCCAATCCCCCCTACATCCCCGACGATGAGGCCGACCTCCTGCCGCCCGTCGTGCGCGAGTACGATCCGGACGTGTCGCTTTTTGCCGGCGACGATCCGCTGCGTTTCTACCGGGCCCTCCTCGACTGGACGCAGGTGCTGTGCGTCCCCGGCGGCGCCGTCGTGTTCGAAGTGCATGCCGACTACGCCGACGCCGTCGAGGCCCTGCTCCGCCGGAAGGGGCTGGCGGAGGTCGGCAGCGAGGAGGACCTGAGTGGACGACCTCGGGGGGTGTGGGGGCGAGTGCCCGACGTCCCCGAACAAGGACTTACGAGAGCATCAGAGAATGCCCCGCGCGGAAGCGCGGGGATGAATCTTGCGG
>JBDGQN010000333.1:0-13206 GCA_042219055.1 Salinibacter sp. | reverse complement strand
ACAAACTCCAAAAAGCTCCGCCCGGAAGGGCGGAGTTCTTTACTTGGGAGTAGGGGACTTCGCCGCGTCGTACACGCGCGCCGCCTCCCGGTACATGACGGCATGCAAGTCGGCAGTGGCTGGAGGAGTCTCGGCGTAACCGCCCGAGAGGAGAAGCACCACCGGAAGGTTGCGGGCGCGGATCTGCTCCAGCACGTACCCGTCCCGGGCGTGGAGCCCGTCCCGGCTGAGTGCGAGGCGCCCGAACCGATCGTCGGTCGCCACGTCAATTCCCCCAAGATAAAAGACGAGGTCGGGCTGCACGGTGTCGAGGGTGTGCGGAAGGTAGGTCTTCAAGGTCTCCAGGTACGTCTGACTCTGCGTCCCATCCGGCAAGGGGACGTCGAGGGAGGAGGGCGGTTTTTCGAACGGATAGTTTTCTGCCCCGTGCATCGAGAAGGTAAACACGGAGTTGTCGTCCGCAAAGATCGCCGCGTTGGCGTTTCCTTGGTGGACGTCGAGGTCGACGATGAGGACGCGCCGGACCCAGCACGCCGACTGGAGCACGCGAATGGCCACGGCCACGTCGTTGAGCACACAGAAGCCTTCCCCCCGGTCGGGAAAGGCGTGGTGCGTGCCGCCGGCCAGATTGGCCGCGAGGCCGTCGGTGAGGGCCATGTAGGCCGCGTTGATGGTGCCCTGTACGGCGAGCCGCGACCGGTAGACCAGCCGTTTCGACCACGGCAGTCCCATGCGCCGCTCGGCGGAATCGGGAAGGGTCCCCTCGGCAAGACGGGTCAGATAGCCGGCGGTGTGGACGCGGCGGAGATCTGCCCAGTCGGCCTGACGGGGCGCCACCACGTCGGTAGAATCGAGTACCCCTTCCGCGAGAAGGCGCTCGTGCAGCGCCGGGAACTTGCCCATCGGGAAAGGATGGTCCTCGGGAAGAGGGACGTAGTAGCCGTCGCAGTAACTGACCCGCATGCAGGCGTCAGGGATGGAGAGAACGAGGCGAGACGTTGACGGTACGCCGTACGCGAAGACGTCGGCGCTGGGTTCAGCTCCCCCACCGAAAGAATGAAAACATCGACCCATAAAAAACACCCGATCGGGGAAGCCCCGACCGGGTGCATCGTCACGCAAGTGTACTGGGCGACGAGCGTCGTCGCCCGTGCGTGCGCATCACGGCGTATTGTGGGTCGCGCCCGCGTTGGGCGCAGCGTGACTGGGATGGTTGTGGGTTGCCGAGGCCCCACCCGACTCGACAGTTTCGTAGGGGTTTGCCGTTGGGGCTGTGGCGCGGGGGGCTGTATCCTGCCCAATCGCGCTGGTGAAGGTTCCAACGGCAAGGACCACTGCGAAGGTAAGGAGGGTCGAGCCGAGGGCTTTGAGGGTGGAGGAGTCAATCATGACAGTGTAGGAGGGAATGTGGAGTGCAGCGGACAGGGGGAACCGGGGTTAATCTTGAGGGGACGTGTTGTGGCCGGCACCCGGTTCTGTGTCACCAGCGTTTGTATTCGGCTGAGCCTGCTGTTTTACAGTTTCGTTCTTCTTCGGCGTGGGCGGCTTCGTGCCGACGAGGTTGTTGCTGCACCCCCCGAACAAAATGGCCCCGGCAAGGAGCGTGGCGGTAGCGAAGGATCCGACGTTGGAGAAAAAGCGAGGACGTTCCATGGGAACAGAAAGCTGTTGGTATGAAAGTAGTGCAGTCGACCAGTTTGAATATTCCAGACGTTTATTATAATGTCAAGTCCGAATACATCGGAGCAAGCTGTTTTCTGTTCTTCGATCTGGGTAGTTATGTCACGTTCATTGCTAAAAGTCACGCTCCTCCTTCTGCTAGTGGGGGGGCGGGTTGCCGTTGGGCAATCGGGAGGCGAGGACGAACGAGGGATTCCGTTTCCGAGCGAGCACTACGCCCCGCCCGAGTACCGGCAAAGCTCGCAGAACTGGGATGTGGTGCAGGACGGCCGTGGCCTGATTTACGTCGCGAATAACGACGGCGTGCTACAGTACGACGGCGAGCGCTGGCGCCTCATCCCGACGACGACCGGGACGTTCGTGCGCTCGCTGGCCGCGGACAGTCTCATCTACGTGGGGGCGAAGGGCGACTTCGGGTACCTGCGCCCCGATTCCCTCGGGGTGCTGCGCTACGTGTCGTTCTACGAGCACATCCCTAAAGAAAAGCGGGACTTCGGCGACGTGTGGGGGACGCACACGACGGAGAAGGGGGTGTATTTTCAGTCGAACGCCCACCTCTTTCGGTGGGATGGGGAGACGATGAAGGTCTGGTCGAGTGAGGAGGGCTTCCACACCTCCTTCGTGGTCGACGGCCAACTCTACGTGCGGGATTCTGGACGGGGACTTCTCCGGATGAAGGGAGACTCCCTGAAAATAGCTCCGGGAGGAGAGGCCTTCCAAAAGACGCCGATTTACATGATGGCCCAACATCCGAGCGGCAATCTGCTCGTCGGCACGCAGAAGAAGGGGCTCCTGCTGTACGACGGGGAGACATCTCGTGATTTCGCCCCCGGACTTACGTCGTACCTCCGGGAGAACGATCTGTATCACGGGTGTCGGCTCCCCGGAAACCGATACGTCCTCGCTACGCTCGGGGGAGGGGCGGTCGTGATTGACGCCGGGGGCGAGGTGGTGCGGGTACTCGACGGGTCGTCGGGCATCCCCGATCCCGTCGTCAACGCAGCGTACGCGGACCGGGGGGGACGGCTTTGGATGGCCCTCAATAGCAAGGGGGTGTTTCGGGCAAATCTCGATACGCCCTCGCTCACACTCCACGACGAGCGCACCGGTCTCGAAGGCACGATTCGCGACATCCACGAGCACGACGGAACGACGTACGTGTCGACGAGAAGTGGACTGTACATGCTTGGAAAAGAAGAGAATCAGGTCCTTTCGGAACAGAGTGCTCGCTTCACGAAATGGGGATCGCTTCCCCACGTTTGGGCGATGTCCTCCGTCGCGGGCGAACTGCTCGTCGGCACCCAGGAAAAAGGAGCTTTCAAAGTAGAAAAAGGGGAGAAGAGTCGTGTAGCCGACTGGAATTTTACGTATAGCCTGGTAAGAGCAAAGGGAAAGAGAATTGTCTACGCAGGAACACGCTCGGGGCTAAAGGGGCTGAACCGAACGCAAACCGGTTGGGGCCCGTTTTCGATCAAAAAGATCCAGGGGGAGATTCGGTCCCTTGCTATGGAAGACGATGGGGTTCTCTGGGCAAGTACAATTGGTGGGGAAGTTCTTCGGGTTGTTCTGTCGCAGGATGGGCAGCACGCCTCGACGGTGACGCAGTACGGGACTCAGAAAGGGCTTCCCACCGGATATAAAGAGCTGGAAATGATCAACGGTCGAGTAACTATTCTTGCGAAAGAGGGACTCTTTCAGGTCGAGAACCCCGATCAGGCTCCTGCGTCCTGGACGTTTTCCCGTCGACCATCGCTATTGCCCGATGTCGAGGACACACTTTCGGTGAAGGCAGTGGAGAGTACGGGCGACCGGCTCTGGGTCGTCCTGGAGAAGCAGGTCTTCGTGGGCAGGGTTGGGAAGGAGGGTGTTTCCGGCTGGCGGTCCATCGATCCGCTTTACTTCCCAAAGTCGAAACAGACGGCGCTGCTCGTGAGGGACAGCACGGTCTGGCTCGGGGAGGGGCGTCGGCTCTTCCGCTACGCCCCCGGAGAGCGTCCGCCGGTCGAGCGGTCCTCCGTCGAGTTTCGGGCGTTCGTGCGTCAGGTGACGACGCTTCGCCGGGGGCGGATCGTATATGGGGGAAGCCGGTCCGGGCTCGCCGGCGACTCCCTGTTGGCCGTTCCGTACGGCCGAGACCTGCGTGTTGACGTGGCGGCGCCGTTGTACGACACCGTCAATCCGCACGAGTACCGCTATAAACTGGTGGGCCGCTCCGATCAGTGGAGCAATTGGACGAGGAAAGCGAGCCAGCGGTACCGGAATCTCTGGGAGGGAACGTATCGGTTCCGGGTACAGGCCCGGAACGATCGGGGGAAGCGGAGCAAAGTGGCGTCGATGACCCTCCGAATCCACCCACCCTGGTACCGGTCGCTCTGGGCCTACCTCGTCTACGGGATTGCGTTTGTCGCCACGGCGTACGGGTACCGCCGGTATTACCGCGTCAAAGAAGAACGGCGACGCGCGCGGGAGCAGGTGCGGAAGTTGAAGCAAGAGCGTGTCGTCGCCGAGCGGCTCAAGCGGGCCAACGAACGTCTCCGAGAGGCCAATCGTCTCAAGGAAGACTTCCTGGCCAATACGTCCCACGAGCTGCGCACGCCCCTCACCAACATCCTCGGCTCGCTGGAGGTGCTCCGGGACACGGCGACCGTCCAGCAGGAGCAGTTCCTGGATATGATTGAGAAGAATGGGAAGCGACTCAAGCGGACCCTGAATGCGCTTCTCGATCTGTCGATGCTCCGATCCGGAGAGGAGGAGATAGACCGGGGCCTCGTCTCCATCGATGCGTGTGCCCGGGAGGTGGCCTCGGAACTCCGGGAGGATGCGGAGGAGAAGGGGCTCGACTTCCGGGTCGAGCTCCCGGACACGTCCGTGCACGCCGAGGTGGACGAGCAATACTTGAAGCAAATTCTTCGCAATCTGATCGAGAATGCCATCAAGTTTACGGAGGAGGGCTCCGTTGGGATCTCGGTCGGCCGCACCGATGGCCGAGTGTACGTCCAGGTGGAGGACACGGGCATCGGCATCGACGAGGACTTTCTGCCGGATCTCTTTGCCGAGTTCAAGCAGGAGTCGCGCGGACGGGGCCGGGCCTACGAGGGGAATGGACTCGGCCTAGCCCTCTCGACGCGCCTAGCCGAGCGGATGGACGGGTCCATTTCTGTGGAGACGGAGAAAAATGAAGGCAGCACGTTTACCGTCGAGTTTCCCTTCTCCGACGCATCGGACGGAGCCGATGCGGACGCGGAATAGTGGGGCGGAATGCAGAGGGGGCGGGAAAGCAAGTGGGAGGGCCGCGTCGGCGATTGGTCCTGAATTGGGACAGGCAGATGTCGCCGGAGCAAAATCGTCGCAGTCGCTTTACATGCTGGGGGCTTTTCGGAACCCTCAGCACCTCATTTGGGAACGTCCCCCCGAAACAATTCCGCGGAGTTAGGGTGGAGAATTGGCCCGCAATTTCTCATTTGCCGTTCGCTCTCAGATGTCGTTGTCGAGACGCACTGCACGGCTGCTCGTCGGGATTGGCCTTGTGCTGGTGGGCCTGCTTTCGGGAATCCTCGTGATGATGGTCGGGGACCGCAATTCGGTCACCTCGTCGGTGGCCCGGATTGTGCAGCGTGTGGAGACCGATTCGCGTGCAGGGACGACCCGAACCGCGTCGCCCGCGGCGGAGTGGGCCGAGGGCGGTCCCTCCCCCCGAGCCCTCAATCAGCTGTTCCACGACGTGGCGCAGGAGGTGACGCCCGCGGTCGTGTCGATTCGTGTGGCGACGGGACAAAACGGCTCCGGGGGGAACGGTCCCTTCGGGGGGCCTTCTCGAAACCTCGGAAGTGGCGTTTTTATCAGTCCGGACGGCTACATCGTGACCAACAGTCACGTGGTTGAGGGGGGAGAGCGCATTCGGGTGCGGCTGGCCGACGAGCGTCAGTTCGAGGCCGAGATCGTCGGTACGGACTCCTCGACCGACCTTGCCGTGATCAAGGTGGACGGAACGGGTCCGTTTCCGGTCGTTCCGTTCGGCAACTCCAATCAGGTGCGGGTAGGCGACTGGGTTGTGGCGGTCGGCAATCCGCTGCAGCTGACCTCGACGGTCACCGCCGGCATCGTGAGTGCCCTCGGGCGCCAGATCAGCATTATCAAAGATCAGTTTCGAGTCGAGAACTTTATCCAGACCGACGCGGCCATCAATCCGGGCAACTCCGGTGGGCCCCTCGTCAATCTGCAGGGGGAGCTCGTGGGCATCAACACCGCCATTGCCAGCCGGACCCGACGGACCGAGGGGTATGGATTTGCCATTCCGTCGGTGCTGGTGGAGCGGGTGGTGACCGACCTGATTGCGTACGGCGAGGTGCGACGGGGCTACCTCGGCGTCAGCATTCTGCCGGTGGACGCGGAGCGGGCCGAGGAGCTTGGGCTCGACGAGATCCGCGGCGTGTACATCGAAACTGTGCGAGAGGGCAGCGCGGCGGATGAGGCCGGTCTGCGAGAAGGCGACGTGGTGGTGTCCGTCGCGAACGAACCCGTCGACGCTCCCAACGATCTGCAGAGTCTGGTGGCCCTCCGACGGCCCGGGGATACGGTAAGCGTGGGCGTCTGGCGGGACGGGCGAAAGCGAACGATTCAGGTGGAGCTGATGGGGGAGAACTCGACGGTGTATCAGAAGTGGCTGAGCGATCTTCGCTCCGGGCCGCCTTCGAGCATGGAATCCCCCGAAGAGTCGCGGCCCGATTCCGGTAGCGGTCGGGACGGTCCGGGCGTAACGGAGATTCAGAGCTGGGACGTGGGCCTTCGGAATCTCGCGGCCGCCGAAGAGTCCGCGTTCGGGGTGGAGGAAGGGGCGTACGTGGCGTACGTCGAAAAGGCGGGGACGGCCGCCGCGGCGGGACTCCCCCGCAACGTCGTGATTACGCACCTCGATGGTACGCGGATTCAGGCGCCCGCTGACGTGGTGCAACACCTGTCGTCGGCGACGGGGCCGGTTCTCGTTCGGGTGCGACGCCGGGACGGCACTCCGGCCTTCTACGAAATAGGGCGTTGAGAACCTGTTTGGCGAGACGCTTACGGCCACTCCGGGGAGTACTCGTGCTGCGGGCAGCATGACCTCGTTTTCTCGGCCCTCGCTCCGCTCCCAGCGCAGCCCGGAGACTACTCGGTCGCTCCGCTCCCAGCGCTGCGACTGCGTGGATCTCGTGCAGCCTGGGAACTACTCGGTCACTGCGTTCCCAGCGCAAAATGGCTTCTGCACTCGCCCGGTAGTTCGCCGGAGGCATGACCTCACTCCCGCTCGGCCCCCGCTGCAGGGACTCGTTTGCGCGCCATATTGCAACTTCGACCATTGTGTCTCGGCTTCGCATTCGCTCCCCAAACAGGTTCTGAACGTTAGAACGTTCATCGTTCAGGCACAGGGGCGTGCGCCTTGAAGGCTCGGGCCCACAACGTTTAACCTTTAATCTGGCAACCTACCACCCACACATGCTTCGATACCTGACAGCGGGCGAGTCGCACGGCGAAGCCATTATCGGAATCCTCGAAGGGGCTCCGGCCCAGTTGCCGCTCACGCCCGACGACATCAACGAGCATTTGGCCCGGCGTTGGTTGGGGTATGGGCGGGGGGGACGTTCAAAGATTGAGAACGACAAGGTGTACATTTACTCGGGCGTCCGGTTTGGAGAGACGCTGGGCAGCCCCATTGCCTTCCGCATCGACAACGGGGCCTACGAGAAGGACAAGGCCGGGTGGCCCGAAAAAATGGCCATTGAGGGCGAGCCGCCCGAGGACATGGACACGGTGACGATGCCGCGTCCCGGCCACGCCGACCTCGCGGGCAAGCAGAAGTACGAGCACGACGACATGCGCCCTGTGATCGACCGGTCGAGTGCCCGGGAAACCGCGATGCGCGTGACCTGCTGCTCGGTGGCGCGGCGTCTGCTCAACGAGTTTGGGATCGAGGTGGGGAGCCACGTGGTGCGCATCGGCGAGGTGGGGTTTGAGGCGCCGGAGGAATGGGAGGAGCGGCGCAACGCGATTCTCGAAGAGGGCGGAGGGGCGAGTGCCCTGTACGAGGCGGCCGACGAGAGTGCCACGCGCATGCTCGACGACGACATGACGGAGCGTTGCGTGGAGCACATCGATCAGACGAAGAAGGATCGCGACTCGCTCGGGGGCGTCTACGAGGTGGTCGTCACGGGCGTGCCGCCGGGCCTCGGCTCCTACGTGCACTGGGATCGTCGGCTCGACGGACAGCTCGTGCAGGCCATCTGCTCCATTCAGGCCCAGAAGGCTGCCGAGGTGGGCGACGGGTTCTTCAACGCGCACCGCCCAGGCTCCCAGGTGCACGATCCCATCGAGCCACGGGACGACGGCGCGTGGGAGTATCCGCGTCGCACCAACCATGCGGGGGGCACCGAGGGAGGCACCTCCACCGGTATGCCCTTGATCGTGCGCGGCTACATGAAGCCGATTCCCACACTCATCAAGCCGCTCGACTCGGTAGATACCGCCACGGGCGAGCCCCAGCCCACCCGCTACGAGCGGAGCGACATTACGAGCGTTCCTGCTGCCTCTACCGTAGCCGAGGCCACCGTCGCTTACACGGTTGCCAACGAGTTTCTTCGCAAGTACGGCGGTGATTCGGTGCCCGAGATTCGGCGCCACATCGAGGCCGACCGGGAGGCGCACGCCGAGAGGGCTCGGGATGGGAACGCTGACCAGGGCTGAGCGGAGGGCGGATCGACTGGGGAAACGGCAGCCTGCCGTGCACTTTCCACTCTTGAGCCTTTCCCGTTCGGGGGCGTAGGCCCAGTCGTGTCTGGATTGGAACGACGCCGTCACAACCACCCTGAAATTGTTATGTCCCCTCCCTCTTCTGCCTCGTCCGAGGTTGACCCCCGTTCCACTGGTCCGCTCGTGGAGCAGCCCAGCACGCTGACTGAGTTCGTGGAGGCGATGCCCGGCCCGGTGGCCTTGCTCGACGATGAGTGGCGCATCGTCACCCACAGTCAGCAGTGGCTACACGTCTTTCGGAACGAGGCCAGGGAGACCCACACCCCGATCTCCCTCAACCGGATTGAATCGGGCGCAGCCCACATGTCAACGAGCGAGGACCTTCCCGTCCCGACGAACGGACATGCCTTCTTCGAACTCTTCGAGGACGCTGAAGAGACGTGGCGCGACGCGTTCCGTCGGAGTCTCGAGGAGAAGCGTCGTCGGAATGGCTACGGACGCCGGCTCGTGCGGATCGACGGGCCTACTTACTGGGTCGATTGGGAGGTGCGGCCGTGGCAGACCAAGACCGGGGAGAAACAGGGCGTGCTCCTCTCCATCATTGATCGGAGCGAAGAGCAAGAGGCCAAGTCCCTGCGCCGGCAGGTGGACCGCCGCTTCGACGCGCTCGTCGACACGATTAGCGAGGGCGTCCTCCTCATGGACGACGAGGGGGTGTTCCGGGACGGAAACCAGGCCGCCCAGGACATCCTCGGCCGCTCGCTCGACGAGATCGTGGGCAGCCGGTTCGACGACGACATCTGGACCGGGATTCGCTCCGATGGCACACCCCTCCCCAACGTCGAGTTTCCATTCTGGCGCGCCTTTGTGGAGCGGGAGCCGGTCCTGGAGGACGTGATGGGCATCTATCCGCCCGACGCCCCGCCGCGCTGGATTCGCGTCAACGCCCAGCCGCTCTTCCGCGAACAGCAGGAGGCCCCCTACGCGGTTCTCATCTCGTTCACCGACATTACCGACGAGCGGCTGAAGGAAGAAGCCCTGCAGACCTCGCGCGACCTACTGTCGAGCGTCCTTAGTAGCTCGCTCGATGGGATCCTCGTCTTCAAGGCCCTCCGCGACGCGGACGAGGAGATCTCCAGCTTTGAGTGCGTGCTCGCGAATCCGCAGGCCGAAAAGCTCATCGGGAGTGCGGTGGAGGACATCGTGGGCATGCACCTCCGCGAGGCCCTCCCGAAGCAGGAGGAAAAGGGCTTGTTCGACACGTACTGCGAGGTCGTGGACACCGGGGAGCCCGCCGAGATGGAAGTGCGGTACGACACCGACGCGCTCGACGCCTGGTTTCACGTGATGGCTGTAAAAGTGGAGGACGGAGTGGCCATTACCTACCGTGACATCACTGAGCGGAAGAAGGCCGAGGCCCGCATCCGCGAGCAGGCTCAGCTTTTGGACAAGGCCCGGGACGCTATCTTGGCCCACGACATGGATGGGCGTATCGTCTACTGGAATAAGGGCGCGGAACGACTCACGGGCTGGTCAAAGAAAGAGATGCTCGGGTGTCGGGCCCGAGAGTGCCTCTACGATCCCGACGAGGAAGACAAGCTCCAGCAATGCTACGACACGATGATGGCGGAGGGGGAGTGGACCGGCGAGCTTCGAATGCGCTCGAAGGACGACGACGAACTCATCGTGAAGAGCCGGTGGAGCCTCGTTCGCGACAGTACGGGCGCTCCTAAGCACATACTTGTCATCAATACCGACATCACCGAGCGCAAGCGGCTGGAATCCCAGTTCCTACGCTCCCAGCGCATGGAGAGCCTCGGGCGGCTCGTAGGCGGCATCGCGCACGATCTGGGCAACCTGTTGGTGCCGATCACCCTCAGTGTGAAGGTGCTCAAGCGCCGCGTGGGGGGCACCGACGACAAGGTGGATCGCACCCTGTCGATGATCCAAAAGAGCGCGGAGCGCGGCTCCGACATGGTGGAGCAGGTGCTGGCGTTCGCCCGAGGGGTGGAGGGGGAACGGGTGGCCGTGCAGCCGGACATGATCGTTGACGAGGTGGAGGAGATGACGGACGAGACCTTTCCGGAGGACATTGAGGTGCAGACGCACGCGGACGATGACCTGCGCCCCATCGTCGGCGACGCGACGCAGATCCAGCAGGTGCTCATGAACCTGTGCGTCAACGCGCGGGACGCGATGCCCCACGGCGGCACGCTCTCGATCGAGGTCCGCAACGTCGACCTCAGCGAGGCAGAGGCCCGCCGCAACATCGACGCGGAGTCGGGGCCGTACGTCCGCATTGAGGTGCAAGACACTGGCACCGGCATGCCCGACAATGTGGTGGACAAGATCTTTGAGCCCTTCTTTTCGACGAAAGAGGAGGGGGAGGGCACCGGGCTGGGCCTCTCTACGGCCTACAGCATCATCCAGAGCCACGACGGCTTCCTCGACGTGGAGAGTGAACAAGGAGTGGGCACGACGTTCTGGATCTATCTGCCGGTGGCTGAGGAGGAAGAGATTGAGGAAGCGCCGTCGACGGGCGACGGGGCCGTAGCGGCTGAGCCTGCTCTCCCCGACGGCGACGGCCTGCGCGTGCTCGTGGTGGACGACGAAGAGTTCGTGCTGGAGTCCGCTGAACAGGCGCTCGAATCGGTCGGGTACGAGGTGCGCACGGCCCTCGATGCACCGGCGGCCCTGCGGGTCGTGGAGAAAGAGGCCGAATCCATTGATCTCGTCATTACCGACCTCCGCATGCCGGGGATGAGCGGGCTCGAACTGATCCGAACCCTGCGCGACCAGTACCCCGATCTTCCCATCGTGGCCGCCAGCGGCGTAGCCGACGGGCGCACCGACGAGGCCCTCGACGCGGGGGCGCAGACCTTCCTCGCCAAGCCGTTCACGGCGGAGAAGCTGGAGGCAGTGCTTCAGGAGGCGCTTCGCGACGCCGAGGAAGCCGCGACACAGTAATCCCTCCGCGGATCTCCTCGCCCCCCGGGCCGGAAAAGAACGATTCGGTCAAAATATACCGGCCGTCACCCCGAACGTGACGACGGGGCGCTGGAAGGCAGGGGCGTATCCCGCATACAACACACCTCGAACCACCCCCGGCGTCTTCGGTTTAGGCCGAAGTACTACAGAGAGCCGCCCGCCCGCCGAGTGTACAGGGAGGACATCATCAAGGGGGTCTAAGCCTCCGCTTGGCGTTTCACCTTCAAGGAGATTATCTACGTCGAAAAACTTTCGCTCGTATCGATATCCTGCTCCTACGGCAACCCCGAGGTACGGACGGTTGAGGGTGCGGTGGGAGAGAATTGCCTGAACGCCGCCCGGAGAGCCCCCAATCGTCAAGTAGTTGCGATTCGTGAGTTTCCAGGTTGCGTCCACTCCAATCGCCGTTCCGAGGGTGGCGGACAGGGCAAACCCGTGGTCGGAATAGAAACTCCCGTAGAGGGCGAAGCTGCGGTTGTCCAGATTGACTGGATCGATATCGGTGTCGATTGCCTCCTCCACGGAGAATCGGCGGACGGCTTCGCGGCGGAGGAACTGGGTTGAGGAGAGCGTACCGGTGCCGACAAAGCCGATCCCGTGGCTCGTGCGGTGAGCGGGGTGAGTCCTTCCCTCGTCGTGGAACATGAGCGTCTGGCTCATGGGCGTGTGCAGCGCACACCCGCCGAGGAGCATGCAGAAAAGAAGGAGCACCCCCATGAGCAGAAGGTCGATCAGTAGAGATCGGATCATGGGACCCCACCTGAAACATGAAGTTGGGATGGTGTGGTCGGAGAAGCCGCGGATGCGATGCCGAATGTAACGGAAGGAAGCGAAGAGGGAGCCATCCGGTGCTCGTTGTCAATCAACGTGCGCCCCCGTGGCGCGAGGAGGCGCTTCACGTCGCCGACGAGGCAACGGCGCAAGAGCTCGATTCTAAGCTACGTGTCAAGCTGGTTCATCAGCGACGAGGTGTCGGGAGAGGAGCCGCCGGTTGTACTGAACTGTTACCGATGTTGCCGGTCTCTCCTGTTACCCATGTACCCGGTGCAGCCTCAATCGGTCTCTTTTGGGAAAAAGTTCTCCGGGTTTGACAGAAAAGATTGTCCCGGAGAGATTGCCCCACGACTGTCGACTTCGGTGGATTCGGGGAGATTTCTCGACTCCGCTACGCTCGAAACCGCGTCCTCGATCACTATCGGGATGACTCTACCTCAAAGGAATTGCTTGAGACTGCACCGGTCTGTACAACCCTCGCACGGCCACACGCAGAAACCCGCCCGCAACCACACGTAACCAAACTGTGGCGAAGCGGTGCGAACTCCCCGGACTGAAAGAGCGTTTCCATCTCTCGTCTACTGACCGTATGCCGTCTCTGACCGCATGAGTTGGCTTACCCGCCTCGCCCACCGCGACGACGCGACCCTGAACACCCGCACCGAGCCTCGTCCCGTGGGACCAGAATCGCCCCACGCTGTCGTTGTTGGTGCCGGGTTTGGGGGGCTTGCGTCGGCCCTTCGGCTGCGAGCGCGCGGCTTTCGGGTCACGCTCGTCGATCGCCTCGATCAGCCGGGCGGACGGGCGCGGGTGTTCGAGCAGGAGGGCTTTACGTTCGACGCCGGGCCCACCGTCATCACCGCGCCGTTTCTCTTCGAGGAACTGTGGTCCCTCTGCGGGCGCGACCTGGAGGACGACGTGGAGCTCGTGCCCGTCGATCCGTTCTACCGCATCCGCTTCAACGACGGCACGGCCTTCAACTACACCGGAGACACGGAGGAAATGGTGGAGGAAATCGCCCGGTTTGCGCCGGAGGACGTGGAC
>JBDGQN010000332.1:0-22616 GCA_042219055.1 Salinibacter sp. | reverse complement strand
GCGCCCACCGTCTCTTTCTGGGACCCCGGGGAACGGATCGCCAGCGCCTACACGCTTCAGGTGATGCACCCCCCCGGAGCCCCTTTCTACCTACTGCTGGCCCGCATCTTCTCCATGCTGGCCCCCTCTCCCGAAACGGTGGCCTACGCAGTCAACCTACTCTCAGTGCTGGCAAGTGCAGGGGCAGTATTGCTCGCGCATCTCATTATCGTTCGCCTCGTTCGGCGGTGGCAGCCGGAACTGAGCGAGCAGACGACCGGGCAGTACGTAATCGCCCTCACAAGCGGCGTGGTCGGAGCCGTGACCTTCTCGGTGACCGATTCCTTCTGGTTCAACGCGGGGATCGCCGAGGTGTATGCTCTCTCCACCTTTTTCACCGCAATGGTGGTGTGGCTCGTGCTTCGCTGGAGCGAGGCAGCCCGGGCCGAGGAAGCCCAGCTCGGCGGCGGGCGTCACCTCTTTCAGCTCGACGCCAACCGCTACCTCGTTCTCATTGCCTTCCTCTTCGGCATGGCCATCGGGGTACACCTACTGAGCCTGCTGGCGTTCTTCTTCGTCGCCCTCATCGTTTTCTTTACCGAGTTTGACCGCGAGCAGTGGAGTTCCCGCCAGCGATGGCTCCGTATCGTAGGGGCCGGGGCCATCTCTTCGGCCATCTTCCTGGCCATCTATCCGGGCATCATCGTGGGCCTCCCCAAGGTCTTTAAGGCGGTTGGGGCTCCCTTCGTCACGGCCCTCATCGTGGCGCTGACCCTCGGGTACGGGGTATACAAGACGCATCAGAAGCGCATGCACGCGGCGAACCTGGCCTTCATGTGTGTCACCGTCATCTTCATCGGCTACGCGTCGTACGCGCTCGTTTTCGTCCGGAGCGCCACCGAGCCGCCGATCGACATGAACGACCCGGACACAATCGAGAAGTTCATCTCCTATCTTGAACGGGAGCAATACGGCGATACCCCCCTCCTGTGGGGCGTGACATTTAATGACGAAACAGGACGTGTGAACCGTCGCGATGGCGAAAAGACTCTCTTCCCCCGCCGTCACTCCGTCGACCCGAAGCACTGGGACGTCTACAAGCGCTACGACTCAGACCTGGAGTTCTTTCTCGATTATCAGGTGGGATACATGTACGTGCGGTACTTCCTCTGGAATTTCTCGGGGCGGGCCAGCGACGTACAGGGCGCGGATTGGATCACGGGCATTCCAGGGCTCGATCAGCACGCCGATCTTCGCAAGCTGCGCACGCCCAGCGAAAAAGAGTCGCGCAACGCTTATTTCGCCCTTCCCCTCTTGCTGGGTCTATTTGGAGCGTTCTACCACTTTAACCGCGACTGGCGGCGCGCCTTCAGCGTGTTCGTCCTGTTCTTTATCACCGGCATCGGCATCATCCTCTATCTGAACCAGACGCCGGAGCAACCCCGTGAACGGCACTACTCTTACGTAGGAAGTTTCTTTGCCTTTAGCCTCTGGATCGGCATTGGCGCCGGAGGCATCCTGCAGATGGTCTACGACTCGATCTACGATTCCCTATCGAGCGCGGGACAGATGGCCTCCCTCCTGGGCACAGGCCTGCTCGTCTTCCTGGCCGTGCCCGGCTGGATGACACTGGAAAACTACGGCGACCACGACCGGTCGGGCAACTACGTGCCGCGCGACTACGCGTACAATATGCTGAACAGTGTCAAGAAGAACGCCATTTTGTTCACAAATGGCGACAACGACACCTATCCCCTCTGGTACCTCCAGACCGTCGAGGGCGTACGACAGGACGTGCGAGTCGTCAACCTGTCGTTGCTGAACACGAAGTGGTACGTGCGCCAGCTCAAGAACGAGGCCGCCTACGAGTCGGAGCCCCTGCCCATCTCCATGTCGGAGGATCAAATCGATAAGCTCGGCTATCGGCGCTGGAAGCCAAAGAAAATGAAACTCCCAGTGAATCCGGACCAGCTTCGCCCGAAAATTCGGGAATATCTGCCGGACTCATCCAGCTCAGCCATGCTCGAAAGTCCCATGACTTGGAAGATGAAGGGACGCCCCTTCCGAAAAAACACGCGCATATTGCAGACGGCCGACGTGACCGCCTACAACATGCTCCGGACCAACGCCGAAAACGGATGGAAGCGGCCCATTTACTTCGCTGTCACGGTTGCACGCTCCAGCCAGCTCAACCTTAACAATTACTTCCAGCTGGAAGGACAGGCGTATCGTGTGCTTCCCATTAAGCACAACACGCCCCGCGGCCGCGTGATTCCGGGGTTGACCAATAAGCGCCTCTCGGCGTTCCGCTTCACGAACCTCGCCGACTCGTCGGTCTACTTCAACCAGAACGCACGCCGCATGACCAACGGATACCGGCTCCACTTTTCTCACACCGCCAAAGAGTTGGCCCAGAAGGGGCATTCAAAAGCCGGCAAACAGCTCTTGGACAACTTTACGGAATCCGTGCCTTTCGCAACCATTCCGGCCGACCTGCCCACACTTTTCTTTATGGCCCAGGCCTACCGGAGTCTCGGAAACACCCAGAAGGTAGCCGATCTCCTAAAAAACGCCGAGCCGATGGTCCTCAGTCGGCTGCGGAGTACCAGCTCACGGCGACGGTTTAGCCGCGCGCTTCAGTACGCGGGACGCATTCGCTCCACCTACCGCAGAGCAAACCAGAAGAAAGCGATGAAGGCCTTCGACAAACAGATTGAGGCGGCCCTGTCCCAGGCCCCGTTTCGGGTTCCCACGCGGATCCGCAGGGCGTACGGGCTGGCGACCGATACGAGCGGAGGGGGCCTGCAGAGTCCCGGCATGGTGTCCCCTCCGAGTCGGCGCGATGCATCTCCGCCGACCCCGCAGTCCTCCCCGCCGCCCAATCAGTAAGAATGGACCCGGAGGGTGTTGGGGCTTTACACGTTCCGCGATCTCATCGAGGGGCATCCAGTACCGCGCTGGATGCCCCTCGCATCGTTTACGTCCCCTCAAGCAGCGAGGATCACTTCCGCGTCCTTCTTTTCAGGGGGACCGATCACTTCATTGGTCGTCCCCCAGGTTCACGGCCCATTCAGCAGAAGAGGAGCACAACGTTTTGAGGCAGAAATGAGATGCTCTTCCACCTTTGATAAGCGGAGGGACAACTGCCTCGATCTCCATCTTTGAGGTCGAACCATAACCCATACACTTGACAGGGTGACCGACCCCGACTATGTTTGGTAAATGCACTTTACCCCACACGACATTCTAGTCGGCCTGGACTATTCGAATGGTGTTGTGCTGATCGTCCTTCGTGCATACCCAGAGTATATTTTGCGCACCTCCTTCACTCTACCGCATAGGTTGAGACGCAAGACCGTCGACGATTTCCGTCGAATCCGCCGAAATGGTCTCCTACGCCCAGAAATTTTACACTAACGACATGCAGACGAGCACTGTCAAGTGGTTCGACACGAAGAAAGGATACGGATTTATTCACCATCCTGAGGATGGGGAGGACGTGTTTGTTCACTACTCAAACATCAAGTCGGACGAGGACTTTAAGACGCTTCAAAGCGATCAACGCGTTCAGTTTGAGATGAACGACGGTCCCAAAGGCCTCCATGCCCTCGAGGTCGTGGCCCTCGACGACGAGCCGGCGGCCGAAGAAGGAACAGAGGAATTTGATCTCTCAGAGGTCGATCCAACCGCTCAGGTCGATCCGTCCCCATCCGGGGAATCCTCCTCGGACCTCTCGGTGTAAGGGACGGATCCCGTTCTTGTCCGTCATTTCCCCTTCCGTCGTGACCGAGGTCTATCCGGAGTCGCTCTCGATTGAGCAGCCTCACTCGTCGCTGCACCTCGACGAGGCGGTGCTCCGAGAGGCCATCCGCCGCGTGCTTGCAGAAGAAGGCGCAACCCTCGTGCACCTGAGCGTGGTTCTTGCTGGACACGAGACAGTCCGGCGCCTGAACCAGTCCTATCTCGACCACGACTACAACACGGACGTCCTCTCCTTCTCACTGCGGTCGCCGCAGGACACTGCGCCCCCTGATGCCGACGAGCAGGCAGTGGAGGGCGAGGTGTACGTAGACCTCGACACAGCCGCCGAGCGGCACGAGGAATTCGACACGTCCTTTGAGCGAGAAGCGTACCGCTACGTCCTCCACGGTGTCCTTCACCTCACGGGGTACGACGATGCCACGGACGCGGGTCGGGAAACGATGCGTCAGAAAGAGAACCAGTACCTCGATATGATAGACGTCCTCCCCGACGTCTGACTCCACTGCGGGCCCACCGTTCTCGTCCGTACAGCCGGACCTCCCAGGTATGGAGCAACGCATACCCGGTCCCTCCAGCTCCCGATCTCCGGCGCCAAGTGGTTCACTGGAAACATCTCCCCACGAGACAGAATGAGAGTGAATCCGCGGATGTCGCGGGACGACGCGGGGGATCGTCGCTCTTACCAACAAAGTCCGGTATTCGTCCCATGGCCTTTCAGACCCAAGTCACTACGCGCCACGTCGACGTGAGCGATCGCGTCCAAGAATACGCCCGAGACCGAACGGCGAAACTGGAGCAGTTCTACGACGGGATCACGAGTGCACATGTCATTCTCGGCGAGGACAACTCCCCGGCCGAGAACAAGACCGCTTCGATCAATATCGATGTCTATCAGCAGCGCCTTTCGGCCGAAGATTCGGCGAGCAGCCACGAGGAGGCCATTAACCTTTGTGTCGATCACCTACGTCGGCAGCTTGAGAAATACAAGTCGAAGCTGCGCAGCACCGATAAGGACGCGCACCGGTAACCGCACTGTCCCCCCTTACCCATTTGCAACCACGAAACGGGCCCAGCCCCCGACCGGGCTGGGCCCGTTTTTTGCAGGTTCCCTCAGCCGTTCTTCCGTTCCGCTGATTTATGGTCGCAATGCCCGGGAAAGTCGAAGCTGATACCAACTGCGGAATTTCGGATGGACTCTCCTCCAATGAATCCGTATTGGTCCCATGGCCCCGTTGGAGGACACTACCGGGGTAAACGACGGAGCACAGTTCAAATCGGTATTTCTACGCCATCTCGTGGAGGGGCTCTACCACCTTTTTGACCGTGTCCGCACTCGACATGATGTAGAAGTGAATGCAGGGGACGCCCGCCTCCATCAGTTCCCGTGCCTGGCGGGTCGCCCAGTCTACTCCAATCTTCTCCACGTCGTCGGGATCGGCCGCGTCCACCTCGGCGGCGAGTTCTTCGGGAATCTCCGTGTGGAAGTGCTTCGGCAGGAGACGGAGGTGACGCTTCCGCTTGAAAATTTTGATGCCCGGCACGATGGGCACTTCAATGCCCACCTCTCGACACTTGTCAACGAAGTTGAAGAAGTACTCGTTGTCGAAGAACATCTGGGTCACAATGTAGTCGGCCCCTGCGTCCACCTTTTCCTTCAACCGCAGGATGTCCCACGCCAGGTTGGGGGCCTCGAAGTGCGTTTCCGGATAGCCGCCCACCCCCACGCAGAAGTCCGTCGGCTCGGCGTTCATCAGGTCCTCCAGGTACTGCCCCTGGTTCATGTCCTGGATCTGCTGGACCAGGTCGACGGCATATTCGTTGCGGGAGCGATTTCCGGAAATAGACTTCTCGTAGCCCTTGTCGTCCCCGCGAATGGCAAGCACGTTCTCGACGCCCAGGTAATTCAGTTCAATGAGAGCATCTTCAGTCTCCTCTCGGGTGAATCCCTTGCACAGAAGGTGAGGAACCGTGTCGATGCCAAAGCGGGCCTCAATCGCGGCACAGAGCCCGATGGTGCCGGGACGTTTGCGTTTGACGCACCGGTTCCAGCTTCCGTCGTCCTGCTTCTTGTACTCGACCTCCGCCGAGTGACTGGTCACGTCGATGAAGGGCGGATCGTAGGGCATGAGCTCCTCCACCACTTGGAGGATCTGTTCCGCGTCCCCTCCGCGCCTAGGCGGAATGATTTCGTAAGAAATGAGCGGCTCCGATGCCTGTTCAAAATGCTCGGTAACCTTCATGCGAGGCGTGACATTCGTTCGTGGATTTGCTTGATTATGACCGGACGTCAAAAACGCCACCGATCATACTTTCCATACCTGATGGTGTTCGATGCTTGGACTCGTCTTTGCGACACCCGACGAAGCAGCTCCATTCGTCGAGCGGATCACTGGTGGGGAGCGCCCCGACAATCTAGAAGAAGGATGTCACGTGGAGGCACACGACGTTGTTGTCACCGTGACAGGACCCGGTAAAATCAAAGCCGCGATCGGGGTTGAACGGTTTCTCCGACAGCACGACGTGGACACACTCGTCCATGCAGGGGGGGCAACGGCACTCACGGACGATCTCGAACTCGGCACACTGGTAGGCGCAACATTCGTCCTGGAAGGAGACCGGGTGGCCCTAGACACGCCGACCTACCCCCGCATGCCCCTCGACCCTCTGCCCGATCTTTCGACCGAAGGCGCACTCGTTTCGCAGGATCACACGAACGACGGAGACTCGGAAGAACGAAGCTACTGGGAACGAATCGCGGATCTGCGAGACGACACCGGCTATCCCGTCGCGTACGTAGCGGCCCAGCACGGCACTACGTGCCACATTGTAAAGGGCGTGACCGGCCGCGTCGATACCGAGGACCCCTCCTCCGTGCGTCGGAAGGCCTATCAGGCCGTCGCCTCGTTTCTCCGAAACCACGTGGAGACAACCGTGGACGGCGGATCGGCGTGACCCTAAGATCAGTTCCGGCGGATCCACAAATCTTCGCGCCACGACTCCGGAATGTCGTCTGAGCGGCCCCACACGTACTCCTGCTGCTCGCCCCGACCCCGCCGCTCTCGTCGGCGATCGGCCCGGATTTCGCGAACCCCGACCGACACGCGTTCCCCGCGGGCCGTGGCCTTTTCGCGCTGCACGACTGAGTGCTCGGCGAAGGGGCGGGAGTGCTCAGGATTGTAGAGCCGGTACACCATACTACTGGCCCAGATGAGGAGCGCAAAGAAAGTAAGACCAACGAGTCCTCCGAAGAAAAAAAGCATTGCGCACGACAAAGACAGCCGCGAATCGACGAGCAATCATCCGGAGCCGAATGCAATGGATTACCCCTACTCCATTACACTATACATAAAACATTCATGACGGTTCTGAAATCTTCTCAGATGTTTCCGTCTCGTTGATGACCCAGCGGCGGCCTCTATGATCCCCCATCAGAAGGAAGACTAGCGCCTCGGTTCTGGTTGGGATAGTCTGCAGGGGCGATTCGAAGGGACTCGGCAGGAATCGATTCCTGCTTGATGCGCTTCCGCTCGGCCTGAATCTGCTCAACGGTCCGCTGGCTCACGTTTCCCAGGTCTCCACGAAAGGCCGTGTCGAGCAGCGTGATGGCGATGAACACGACCACGAAGATGGTCCCGATGGTGAAGGTCAGGGCATTAACCGGGTTGTCGTACTTCAAGTGCATAAAGAACAGCACGACGAGACTCGCCTTCGCCACCGCGATTCCGATAGCGACCGGCACGCCGAGGGGCCCAAGAGAAACAAGGGAGGCCCCGTACGTAAGGATGGTAAGCACAATGAGGGCCCCAAATACCTTCAGGAGGACGGACTTGGGGACGATGTGAGGACCGTCGTGCGCCATAATATTGACCGTATTGCTAAACTCGGTTCCTAACCCGGAGGCAAGCTGTCCCCCCCTTTGCTCGAAAAAAACACGCCGCGTGAACCGTGATGCGCGAGGGCTTCCGATCGTACGTGTCACGCATCCCGTCTTCACTGATCGTGGGAGAGCAGCAGTGCGGCCGCGGTGCAGGTCCGGTTACGGAAGCGACTCCAGTTCAGGGCGATTCAAATGAGGTAGAGCAGCGGATAGAGGAAAATCCACACAATGTCGACCAGGTGCCAGTAGAGGCCCGTCAGTTCCACGGGGGTGTACCACTCGCTACTGAAGGACCCCCGCCAGGCCATGACCGCAATGGTTCCGATGACGAGCATTCCAATCACTACGTGGAGGCCGTGAATGCCTGTCATGACAAAGTAGAGACTGAAAAATTGCGGCGCCGCATCCATACCGGCGAGATGCGCATAGTGCTCTCCATGCGGATCAAATGCCCCCCCGGGAAACACACCGTGGCTGAACTTGGCCGTGTACTCAAAATACTTGACCACCATGAATGCCCCCGCCAGCCCCAGTGTGCCGAGCAGGTAGTACACACACTGCTTCACCTTGTCCTGCTTGATGTAGTGGATGGACAAGGCCACCGTAAGGGACGAGGTGAGAAGCACAACGGTGTTTATCGTCCCCATGACCTGATTAAGCGTGCCGCTCGCGGCCGCAAAGGTCTCAGGGTGCCACTGCCGGTAAACCGCATAGGCGACAAACATGCCGCTAAACAGCAACACCTCGGTAATGAGGAAAACCCACATTCCCAGCTTCGCCGAGTCAAACTGCTGCTCGGGAGAAACAAAGTGGTGCTCCAGGTGCGCCGGGTGGTCGTCGTGCTCAGCGTCGGTCTCGGTGGGCACCGGGGCCGTTTCGGTTGCCATGAGCCATCGGGGGGTCTCGTGAAACAGAAGCAGGACGGGGATTCGGTCACGTACTCGCCGACTCTGCGGTGTCCTCCTCGGTCGGTGCAGATGGAGCGGGCTCGGGCATTCGCGGCACGTCGTCGCCAAGTGCTTCGCCGTCTCCACCTCCAAAGACTTCGTCGGCCAGGTGGAAGTCGTAGGGGCCGCGCGTCACCAGCGGCGTGCGCTCGAAGTTGTGATGGCTCGGCACGGCAGCCGTGTTGGTCCACTCCAGCGTCGTAGCGCCCCAGGGGTTGGCCGGGGCCTTCTCGCCGTACGCGAGCGAGTGCAGGGCATAGCCCAGGATGAGGAAAAGCCCCGCCCCCAGAATCCACGATCCATAGGTCGAGAGCTGGTGCAGGTCCGTAAAGCGCTCTGCGTAGTTGGCGTAGCGCCGGGGCATCCCGCGGGCTCCGAGAACCAACTGCGGGAAGAACGTCAGGTTGAACCCGACGAAGACCAACCCGGCCGCAATTTTCCCGAGCGTCTCGTTGTACATGCGGCCGGTAATCTTGGGCCACCAGTAGTGCATGCCTCCGAGCAGGGCCACGACCGACCCGCCCATCATGACGTAGTGGAAGTGGCTCACCACGTAGTAGGTATCGTGCAGGTGCACGTCCACCGCCAGCACGCCCACCATAATGCCCGTGAAGCCGCCGATTGTGAAGAGGAACAGGAAGCTCAGGGCGTACAGCATCGGCGTCTGCAGCCAGATGGAGCCCTTGTATAAAGTGGCCACCCAATTGAAGACCTTGATGCCGGAGGGAATGCCGATGAGGTAGGTAATCAGCGAGAAGACGATCGACGAGATGGCCGACTGCCCGCTTACGAACATATGGTGGCCCCACACCAGGAAGCCGAGCATGGCGATGGCCACCGAGGAGAGCGCAATGGCCCGGTATCCGAAGATGCGCGAGCGGGAGAAGGTTGCAATGAGTTCCGACAAGATGCCGAACGCCGGCAGGATCATGATGTACACCGCCGGGTGGCTGTAGAACCAGAAGAAGTGTTGGAACAGCACCGGGTCCCCCCCGAGGGCCGGATCAAAGATCCCAATCCGCAGCGTCTGCTCCAGAATGAGGAGCACCATCGTAATGCCAATGACGGGCGTGGCCAGCACCTGCACAATGCTCGTCGCGTAGATGCCCCAGATAAAGAGCGGAAGCCGGTTCCACGTCATGCCCGGCGCCCGCATCTTGTGTGTCGTGACGATGAAGTTGAGCCCCGTGAAGATCGACGCGAAGCCCGCCACGAAGATGGCTGCCGTCATCCAGAGCACGCCGCCGCCGGTGGTGGACGAATAGGGCGTGTAGAACGTCCAGCCAGTGTCCACGCCGCCCGTCAACAAGGCCGTGATCGTCAAAGCAGCGCCGGCCATGTAGACGTACCAGGACGCGAGGTTGAGTTTCGGAAAGGCCACGTCCTTGGCCCCAATCTGCATGGGCAAGACAAAGTTGCCCAGGATGGCGGGGATGGACGGCACTAAGAAGAGGAAGACCATCAGGATGCCGTGCATCGTAAACACCTGATTGTAGGTGCTATTGCTCATGATGGTCTCATTCGGCCCCATCAGCTCGGCCCGCATGAAGAGCGCCAGGGTCCCTGCCACGAGGAAGACCACAGCGAGGGAGATGCAGTAGAGGATTCCGATGCGCTTGTGATCCTTCGTCGTCAGCCACGACCAGATTCCCGTCTCATGGTTGAGATAATTGGTCTCCTCGTCGTGGTGCTCTTCACGTTCGGCCGGAGCGTCCTGCGTGGTCGTGCTCATATGCCTTTCATTTGTTAAATGTAAAACACTCTGGACAAAGCCTGTAAGTCCGCGTCAGTGCCCCTCAGGCTCCCTGACTCGTCGTGTTCTGGGCGGGCGAATCATCTGTAGGGGGGCTCTTGTCGCTCTGCTGCTTGATGAATTCGATGAGGGCCGATACCTCCCTGTTCGAAAGACCGGCGTACGACGGCATGAGATTTTGATATCCCTGGACGATCCGCTTTCCAGACTTCAGGATCGAGCTTCGAAGGTAATTTTCGTCCACCGTGACCGTCGACCCGTCCGACATTTTGTGGCCCGTCTTGCCGTAGAGTCCCTTCCAGGAAGGTCCTACCATCTTGGACCCGTCCAGGCTGTGGCACCCCTGACAGCCCCGCTGAGAATAAATTTGTTTTCCGAGCTTCGGAAGCGGAATGTCTTTCGGCGTCGCAGCCTTCTTAACCCACTGATCGAATCGCTCCTGCGATACCACCTTGACCGTCACCTCCATCTCAGAGTGGTTCCGGCCACAGTACTCGGCACAGAACAGGTCGTACGTCCCTTCCTTGGTCGCTTCAAACCACACCGAGGTGTATCGATTTGGGAGCACATCCTGCTTCACGCGAAAGGCCGGGACAAAGAAGCTGTGGATGACGTCTTTGCTGCTCATTTTGGTCTGTACCGGTTTGCCGACCGGCACGTAGAGAGTATCCGACGTCGTGGCCCCGTTCGGATACCTGAAGAGCCAACTCCATTGCTGGGCCGTTACCCGAATCTGATATGCATTTTCAGGGATCGTCTTCTGCTTGACGAACGTCTTAAATCCCCAATTGAAGACAAGCAGAACGAGAATGGTCGGAACCACAATCCACGAGACTTCCAGCAACGTGCTCTCCTGCACGGGCTCGGGCCGCTCGGCAGGATCCTGGCGACGATACCGGTACATGAACCACAGCATCGCCCCCACGACACCGACGAGCAGAATCGTGCTGACAACGGTTACGAAGGTAAAAAGACTATCGACTTCCGGCGCCATCGTGGACGCCGCCTCGGGAAGCCAAAAATCACCCATGTCGTGGTTTTTCGTTAGTAGACACGAAGTGTCGCTCTCTTTCTCCTTGAGCCCGTGCGGGGACTCTCTGAGAAACTCAAGGAGGCTCCCAGCACAGGCCTCCGCCGGGGGCACCTCCTACTGCGATTGCTGTTTCCGCTCCTGGTATCTCTCGGTCGCGACAAGATCCATGGCCCGATCAATGGGAATTCGGTAGATCCCTTTCTTTTTATCAATGACCCCATACTGCCGTAGCTTCTGCGTCGCATTCATCTCAGCCTGCCGAATGTCCGGGTACTTCTGACGACTGATGGCCGCCTTCTCTTTTTTCTGACTCACCTGCCCGAACCAGCCGAAGAGGATGGCAACGGCCACCAGCACGACGGCGATGATAGAGGCGGAGATGCCCATAATCTGACTCGCCGCTACCCCCTCGTACGCTACGCCACGCTCTTTCTCCTTCTCGAACTGCTCCTCAAAGTCGAAGGGCTCCACCGTCGCCTCGCGCCGGGCTGCGCGGGCCAGATCCGTCGCCAGTTCCTCACCGGGCTCGCCCCCAGGAGCCTCGGACTGGGCCTCGGCCGCCGTGGTCGCGAGAAAGCTCTCGACCGGGCTCAGTGTCGGCTCCTCGGCATCTGTCTCGGCAAGAACGCGCCAGAACAGTGTCTGCCCGTCGGTGGGAAGCTGGTTGCCAACGGTCACGGCCGTCTCGGTACCGACGTCCACGTCGACGACGGGAGCCTCGAATCGGGCTGTTTCGGCCACCTGCAGCCGGTACGCCTCGGCCGCCTCTACGGGCTCCCAAACAAACGTCACCTCACTGCCGTCCACCGAAACGGCGTCGGTGGGCGCAAGGAGAGACGGCGACGCGGACTCTTTAGAGCTCATGTCGCAAGGGTGAGAATTGATCGAGTTGATTGGCTGGAGGTAGAGAACGAACGGCGCTTGGAGGAGGGTCGGTTTCCAGGGTGAAAATCACCGGAAAAGCGTCGTGAACGCTCTTTCGGGATCGAGAATCTGACTCCATGCTGCAAGGTCCTACATGTTCTCAAACTGCAGGGAGTCGTTGAGGTATGGATGGTTTTGAGGAACAAGAGGATGACGTCGCAGACGGTACATAAGGGCCCCTGCGAAGATCCCCGTCAATCCCAACCAGCACGTAAAGTCGAGCCAGTGGAAGCCACCACTCTCTCGGAGTACCGGGAGCACCATCCAGTGGACGTCGAACCAGTGCATGCCAATGATCCAAACGGACATCACGGACATGATGGCGTAGCTCCGCTTCGTGATCTGCGGGAGCAGGATGAAAAACGGCACTACGAAGTGGAAGAGGGCGAGAAGGGCGCTGTGCCAGCCCCATCCGCCGCGGAGCCGGTGCTGAAACCACGCTGTCTCCTCCGGAATGCCCCCGTACCAGTACAGCATGTACTGGCTAAAGGCAATGTACGCCCAGAAAACGACAAACCCGAACAGGTACTTGCCCAAGTCGTGATAATGCTCCCGTGTGATGACGCCCTGAAGCAGGCCACCCGTTCGCTGAAGCAGGAGTGTGACCAGTGAAATCACGGCGACCGCGGAAAGGATTCCCCCGGCAAAGATATAGACCCCGAACACTGTTGAATACCAGTGTGGATCGAGCGACATGAGGATATCGTAGCTCGCGAAAGCCGTGGTCACCGCCAGGAGCGGCAATCCCCAGGCGCTGGTGCTCCGGAGTTTCTTCTGAAGCGCCGGGTCTGGATCCAGGTCCTGCTGCAGCGAGAAGGTGTAGAGCCGATAGGCGAGCAGAGTCCAGGCCGCAAAATACACGACGATGCGGATGCCCCAGAACGGTAGGTTCAGGTAAATCCGCTTGTCCGCCAGCACCGCATCGTACTGAGGACTACTCGGGTCGTAGAGGGCCTCGTGAGTCCAATGGTACAGGTCGTGCGTGCCGAACAACAACGGCAGCCCCAGTACGAAGAGCAATGGAAACGCCCAAACTAAGGCTTCATTGATGCGATTCACGACCACGCTCCAGGCGGCCCGCGTGAGGTGATTGAAAATGAGAAAGAAAAGTCCCCCGAGGGCCGTAGTGAGTAGAAACGACCAGGCCGCGAGATAGGCAAAGAAGAAGTCTTCCGGACTCTGGGACAGCCCCAGGACGCTAATTGTCATCAACGCGATGCCCAGGGCCAGCGGCACAACCCAGGCGCGCCGGTCCCCCACGTACCGGTAGGCCTGCTTCGCCGCGTTGCTCGTCGACTGAATCGGGTCGACCAGCCATTCCAGAAGAGAACTTCGATTGAGTGGATCGGCCATGGCGTCGAGAAGTCAGTTCGGAACCGTAAGGGTCCGGGAAGGGGGTGAAGGGCGTGGGGATGGAGGGGAAAGGGAGGCTACTCTGCACTGGCCTGTGCGGGTGCATCGGCGCTGTCCTCTATGTCCAGCCGTGCCTGTACGTCCGCCGGCACGTCGTCGGGCGAGGCATTCTGGCTCCGCTGCAGGGCGCGGATGTACGCCACAATGGCCCAGCGGTCCATCACAGGCACCTTCTGCCCATACGCTGGCATGTTTCGAACGCCGTTGGCGATCACGTCGTAGAGGTAACCGTCCGGGGCATTGCGGAGGCGCTCAATGTGATAGCTGGGAGCAGGCGTGTACCCATAGTTGCGTCGCATAATGACCCCGTTGCCCGCGCCCGTTTTTCCGTGGCAGACTGAGCAGTAAATGTTGTAGCGGTCCTGTCCTCGCTTCAGCACCTTCTTGGTCACCGCAATCGGAATCTCCTCCACATAGTCGCCCGTGGGGGTTCGTCCGCGGTAGAGAGCCGAGTCGGCCCGGAGTTCTCCCCGCGAAACGGTTCCGGACACTGGGGTCCGCATGGCGGCATTGTCCTCGAAGAACGGGTTGGCCTCCTGCGGCCCGAACTTCTCCTGGAAGTCCATGTCCAGGTTCATGTGGAAGGGGGGGTTGTCGGACTGCGTCCCCCGGCACCCCGCCAGCAGCAGGGCCGCGAGCATCAATCCGGTGACGAATGAGCGTCGCATCGGTCGGTACGATCAAATCAGAAAAAACGAACGGAGGACGGCGAGAGCGACCTCACGCGTCGGCGGTGCCGTCGTCCTTCACGAGTTCAATGTGGCGAGCCCCAAGGCCTTGAAGCAGCGCGGCCGTGGCCTCTACGTCGAACTGCTCGTCGCTGGCCGCCACGTGCAGGAAAAACCGATCGTCCGTCGCTCCCTTGAAGCGGTCGGAGTAGAACAGCGGATTGTACGGACGTGGGAGCCCATTGAGGACGAGCATACCCGCTACGGCCCCAAAGGCCGCGAACAGCACCGTGAGTTCGAACATGATCGGTACCGAGGACCAGAACGCAAAGAACGGCTTTCCGCTGATGTTGATCGGGTAGTCAACGGCGGCGGTCCACCACTGCAGGAGGTACGCGATCACCAGGCCCGTGACCCCCCCCCCGAACGTAAGGAACCCCACTCCTACAGCATTGCCGAGTCCCATCGCCTCGTCCATGCCGTGGATGGGAAACGGGCTGTGAGTGTCAAAGTGGTCGTACCCCTCTTCCCGCACCTCTTCAGCGGCGTGGAGCAGCGCCCCGGGATCCGGGAACTCCGCCAACAGGCCGTAGACCTGGTCGGCGTCACTCTCGAAGATTCCCAGCCGGGCCTTGAGGTCTTGAATCAGCGTGGGCATGATGTTTCTCGGTGCATTTCCAAAAGCAATGGCAAGTGAAGCACTTCCCCCGGCGATCTCCGCACTGTTTTCAGCACGACGGCGGATGGCAGACCACAGACCGCGGTCGGCCGTCCGCAGTCCGCCGTCGTCGGGGCAAGAACAGCAGTACCTCGCAACCTGGGTCAATTGAGTGTAGAAACACCGAATTAGTCAGATGTCTCCTCTCCACCCGCCCCATCCCCCCGATAGGCCTCCGCCAGGGCCGGCTCGGCGGGCTTGATATACGGCTCCCCGTCGCCCGGCTCCCCGTCGCCCGGCTCCCCGTCGCCCGGCTCCCCGTTGCCCTCCACGTGGCCCTCCCCGTGCTCGTGGTAGTGCGGATCGGCCTGCGGCATGACCCCCTTGATCTCCGACATCGCCACCATGGGCACGAACCGCAAGAAGAGCAGGAAGAGCGTAAGGAAGAGGCCGAAGGACCCAACGAGGGTGCCAACATCAATCCAAGTGGCCGTAAAGTAGCCCCACGAACTCGGCAGGAAGTCGCGGTGCAGCGACGTGATCGTGATCACGAACCGCTCGAACCACATCCCGATGTTCACAAAGATCGACAGGACAAACATGACCGGGATGGACCGTCGAAGCCGCTTGAACCAGAAGAGTTGCGGCGTAATCAGGTTGCAGGTCATCATGATCCAGTACGCCCAGGCGTACGGCCCGAAGGCACGGTTAATGAAGGCGTACTGCTCGTATTCAACCTGCGAGTACCAGGCCATAAAAAACTCCGTGATGTAGGCAAAGCCCACGATCGTGCCCGTCACCAGAATGATGATGTTCATCTTCTCCAGGTGATCGATCGTAATCAGGTTTTTGAGCCCGTAAATCTCGCGGGTAATGACCATGAGGGTGACCACCATGGCGAACCCGGAGAAGATGGCCCCCGCCACGAAGTAGGGAGGGAAGATGGTGGTGTGCCACCCCGGCAGTACCGACACGGCAAAGTCGAAGGACACGACCGAGTGAACAGACAGGACCAGCGGCGTCGCGAGCCCGGCCAGTAGCAAGTATGCCTTCTCATAGTTGCGCCAGTGCCGGTTCGACCCCGTCCAGCCGAGCGAGAAGAAGGCGAGAATCCGACTGCGCCAGAAGTTCGTGGCCCGATCCCGAAGCGTGGCGAGGTCAGGGACGAGCCCCACGTACCAGAAGAGGAGCGACACAATGAAGTAACTGGAGACCGCAAACACGTCCCACAGGAGCGGACTCTTGAACTGGGGCCACATGTTCATCTGGTTCGGAATCGGGAGCGTCCAGTAGACGGCCCAAATCCGCCCGACGTGGAAGGCGGGCCAGATGAGAGCACAGATCACCGCGAAGAGCGTCATGGCCTCCGCCGCCCGGTTAATGGCCGTCCGCCAGTGCTGCCGAAACAGATACAGAATGGCGGAAATCAGTGTCCCCGCGTGACCGATCCCGACCCAGAACACGAAGTTGACGATGGGCCAGCCCCAACCAACCGGCTGGTTGTTGCCCCACACGCCGATCCCGTTCCACACCACGTACGCAAACAGGGCCAGGAGCAACAGTGTCCCGGAAAATGCCACCGCAAAGGCGGCGTACCACGCCATCGGGGCCTTCTTCTCCGTGTGTCGCGACACCATCTCCGTGATGTCGTGAAACGACAAGTTGCCCTTCACGAGTCGGTCGTGAGCCCCGTCCCCCGCAGGAGAGGACGAAGACTCGGACGGGTCCACGGGAAGTTTTTTGGAGGTCTCCACGAATCTCTCAGGGATCGATTCTACGAGTCAAGGAAGGGGCGCAGCCTACGCGCCGGCGTTCGCTTTACGAGCGCGCGCTCGATCGGACTTCTCGCCCGACGCGAGAGCTTCCTCCAGGCGGGGATTGGTGTTGCGTACCCGGCCGAGGTAGGAAAGGCGCGGCTTGGTGTTGAGGTAGGAAAGCAACTCGTACCGTCGCGGATTTTTCTTTTTCTCGACGACGGTGCTTTCGGGATTGTTGAGATCCCCGAACGTGATTGCGTCGGTCGGGCAGGCCTCTTGGCAGGCCGTCTCAATTTCGTCCGGCCGGAGGTCGCGCTCCTCGTTGTCGGCCTGCCGCTGACCCTCGCGCACTCGGTGGATGCACCACGTACATTTCTCCATGACGCCCCGGGTGCGCACAGTGACGTCAGGGTTTTGGGCCATCTGTACCTCCGTCGGCAGCGTCTCTGTCCAGTCGTAAAAATTAAAGCGCCGAACCTTGTAGGGGCAGTTGTTCTGGCAGTAGCGCGTGCCGATGCAACGGTTGTAAACCATCTGGTTTGTACCGTCCGGCGAATGCACGGTGGCCGCCACCGGACAGACAGCCTCACACGGGGCATTTTCGCAGTGCTGGCACATCACCGTCTGCATGAGCATCTCCGGATCGTCGTCTCCCTCCTCCTCACTTACGTAGTACCGGTCGTTGCGAATCCAGTACATGTGGCGTCCTTTGCTCACCTGATCCTTGCCCACCACCTGCACGTTATTCTCGCTCGTGCACGCGACGATGCAGGCATTGCACCCCGTGCAGGTGTTGAGGTCCACCGTCATCCCCCACTGATTGTCGTAATAGACATTGTCCTTGTAGGCTTCCTCGTCACTCGGATGATTCTCCTGCCAGATCATGGGGTACTCCTGCTGCTCCTCCACCGGCCGAGATGTGTCAGAATCCGGCCCGTCGGGCTGACCAGAGCCGTCGTCGTGGGCGGCCTGCTCGGGCATGCTTTCAGCGGCATGGGCGTCGGTCCCCGGGCCGGCCTCCAGTCCCTGCCCAGACACGTCGTTCGGAGCCCCATCGCCACTGTGGCCTCCACCGCCGTGGCCGCCCTCGCCACGTCCGCCGCCGTGGTTTCCACCGTTCTGCCCTTCGCCGTGGCCTTCCCCCTCGCCTTCGTGCCCCAGTTCGGGCACAGGGGGTTGCGAGTCGTTGACGAAGTAAGGGTCCTCTCGAAATTCTTCGAGCGTGGCCCACCGCACGATCGGACGCCCATGCATGCTGCCCTCCTCCTGAGTGGTCGCGATCAGGTAGCCGCTGCCGACCTTTCGGACCTCGGCCCCGGACGTGACCCGTCCGCCGGTCGGCCGCATCGGAGCCACGTTGGCCCCAACGACGTCCACCCCCTCTCCAGACGCATCGACGCCCCCAGCCACGGGCGCACCGTTGTAGATGTTGGTCTGGTCGCTCGTGTCCCAGAACGGCGTGCGTTCCGACTCGCGGGTGGAGGCAATTGTACGGCCGTACCCCATCGAGACGCCGATGGAGCCGTCGGGGTAGCCCGGCTGGATCCACGCCGGCAACTCCACAGTTTGGCCCTCGAGGGTAAGTTCCACCCGATCGGCGTAGAAGCTTCCTTCGCGGCGGTTGACCTCGACCCCGAGCTTCTCGGCCGTCGCCTGGCTCATGACGGCGACGTTGTCCCACACAATTTTCGTGATGGGGTCCGGCAGCTCCTGCATCCACGGATTGTTCGAGAAACGGCCCGTGAGCAGTTTCGGATCGGGGCGAAAGACGACTTCGAGGTCTCCTTCAGAGGGCGGAGCGTCAACGGAGGGAACCTCGACCGCGCCTACCGAGGCAACGTCGTACCCTGTGTCCTCCAGGTAGCCGTCGTGCAGTACCCGACGCCACTCCTCCTCAAACGCCCCGTCGATGCGCGGGCGCCACTGCTCGCGCACAAGATCGTACCCGCCGGCGTCCACGCCCGTCGCCGCGAGGTTCAGTACCTCGATGAGTGAGTGGGCGTCGTCGTAGAGGGGACGAATGAGCGGCTGGATGACGGAGAGGGTGCCGTCATACGCCCGCCCGTCGCCCCACTGCTCTAGGTAGTGCGTGCGAGGCAGATGCCACCGGGCCGCCTGGGCCGTTTCGTTGCGGAGGCGGCCCAGATGCACGGTGTCCTGTACGTTCGAAAGGGCCTCCTCGAAGTTCAACGCCGAGGGGGCGTCGTAGACCGGGTTCACGCCCAGCATGAACAGCGTGTCCACGTCGCCCGCCTGCATCGACGCAGTGAGGTCGGCCAGCGCCTCGTCCTGCGGCTGCATCTCGGACTCGCCGGTATCGAAGAGTGTAACCGTCGTCCCGAGGCCGCCGACCTGCTGGTTGATGGCCATCGCGAGGGCGTGTACCTCGGGCGGCTGCGACTCGCCCGCCAGCACAACGCCATTCGCGCCCGCCTCGCGCAGGTCCCGCACGATCTCGCGGACGTGGATACGCTCCTTCTCGCTCCACGAGACGTCCGGCGCCTCCCCCACGCCCAGCTCCGCGGCCAGGGCGGCGGCAAAGGCTGGGATGCGCCCGGCGCGCATGGACAGCCGGTGGTCCGAGGTGCCGCCTGTCGTGGAATAGCGGCTCTCGATCGTGTAGAGGCGGCTCATCGTGTCCTCTGCGTCCTCCAGGCGCCGCCCCCTCGCGAAGGTCTTGGTGTTGTAGAGAAAATCGCGGGAGCGACCATCGAGGAAGTTGGAATCGAGGCTCACGATGACCTCCGCCTCGCCGAGTTCGTATCGCGGTCGGAGCGGGCGCCCGAACGCCTGCTGCATGCCGAGTCGGCGGGCGTCGGGACCCTCCGGCGAGTACGAGACCCACTGGAGGTTGGGAAATCGGTCCGCCATGCGCTCCCGCATGGCCTGCACGGTGGGCGAGGAGGTCTCCTCCGCAAGCACCGCCACCTGTCGCTGCGCCGCCTCGTTGCCAAGCTTTCGACAAAAGGCCACAAACTCGTCCCAGGAGGCGGTGTGTCCGTCTTTGCGGACCGACCGGGAGCGATCGGGATCGTAGAGGTTCAGGACGGAGGCCTGTTCGTACGGGCTGGTCCCCTGCTGCCCCGTCAGATGGTCCCCGTTGCCCTCAATCTTGGTCGGGCGCCCCTCATTGCTCTCGGCCACCACCGGCCGCAGCACGTCCCGGAAAGGCATGCCCGTAGCGTAGTAGTCCGCAACACCGGGCATGACCGTCTCCGGCTTATGGGAGTAGGGCAGGATCTTCTCCTCCGGGCGTCGACATCCGGCCAGGCCCGCCATCGCCATGGCCGCCCCCATGAGCTGCAGGAACTGGCGACGCGAGGCCCCACTCGGAGGTTCACTGTCGCCCGGCGCAAACTCCATGAGGTCGTTCCCCTCTTCCTCGTCCGTGCTTTCCTCGGACCAGTGGCGCCAGAAGGTGGGCCCGGAGTCCTCGCGGTCGGCCGACTCCGAATCGATGACGTCAAGCTCAATCATGCGTTCAGTGTCGAGTTACGAATTTCGAATGGCGAATGAATGACGGGCGGGTTCTCAGGGTTGACCTCCTCCCGAATCCGGACGATGTCCCCAATTCGCCACTCGCCATTCGTCATTCGAAAATGAATTAGTAGTGGCAGGCCGAGCAGTTGGTCGGCGGCTGAATGCCTTCCTCCTTGATCCGCTTCAGGTTGCGCTCAATGAAGTTGGCGGGCTGGGTGTAGCCCATGGTCGTAATCTCGTCGTTGGGCCGCAAGTACTTCTCCGGCTGTCGGTGGCAGTCCAGACACCAGCCCATAGAGAGCGGTTCTGCCTGGTACACCCCCTCTGCGCCCATCTTGTCGATACGGCCGTGACAGGTCTCGCACCCCACCCCCTTGTTCACGTGGGCGGCGTGGCTGAAGTGCGCGTAGTCTGGAAGGTGGTGGACTTTCGTCCATTCGATCGGGTCGTTCTGGGCCCAGCTCTTTCGAACCGCGGCCAGTTTGGGAGAATTGGCTTTGATCTGGCTATGACACGTCATGCACGTCTCCGTCGCCGGAACGTTGGCGTGCTTCGAACTCTCTACGTTGCTGTGGCAGTACTGACAGTCCATTCCCAGCTTTCCCACGTGGGTCTGGTGGCTGTACGGGACCGGTTGATCCGGCTGGTACCCGACCACCTTAAATTCCGGCGAGAAGTAGTACCAGACCAGAAATACCAGCAGCACGCCTCCGAGAAGCGACGCCCCCAGCGAAAGTAGGGGCAAGCTGTTGGCCTTCTTGGGAAAGAGTTGCGGCATACTGACGTACCGTTCAACAGTGAGCAATTCGGCCTCTCGTCGCCGATCTACGGAGACGAAAGCCCGTCGAGACAGCGCTCCTCCAGATTAGTTTCGGCACAGCTTGAACATAGGACAGAACAACCGGCAAGCCAAGACCCCGAAAGTCCTTACGTCAAATCCTACAGGATTTACGCCAAACCTTAACGTACGAATCGTGAGGTCGTTAAAGACTTATAAGTGAACAGAATACCCCGAATGTGGAGAATGCCCCCTCCACTCGAAGGCCATCCTTCCGGTCTCTCGTAACGTTCAACAAAGCGACCACAAAAGCGACTCTGCATCGACGTGAGGACGAATTGCCCTTCCCTCCATCCAAGGGCAGCGTCCCGGTCCTCCGCTCCGCGTTGCCGTCCATACTCTTCTTGGAACCATGGAAATGCTTCCCCCCCTCTCTGGGATCCATCACGTCTCGGCCCTTACCGGGCAGGTCTCGGCCAACTGTTCTTTCTACACGAAGGTGCTGGGCCTGCGCCTCGTTCTGAAGACGGTGAATCAGGACAATCCGTCGTCGTACCACCTGTTTTACGGGGACGAAGCGGGGCACCCCGGCACGGACCTGACGTTCTTCGACGTTCCCGAAGCCCGCGACCAGCGTCCGGGATCCGGCCTCATCACGGGCCTCTCGTTGCGCATCCGAGGGCCGGAGGCACTGACGCGGTGGACCCGGCGCCTCGACGAACACGGCGTGCGGCGCACGTCCATTCACGAACGGGCCGGCCGCCGCACGCTTACGCTGTACGACGAAGAAGGACAATGTCTGCATCTCGTGAATGATGCGGACGACGCCAACCGCGTACCGGCGACCACTCCCTGGACGGATGGACCGGTGCCGTCCACGATGGCCATTCAAGGCCTGGGCCCCGTTGAGCTGACCGTGTCGGACATGGACCCCACACGGCGGGTCCTCACCGACGTACTCGGCTTTGCCGAGGCCCGTCCGTACGAGGTAGAGCCGCCAGGGCCGGACGCCTGGAACACCGAACGGCCCCTTCCCTCCCCAACCGACGCCCCCGAGGCCGTCGTGTTCGAGACAGGCCCTGGGGGCGCAGCCGCCGAACTGCACGTCATTGAGCGTCCAGACGACCCCCGCGGTTGGCTCGGAACCGGCGGCGTGCACCACCTCGCACTCCGAACCCCCAACAGCGACACAATCCGGGCGTGGCGCGAGCGCATCGCCGACGCGGGTCTCGATCCCTCTCCCGTCATCGACCGCCACTACTTCGAGTCGGTCTACACCCGCGAACCGGGGGGCATCCTGATCGAGATTGCAACGGACACCGGCACGCCGTTTCCGGTGGAGGAGGCGGCCGCAGGGCACGTGTCGCTCCCGCCCCGCCTGGAGCCGAGGCGGGCGTCCATCGAGGAGAACCTGCCCCCAATCGACTCGCCGAACGCCTCCCCTGCCCCCGGATCCGAAACGGATTAGGACGGGACGGCCGACGTCATAGCCCTCACACGTCGCGGCAGCGGAACGTCGGGGGGCCTTGTGGTCGCCCTAGGAGCCCGGTCAAAAAGGGGGTTATCGTGATTCTGCTGTCGCAGAAC
>JBDGQN010000331.1:0-5176 GCA_042219055.1 Salinibacter sp. | reverse complement strand
CCCTGAGCGCGGGCCCGACACACCCCACCGAAAGGAGGGAAGGGCGTGAGCATCGTCCGCGAGATCGAGCTGGCGCACCGGCGCTTGGCCCGAGCCAAGCGGATCGTCAAGGACGGGTTGATCTGGCGGATCAAGGGCAGCGACCTCTTCATCTGCCAGAGCCAGACCGGGAACAAGGACGAGTCCTACCTGATCGGCCCCAAGCAGCCCTGCGGCTGCGAGGACGCCTTCCAACTGGACGGCCGCAAGCGCTGCAAGCACACCCTCGCCGCGCTGATGCTGTATGAGGGGATCGACCCCGACGAGATCGGCGCGGATCCGTTCTATTGGAGACGGCATCGGGACAAGGCCGACGCCCCGAGGGGCGATCGTGACGAGGAGGTGGGCGTCCATGGCGAGACAGCGGCCGCTGCTTGAGGGGATCGGCCCGGAGGCCCGGTCAGGGGCAGACGCCCCGGCCGAGGCCTCCAAGCCAAACCTTACCTACCCGACGATACCGGCCGAGACCTGGGACGAGCAACGGACCGTCATGGAAGCGCTCATGGTCGCGATGACCGACGACGAGCTGGCCCGCATCCACCACACGAGCGGCCAACTGCTGCAAGACCGCGAGCTGCGACGGAGGGTCGCGCCATGAGGCCCGGCCCGCGGACCGTGCGGCTGGACGAGCGGACGGCGGAGAAGCTCCGGCAGTTTCTCCGCCGCTACCGGAGCGACGTGCGGCAACTGGACCGGATGGTCGCCGACGGCGCCGGCGAGCTGGCCGCCTTCGTCGACGGCATGGCGAACGGCGACCTGGACGACGCGGAGCAGCTCTTGCGCGACATCGAACGAGCCCTGGAAAGGAGGCCCCATGTCTAACGAGACCAAGCCCGTGGAGGCCGTGTTCAGCCCCGAACAGATCAACTTCCTGGAACAGCGCACCCCGCCCGAGGCGGTCCAGACGCGCCAGGGCCGCGGCGGGAAAGCGTTCCGCTACGTGACCCAGCAGTACGTGACCCGGCTGCTCAACGACGTCTTCGGCTTCAACTGGGACTTCGACGTGCTCTGGGAGCAGGCCGGCAAACGGGAGGTGATCGTCAAGGGCCAACTGACGGTGCGGGCGCCGAAGGGCCAGGTGATCGAGAAGACCCAGTACGGCGGCGCCCAGATCAAGACGGACAAGCAGGGCAACCCGCTCAGCGTCGCCGACGACTTCAAGGCGGCCGCCTCGGACGCGCTCAAAAAATGCGCCAGCCTGCTCGGGATCGGGCTGGACCTCTACGAGGACGGCCCGCCACCGGGCCGGACGGCAGCCAACCCGGGCGCCAACGGCGGGCAGCCGGCCGCCGCGGCCGCATCCGCTGACGAGGACGAGCCCACGCCCTTCTAACGCGCGCCCTCGGGCGGGCGCGGGCGACCCCCTCTCGCCGACGCCCCGTGGGATGGGACCGCCTATCCCACGGGGCGCCCCCTCTCATCATGCGAATTGCGCATCGCAAGCGACCGAAGCGGCGACCACGCGCCCGGACCGAGCGCCGACGGCGCCACGCCGAGCGCGCGATCGAACGCGAGCGAGCCCGGGTGCCGCTGCTGGCCGACCAGCTCGATTGGGAGACCCCCGATGAGCGGCTCGCCCGCCACGAGCGTAGCGCCGAGCGGCGGGAGCGGGCGCTGCGCCAGCTGGAGGCGGACGGCTGGCGACGGGCCCGCCGCTGGCTGCGCCGGGTCGACCCGGCGACCCGCGGGCAAATCCTCGCCCACTGGAACGGCCACCGCTGGTACCCGAAGACCGGCCTCTACTTCGTCGAGGTCGTCCGGAGGGAACTGCGCCGACGGGGGATCGACCCCGAGGCGGATCTGGCGCGACGAAAGGAGCCCGAATGAAAGTCCGCTACTTCGTCACCGACAACCGGCTCGCGCCCTATGTCGCCCTCTACGGCGACTGGGACCCGACGCGCGGGATCGCCCCGGCCTGCCGGCGCGGCGTCAACGTCGCCGTCCGCGACGCCGAAGCGTGGGAAGCCGAGGCCGTCCGGAAGGCCCCGCGGGCCGTGGCCTACCGCTGGCCGACGCTGCGCGCGATGCTGCGCGACCACCAGGCCACCTTCGGCCGGCGGATGCGCCGCGAACTCGCGGCCGCGATCCGCCGCGAGCGCGACGCCGTGCGCCGGACACTGGACCGTCGCGAGCGGAAGGTGCGGGCGTACCACCGCAAGCGGGCCCGGCGGCGCCGCGAGCGAGAGACAAGCGCGGTCTGAGCGCCCCGCGACCGACCGCCGGCGGACCGACCCCCAACAACCAACCCAACCCAACCGACCCGTCGTTCCCCCACGAGACGCGCAGCGGCCGTAGGCAAGCTGGAGCGCCCCACCGGACGAACGAGCTTGCCGCCGCGAGCATCGCAGTATCCTCGATTCCGTCGGTTGGGGTCGGGCCGGTCGCCGCCCGCAGGGAGGACGGGCGGGACACCAATCGGGTGCCGGAGCGAGGCGTCGCGAGGCTCTGCCGAGCGGCCGAGCGGAGGCACTCGCCCTTGCCGTCGGGAGGCGGAGGTTCACCCCGTGGAGTAACGACCAAACACCGTACTCCACGGGGCAAGTCCCGGCGTTGGAGTCCAGCTGCGATTCGTTTATCGTTCTCAGAAGGAGGCCAGCATGACCTGCAGTCACGACTGGACCGTGGATCCGACCGATCCGGCAGACTATCGCTGCACGCTGTGTGACGAGACTCGGGTCCGGCTTCTCGACGTCCAGGTCGGGGAGAACGGATCCGTCCAACAGATGGAGGTTCCGCCGCCCGACATCACGGCGGACGGGCGGCATCACGTCTGGCCGGGGAACGCGAAGCTGATGTTCTGCCCGGACGACGGCCGTTACCATCGCTTCGGCTGTCCTCACGCCCGGGGCCGGCCGGCGCTCGTGCCCGCCGCGGTGCGGGCGTGGTACATGGCCAACTGGCCTGGGTCGGAACCGGCAGCGGTGGAAGGAGGGATCGAACCATGAACCTGCGCGACCTGAAAGCCGAGATCGACGATCTCTGCGAGCGCGATCCGCACACGGCCGTCGCGCTCGCGCGGCGCATCCACAGCAAGGTGCAGCCGGACGCGCCGGTGCCGCTCACGACGCTCCACCAGTCGCTCGTTGGCCAACAGCTCCAGGGGCGGACTGACGAGGAATTGGCCAGGACGCGCGAGATGCTGGAGCGGGCCGGCTGGAACGAGGCCGAGGTGGACGCCGCGATCGCGGAACTCGCCCGACCCGGGTTGCGGGCGGGCCAAGGCTTCGGCGGCCTCCACATCGAGGACCTGCTGCCGGTGGTGGAGACGCTCTGGCGTCAGGGCCACGGCCGCTTCACGCTGGAGGTCGAGTTCGAGAACCCGGTGGACGATCACCTGAGCGTCACGATCGCGGAGACGGGCCGGGCCGCCTGGCAGCAGGACGAGGGCTGAGCGACCATGGTCACCGACCCAGCTCAAGCCCCCGATCCCCTCGCCCACCGCTATCCCTTCTGGCCCAAGGCCGCGGTGAGCAACCCCTACCACACGCGCGTCCCGCTGGCCTGGATCCACCTGCGGTCCGACATCCGCGAGGACCGCGTCCGGCGCTGGCTCGATCGGATCGAGGCCCACGGCGCCGATGACGTGCCCCCGATCGAGGGCGTCAAGGTCTACCAAGACGTCTTCCTGCAGGACGGCAACCACCGCGTCGTCGCCTGCCGGCGCGTCGGGCTGGAGACCATCAAGGCCCGCCTGGAGTCGATCCACTACGACGACGTCCTCCGGCTGGCGGTCTTCGCCGAGCGCGACGAGGGCTACGAGATGCGCTACCCCGTCGGCGTCCGCCGCTACGAGAACGTCCCGGAGGGGTTCGAGGAGCTGGAAGGCCAGGTCCACATTGCCTGGCACACGGAATCGATCGACGATTGGCAATACGAGCACCTGCAGCGGCTCAAGCGCGAGCGCGGCCTGGGCACGCGCAAGCTGGAACGGACGGTGCAGCGCTGGCTCGCCGAGCTGGACTGAGGCCAGCCGGCGGACGGCGCGACGTTAGGGCGGGAAACCTTGGTGCGCGCCGGTCCCGGCCGGAGCCTCTATTTGCGGAGGCCGGGCCGGCGCGAACATCAGACGATAGGCGGGGGCCGTTCCGGACGGTGGGTTACGAACGGGATAACCGGCCGAAGCCGGCGGACGGGAACGTCGGGCCGGTGTCGGCGTTGAGGCGCACGAGGCGTTTTGATTTTCCTGTTACCGATATGGTAACATGAAGCATGACTCTGGCGGGGTTCCGCGATAAGAACCTGGAACGACTCTACAACACCGGGCACAGCGCCAAGATCAACCCGGACCACCATGACAGAATCCTGCTCATCCTCGACTTCTTGGCCGCCATCGGCGACATCTCGGACTGCCAGGGCCACTACGGGTTCCACAAGCTCAAGGGCCAACGCAAGGACGAGTACGCGATGAAGGTGAGCGGCAACTATCGAATCACGTTCAAGTGGGACGGTCGGGACGCCTACGACGTGAATTATGAGGACTATCACTGAAGGAGGGCCACGATGATTCCGACGGACCGGCGCCCGACGCACCCGGGCACGATGCTGCGCGAGATGTATCTGAAGCCCCGCGACGTAACGCTAACGGCGTTTTCTGAAGCGACCGGCATCTCGCGCAAGCACCTGAGTCGACTGGCCAACGGGCACGTCAGCGTGACACCCGAGGTCGCCATGAAGCTGGCTGCGGCGCTGGAGACGACGCCGGAGCTGTGGCTGAACGCCCAGCGCAACGTCGACCTGTTCGACGCCCGCCAGGACCTGAGCGACTGGTCGCCGACGCGGGTATTTGAGCCCGAGATGTCCACCCCGCCTGATTGAGCGAATCTGCCCTACAAAGCCGCCCATGGGATCAAGATGCGGGATGCGGGGCTGATCAACTGTTCGGGCGGTAAGCTGTGCATTGCCAGACTCCTATTGAAAACTGGAGCGAATATGGCCCATGACCGAGCTGTCGGATTGGCCTAACGCTACCGATGGTGAGGCCAGGGCTACAGCGCCAACCGTCCCTGCGGTGCCTTTTAAAAAGTCGCGGCGCGTGATCATGGGCATCACACCTCAAACATTCCCATGTCGACGATGAAGCTGTCGATGCGGTCGGGCGAATGCGCCCACGGGCAGTCGTAACTCGCGGAGCCATCGA
>JBDGQN010000330.1:0-2932 GCA_042219055.1 Salinibacter sp. | reverse complement strand
AGAGACTCCTCCAATATACAACACACACCGAAAATTTAGATGAGGTGACCCTTATCTTAGGGCCCGCGGCGATTGCACGTTGAAATTCGAATCGAGAGCTCGCGGTTCACGTACCCGTAGTCGTCCGTTTGCATCCGGGTCCCGGACGAGCGGCCGTGGGCCGGTCCAGTTCCGTGCCGGGGACGAGGATCCGTTTCGGGGCAAGATGCGATTGTCGTCGGGCACGCGGCCTTTCATTTCGGAGATGTATCTCGTTCTTTTCCGGCGCGCCATTTCTCCACTTCAGTACCGCTTCTCCATGATTCTTCCTCACACCCGGCTCTGGCTGGGATCAAGCCTCGTCGCCCTCCTCCTGCTCTCGGGAGGCCTCGCGCCCCCCTCCGCTTCCGCCCTGCCCTCCGACTCGACCGACGTGTTCATGTGGACGGGGGCCGACCGCATGCTCGATCACTCCCCGGTGCTGTTCCGGACCAAGCTCGCATTCGCCGAACGTCAGGGCATCATTCCCTATGAGTCGGGCATTCACACCCCAAAAGAACTTCGGCGCTTCCTCCGGGCCTGTCGAGAGGTGGGCATCGATCGGAGCTGGATCGAGATCGGCCCGAACGACGGCGTCTCCGCCAAGGCCTTCGCAACCGACGCCACCGCCCGCCAGGCGACGCTGAAGCGATTTCGGGCCCTGGCCCGCGTCTACAAAGCGCACAACCCGGAATCGGTCCACGTCACGATTTTCGACGAGGCACCCCTCGGGGCCTTCGATCCGGCCGAGGACAAGGGATACGAGGCCCGCGTGCAGGCCTTCCGCACGTACGGACCGAAGGGATTTGCTCTCATGTACCGCGCGTTCAAGGACATAATGCCCAGCGCGGAGGTGGGCGTGTTTCTCCATCATCCGCACAACGCCTCGCGCGAGATGGCCGGGCCGCACACGTTCGTCGACTCCTTCATGGCGGACGCGGCGGAGTTGGGGGCCACGCCCGATTTCATTTACTCCGACGTCTACCGGGGCTACTTTAATCGCGGGTACGGCGTGGAGGCGACCAACGACTACATCACGGACGTGGTGCGCCACACCAACGCGGTGGCCGAACGGTACGGGGCCGAGGCGCATCACCTGGGCCAGACCCACACGATCAAGCTCGGCTACACGCCCAGCCAGTGGGAGATCGACACGAACGTGCGGGCCATGCTGCGCGGGAATCCGGACGGGCTGGGCTGGTACTGGCCCAATTACGCCTCTACGAACTACACGAAGGGCCCCAACGGACAGCCTCAGGCGGAGGGCTACGACGTGTCGTTCGATCCGTTCGTCCCCAACAGCTGGGGCAAAATGGGACCTGCGGGCTCCCTCTTTGCCACCTCCCGCGACCGGTTCGTGTACGCCTACCTGCGACTCGCAGAGGCGACGGATCGACTCTCGCCGCGGCGCCGGTTTGATCTCTGGCTCTACGGGCACGATTTCGACCACGTGGAGCACACGGTCTACGCCCGACCTGCCGGCGATTCCTCTTGGACCTTCGTCGGCGCCGTCAATCCGCAGCGGGACCGGGCCGGATACAGAAAAGAGGCACGGCCCGACCACATCTACTCCGGTAACAATCGTTGGCGCGCCGTCGTCTTTCACGGCCTCCGACGGGCCAATTTCCTGACCACGGACACCGCGACGGGCCCGCGGCTGGAGATCAAAATCGACTCCCGATCTCGCAGCGACACGTCCCGCTTCGCGGCGGCCTACGCGCTGCCCTACCGCGCCACGCGCCACTATGTGACTGAACCAAAAGCGACATCCCTCATCGAAGAGCAGCCCCGGTGGATGACAGTCAACAGCCTCACGTACCACGTCCGCCCGATGGCCGATACACTCGCCCCCGGCACCGCCCGCACGTACACCCTCTCCCCGAACGTGCCCGTCGACTCCAGTCGGAGCCAGTCGTGGCAACGGGCCGTGCAGCCGTAGTCCTCTTCTCGCGAGAGGGGCCGTGCCGTTCGCCCTTGCTTCTGCAATTCCTTTCAATCGTATCGCGTCCTTGACCTGATGGTCATTCGCTCCGTTTTGATCGCTATCACCTTCGCCGTACTCCAGACCGTCCCGGTCCGCGCCCAGAATGCCGCCCCCCGCTCTCCGGAAGACACTGCGCGACTCCATTTCGGCGGTTCTTGACAGCACCGGCACGCCGGGCGTCGGCGTCGTACTCTTTTCCCGGGACTCGATTCGGTGGGAAGGCTACTTCGGGGTCGCCGACTGGGCCGAAGGTCGCCCCGTCACCGAAGAAACCGTCTTCCGCGCAGGATCCGTCTCGACTGCGGTGATGCTGCTCGTAGAGAACGGGCACCTGGACCTACCACCTCTTCGTGGTCGGAGCCGAGCTCCTCGTGCTCGCCTACCTCACCGCCCACGGCCTCATTGGCCACCGCTTCTGGACGTGACCGCCCACCAGACGGGGGAAAGGAACCAGGAGATCATCCTAGCATCCTCCCCTCTCTCCCTTTCCCCGCTCGCACACACGCTGAAAGTTGACCCTCTCCCCGCGCTGTGCAAGCTTGTGGGCGGTTTCGATGATGTTTCTCCACTGGTCCCCTCCCGTCTGTGTTTTCCTCCCCTCTGGTGTCCGACCCGATGGCGATTGCCGCGCTCTTTAGCGCCGTCCTCGGATTCGTGTTTTGGCTGGACTCGTTCGACGTCTTCGAGCCGGTCTTCAAGTACCTCCCGCCCGTCATCTGGGCGTACTTCGTGCCGATGCTCCTGACAACTGCGGGCATCACCCCGGCGGAGAGCCCGGTGTACGACTGGATGTCGACCTACCTGCTCCCCTTCTCGCTCTTTCTCCTCATGATCACGGTCGACCTGAAGGCCATCATCCGACTGGGGCCGATGGCCCTGTTCATGATGTGCGCGGGCACGCTCGGCATCATGGTGGGCGGCCCGGTCGTG
>JBDGQN010000033.1:0-8709 GCA_042219055.1 Salinibacter sp. | reverse complement strand
TCGTGCACGTGAGCCTCTGGGGACAGCGGCGCTACTTCGGCGGGGCCGTCGGCCCCTCCAAGATTGAGAATGTCGGCGACGTGTGCCCGACGACGGTCCACCGCCCAGGCGTTCAGAATGGACAGAACGATGCCGCGCCCCTACGGCGGACCGTCGTGGAGGACATCGACGCTCCGTAGCACCGCCCCGGAATCACCTGCGGCCTGGTCCCCCCTACTACGGGAGTATAGCCCACGATGTCGGGAGGCCAGGGGGAATCGGGGAGAGTTTTTCAGTCCTCCAACAGTATAATCCAGCCCTGCCATTTCGACCGAAGGACCGGAAGAACCGCTCAGATTCTTCGCTTCCGCCTTCCTCTGCAAGATCCCTCGACTCCGCTGCGCTCCGCTCGGGAGGGCGAATCGGGGTTCTACTGACGGGGAGCGCTGAAGCTCTGCCTGGTCTCCAATCGGAATGTCCTCCTCCGCATCCCGACATCGCCACGCGGATTGCGTATGCTGAGCACTTTCAACCTTCCATCGTCCAACGTTCCAACGCATTATGGAGAGCGTTCTTTTCGTCTGCACCCACAACTCCTCCCGCTCCCAGATGGCTGAGGGGCTGCTGCGTGATCGTTATGGCGACCAGTACGAGGTCCGCAGCGCCGGCACGAATCCCGGCGGCGTGAATCCGTTCGCCGTGGCCGCGATGGAAGAGGTCGGGATCGACATCTTGGATCACACCTCCGACCCGGTCGACGCCTACGCGGACACGACGCACGACGTCGTCGTCACCGTCTGCGACGACGCGGCGGAGAACTGCCCGTACATTCCGGCCCAGAAAGACAACCTGCACCGCGGGTTCGACGACCCCTCGGCCGTGACGGGCCCCGACGAGGAAAAACGGGCGGCCTTCCGCCGCATCCGCGACGAGCTAGCCGACTGGATCGACGCGACGTTCGGGCCGACCTCGGCGACAGGGGAGTCCGTCGAGCGCGCCCGCCCGGACGACCTCGACGCGATTCGGGACCTGCTCCGGACCGTCGACCTGCCCCACGAGGACCTCACGCCCGCCCATCTGGAGCACTTTCGTGTGGCCCGCGGCGGAGACGCCTTGCACGGCGTCGTGGGCCTGGAGCCCTGTGGCGATGTCGCCCTGCTGCGCTCCCTGGTCGTGGCGCCGGACGCCCGCGGCGAGGGCCTCGGCGCACGTCTCGTGGACGCGGTCGAGGAGCAGGCGCACGAGGCGGACATTCGCACGTTGTACCTGCTTACGACGACGGCGACGGACTACTTCCGGGCCCGCGGCTACGAACCGATGGCGCGCGACGCGCTCCCGGGAGCGATTCAGGAGACCGACGAGGCGGCCCGGCTCTGCCCGTCGAGCGCCACCTGTATGCGAAAGTCGGTTTCGACGGCGGTCGACGGACCGCAGACCGCTGAGTGAGCACACGGGAGCCAACCGCGATCCCCCGCAGGGTCTTCCGGAGTGCCGTCCGCCCCCGAACCACTGCTCTTTCTCGCGATCTCTCACAGGCGACCCCGATTGAACGATGAGCCCCTCCCAGTCCGATTCGTCCAACGCTGAGGAGGCCCCGTGGCGCCCGTTCGTTGATGGCCTCCGCCGATTTATCAAGAGCCGTGTGTCGGAGGCCGACGCCGAGGACGTGCTTCAAGACACACTGGTGCGCCTGCACGAGGCTTCCGATTCGCTCCGCGACGCCGACCGCGCCGAGGCGTGGGTCTTCTCCATCGCCCGGCGGGCCATTGCCGACTTCTACCGGGACCGGGACCGTGGCCCCGACGAGGAGCCGGTGGGCCGGGCGCCCGCGGAGGCGACCGACGAGCCGCCCGCGACGGAGAATCTGGCGGGCTACGACGGTGGGCACGACGTGCACGAAGAGGTGCTTTCTTGGCTGCGGCCGATGGCGGAGAAGCTGCCCGAGATGTACAGCCATCCGCTTATTATGGCCGACTTCGAGGGGCACACCCAGCAGGAAGTCGCCGACGACATCGGCCTGTCGCTGTCCGGCGCCAAGTCGCGGGTACAGCGGGCCCGCGTGAAGCTCCGGGAGCAGCTTCAGGAGTGCTGCGAGGTGGAGTTTGGCCCCGAGGGCCGCGCGGTGGCCTTCCGGCGGCGCGAGGAGGACGATTCGTGAAGAATGGGCGAAGGGGTGCGCCATGTTGGGCACTCGCCCGACGACCGGGGTGCGCAGGCGGGAGATGCTTGCGCTCGATGGATTCTTTCACTTACCCCGGATTGCCATGAAAAGAATGCACGTCATGTTGCGCGTGAAGGACCTCGACGAGGCCACGCGCTTCTACTCGACGCTCTTTGACGCCGCGCCCACGAAGCGAGAATCCGACTACGCCAAGTGGATGCTCGACGACCCCCGCGTGAACTTCTCCATCGCCGAGAAGGACGAGGGCTTCGGCATCGAGCACCTCGGCATCCAGGCCGAGACGCCCGGCGAGCTGGAGGAGCTGCGCGAGCGGATTGACCGCGCGGGCGGCACCGTCAACAACGAGGGCGAGACCACCTGCTGCTACGCGACCTCCGACAAGACGTGGGTCGTGGACCAGCAGGGCGTCTCCTGGGAGGCGTTCTACACGAGCGGCGAGGCGGGGACGTACCGCGGCGACGAGGAGACGGCGTGCTGCACGCCTGCATAGTCCCGATTGAAGTGCCGGCACGACGACCACTCCCAGAGGGCTCTGCGACGCGAGTCGTGGGGCCCTTTGGTTGTTGTTGGCGATGGTTGGCGGGGAAAGTTTTTTCCTCTCAGAACGTGAAGGAGGCCGGGGACTGCGACGGAAAAAATCTCAGTCTACACTGGAACTTGTCGGGCGGAAGGACCTTTTTCTGAGCCGTCGATCGATGGCGATGGGGTCCGCCGACAACTGCGTTCCCGCCGCGCTGCTTTTCCCGAAACGCCAAGGGCGGCGGGGAGCTGATGACTCCTACCGATTCGCGTCTTCACGTAGGAGTCTCGATCCCCAACCACGGATGCTTAAGCTCTTCTGGATCGCCCTCGGCGGGAGCCTCGGGGCACTGTGTCGGCATGGTCTCTCTGTCTTTGCGCACCGTCTTCTGCCGCCGGATTTTCCGTGGGGCACCCTCGTGGCGAATCTTCTGGGCTGCTTTCTCATCGGCGGGCTGTGGGTCCTTGCCACCGAGTACTCGGTCTCGCAGGAGGTGCGCGTGTTTGTCTTCACCGGGGCGATTGGGTCGCTGACGACGTTTTCGACCTACGGCCTCGAGAGCCTCATGCTGCTGCGGGAGGGACGGATTTGGGTGGGGATGGGCAACATCCTTCTCAGCAATCTGCTCGGTCTCTCCCTGGTTGCGCTGGGCGTAGTGTGCGCGTCCCTGTGGGTGGGGAGGCCCGTCCCCGTCGCCGGCCCGTAGACGGTTGGTGGCGGTGTCACCCCAAAAACACGTCGTCGATCAGGAGCACGATGGCGAGGAGCACGATGCCCCCGAGCACCCGCTGCATCGTGCGCCGCGAGAGCCAGGAGGCGCCCATCCACGCCCCGAGCACGGCCCCCACGGCCCACTGCCCCCGCGAGGGGGGCGAACTCCACCCAGTCGACCGACAGGCGCTGCACCCGCGCCGCGAGTCCGGCCACGGAGTTGGTCCAGGTGAAGACGGCTCCCGCAGCCGCGGCCTCCCGTTCGGTTCCTAGGCCCAGAATGAGGATGAGGGGCACGAGGTAGATGCCACCCCCAATGCCTACGATGCCGGCCACGAGGCCGAGGCCTGTCCCCAATACGAGCGACAGGAGGATCTCCATAGGCCGCGTCAGGGCCAGATCGAGGGCCGCGTCGTCCCAGACGAAGATGCGCACCACCACAAGGACGAGCGTGCCCCATAGCACCCCATAGAAGAGATCCGGGGACACCGGCAGGAGCCCGCCCACGTAGGCGGTCGGAACCGACGTGCTCACGAAGGGGACGATGAGAGAGAGGCGTCCGTGCCGGGCCCGCAGGAAGATCAGGCTCCCGATCGTCGTTACCACGACGTTGAGCAGGAGCGAGATTGTGGGAATCATCTGGTAGCCGGCCCCGAGGATCGCCAGCAGCGCCGTGTAAGCGGTGCCCCCGCCCAGTCCCACGGACGCGTACGCCACCGTGATGCCGAAGCACAGGAGGGCGAGGACCGGAAGGGGAATGAGGAGTCCGTCCATCGAGATCGACCACTCCCTCAAAAAGACACGGGCCGAGAACAAGAAGCGGACAGCCATCGATCCCGCGAGAAGAGCCCGGCCTTGCGATCTTCCCCGTGGACTGCTATATATCATACCGATATCGGAACACGATAACGATTCATAGAGCTCCGGTCAAGCCGTGCGTCGCGACGTGTCGCTGGCCTTCATGCGGGTGCATGTGCTCCACCACGCCGCCCGGGAGCCCTTCTACGGCGCGGCCATGATGGAGGAGCTGCGGCGGCACGGCTATGACATCAGCCCCGGCACCTTCTACCCGATGCTTCACCGGCTGGACGAGAAGGGGCTGCTCGACCGGGAGGAGCGGGTCGTCGACGGCAAGGTGCGCAAGTACTACGCGGCGACCGCCGATGGGGAGGCAGTCCTCGACGAGATCCGGCCCAGGCTCCAGGAGCTGGTCGATGAGGTGCTGGCGGGGGAGGGGCCGGACGCGCTTCCGGATCCGCCCGACACGGACGGCTGATCTGGGCTTTACCCCCGTCGCACTCTCATTCTCCACGATTCGTCACCCGATTATGTCCAACGCGCTCTTCCGGACCTCGCCCAACGCCGCGTGGTGGACGCTGCCCCTCGTCCGCCTCATGGTGGGGGCCGTCTTTTTGTCCGAGGGAATTCAGAAATTCCTGTACCCGGCGATGCGCGGCCCCGGTCGGTTTGCGGACATGGGCTGGCCGGGGCCGGGGCTCCTCGCGCACCTCGTAGGCGTGACGGAGGTCGCCTGCGGCGCACTGATACTGCTCGGCCTCTACACGCGACTCGCCGCCGCGGGCACGGCCACGATCATGACGGTGGCCATCGTCACGACGAAAATTCCGATCTGGATGGGCACGGGCTTCGGGCCGTTCGAGGTGCGCGAGCTGAGTCAATACGGCTTCTGGAGCATGGCCCATGCGATGAGAACGGACTGGGCGATGCTGCTCGGCTCGCTCGTGCTGGTGATCGCCGGCGCCGGGCCGTGGTCGGCCGATTCGGAGTAGAAGACACGGCCCCGTCCGTCGCTCGGTGTTTTTCGCTCTGATTCCGATCCGACATGTCGGACGCCTCGCCCCTGGCCACGGAGCACCTGACCCGCGTCGTCGAGGGCAAGACCCTGGTCGCGGACGTGTCGATCGAGGTGCGGGCGGCGGAGGTGTTCGTCGTCTTCGGGCCGTCCGGGTCGGGCAAGACCTCGCTCCTGCGTCTCCTCAACCGCCTCGACGAACCGACCCGCGGCACCGTGTATCTCGACGGCACCGACTACCGGGAGATTGCCCCCCGTACGCTGCGCCGCCGCGTGGGCTGGGTGCCGCAGGCGCCGACGCTCGTGGAGGGCACGGTGGCGGAGAACGTGGCGTGGGGGCCCACGCTTCGGGATGAGCCGGTGGACGAGGATCGGCTGCACGAATTGCTCGGTCGGCTGGGCCTGTCGGGGTTTGCGGAGCGGGCCGCCGACCGATTGTCGGGTGGGGAAGCGCAGCGCGTGGCGATTGCTCGCACCCTCTTCAACGACCCCGACGTGGTGCTGCTCGACGAACCGGCCTCCAGCCTCGACGCGGAAGCGGCCGAGCGCGTCGAATCACTCCTGGCGGACGTGATGGACGCCTATTCGCTCACCGCCGTCCTCGTGACCCACGACGCCGACCGGGCGCGGCGGCTTGGCACTCGCGGCGTGCGGTTGGAGGAAGGGCGGGTTGTTCGGAGTGGGTCCGCGATTGAGATCGTGGAGTGATGCCGAGGCGATTCCTTCTGCCAGCAAGGGTCGCTGGCGCCAGCTACTCGTGTCCATCGTCGAGGTCGGCTCGCATCTCGTTGACCGTTTCTTTGAGGAGAGGAAGGTCCTTCTCGATGACGTTCCAGACCTCGTCCAAGTCCACGCCCATGTAGTCGTGAATGAGCACGTCTCTGAATCCAGCAATTCGCCGCCACGGGACCTCCGGGTACTGATCCCGAAGCTCCGGAGAGAGTTGCTTTACGGCTTCCCCGATGACTTCGAAATTCCGAATGATGGCGTCTTGCAGAACGTAGGAACTGTCGAACGCCTCTCGTCCTTGCTGGGCCGCGTCCTCGATTCGTCGGATCCGTTCCGCAATATGATCGAGATAAAGAGGGTCACGAGGGGACGAACTCATTCGAGTGAAATGGCCTCCCGAAGCACCCGTTCGCGAATGCGCGGATGCAACGATTTTTCTGTGACGACATCGACGTCTTGGCCCAGGAGATCTTCCAGGTCTTGCTTGAGGGCCACGTGGTCGACCAGACTCCGTCCCTCCTCCATCTCCACGAGCACGTCCAGGTCGCTGTCAGCAGTAGCGTCGCCCCGGGCCGCGGATCCGAAGATCCGCACGTTGCGGGCCCCGTGCTCGCGGGCCAGTTGCAGGATGGCCCCTCGATGATCGTGGAAACGACGATTCATGACTCGGCGGGTTTTGGACAGTGTGGGGGATATACAGCTGGGCAGGCTGAGCGATTCGTGCGGGGTGGCATGACGGGAGAATGAGCGCCGCCTCCCGGACGGGCACATTCGGAGTTTCTCTCGATCAGGGCATCGTAAGGTGACCGGCCTGCGTTTCTCCATTCATCCGTAGACACTCATGCTTCAAGATCTTCTCGGTCATATCCAAGACCCCGTCGTCCTCAAAGGCCTCGCCCAGGTCGGCGCCGCCACCGTGCTGGCCGTACTCGTGGTTCTACTGTCGCGGCAACGCGGCCTCAAGCTCGAGACGGAGCTCAGCGTCGCCTTCCTGCGCGGCTTCCTGCAGATCGTGGCCGTCGGGCTCGTGATTGGCGTGTTGCTGACGGTGCCCGTGTGGTGGAGCGGGCTCATCCTGCTGGGCATGATGGGCGGGGCCACCTGGATCTCGCGGCAGCGAGGGGAGGGGCTGCCGGGCGTTACGCAGGTCTCGTTCCTGGCCATCGCGGTGGGGGCCGGGCTCGTGATCGTGACCATGACGTGGGCGGGGGTCATCGAACCGACCGTGCGCAGCCTGGTCCCCGTTGGCAGCCTCGTCATCGCCAACGCGATGAAGATCAACAGCCTTGCCCTGAACCGCCTCAAGGACGAACTCCGCGACAAACGGGATGAGATTGAGGTGGGCCTTGCACTCGGCGGCCCGCCCGCGGCGGTGCTCGCCCGCCCCCTCCGCACCAGCGTGCAGGCATCGCTTATCCCCGTCGTCGACTCGCTGAAGAGCCTGGGCTGGGTCTGGATCCCCGGCATCATGGCGGGCATGATCCTGGGGGGCGAGAACCCCGTTTACGCCGCCCTCTACCAGTTCGTCATCATGGCCATGATCTTCGCCGCGGGCGGGCTCACGAGCATGATCACGAGCCTCCTAATGGGACGGCGCGTGATCACGGAGGCCGAGCAGTTGCGACGCATTCCGGCGGATGGAGGGTAGGGATCGGACGTACGGGGGGAAATCATCTTTTGGTAACGCGGACTCGTGGACGAGACAGGGATCTTTCAGGGGGTCTTGGGTTTTCCTATCGTGATGCCGTGTTCTGTCGACCAATCTCCCCTCCTTCGTGAGCGATTCGTACCACGACCGATCGTCCCCCTCCCGCCGCGACTTTCTAAAGACTGGCGCCCTCGGCGCCCTGGCCCTCGGCACCGGCGGCATGGCCAGCACGGCCAACGGGCAGTCCCGCACCGACGTCGCAGACGTGGAGGCACCGGGCGACGCCAAGAACGTCATCTTTTTGGTGAGTGACGGCATGAGCGCCGGGACGCTCACGATGGCCGACCTGCACCTTCGACGGCACGAAGGACGTCGGTCGAACTGGATTCGTCTCTACGAAGAGGGGCGCGTGCGCCGCGGGCTCATGGACATGGCCGCGGCCAACTCCATGGTGACTGGCTCCGCGGCAGGGTCCTCGGCCTGGGGCTCCGGGCACCGCGTGGTCAACGAGACGCTGAACATGAGTCAGGACGGCGAGAAGTACCGGACGATCCTCCAGATCTTCCGCGACGCCGGGCGGGGCACGGGCCTCGTCACCACCACCCGCATCACGCACGCCACCCCAGCGGGCTTCGGCATCAACATGCCCGCGCGCTGGAGCGAAGACAAGATTGCCAAGCAGTACCTGGAGCGCGAGTACGACGTGCTGATGGGGGGCGGAAAGCGCCACTTCGCCCCCGACCAGCGCGACGACGGAACGGATCTCTATCAGGGCTTCGAGGACAAGGGGTACACCGTAGCTCGGTCGAAACAGGACCTGAACTACTGGGGCCATGACGGGTCCATTTTGGGCACCTTCTACGACACCCACCTCCCCTACGCCCTCGATCACCGCAACATCCCAGCGCACCAGCAGCAGGTGCCCCGACTCCCGGAGATGACCGACGCAGCCCTCAAACGGCTCGATCAGAACGAGGACGGGTTTCTCCTTCAGATTGAGGGCGGGCGCGTGGACCACGCGGCGCACGAGGACGACACCGGCGGGCTCATCTACGACCAGATCGAGTTCGACAAGGCCATCGGGCGCGTGCTCGACTTCGTGGAAGGGCGCGACGACACGCTCGTCA
>JBDGQN010000329.1:3800-7235 GCA_042219055.1 Salinibacter sp. | reverse complement strand
CCCCGCCCCTTCGTCACGTCCCTCTTGGCCGTTCTTCTCGTCGCGAGCAGCCCCGCGTCCCTCTTCGCCCAGCCCGCCGACTCGCTCCTTCAGGGCTCCTTCTGGCGAACCCAGGGCCTGGAGATCATGGAGTCGTGGACCCAAAATGCCCAGACCGAGGAGGGACTGTTCTACGCCGAACTCGACCGCCGGTGGCGACCGTCCGATTCCACGACACAGTACCCGGGCATGCTCGCCCGCCACCTCTTTAGCTATTCGGCGGCCTACCTCATGAGCGGCGACGCCAGCCATCTCCGCCGCGCCAAGCCGATCGTCGAATTTCTCATCGAGCATGGGTGGGACGAAACATACGGGGGGTGGTACAACGCCGTCACGCGAAGTGGCAGGGTCGTCGACGCCGAAAAAGACCTGTTCATGCAAATCTACGCGACGACGGGCCTCGCCCTCTACACCATTGCCACCCGGGACGAACGGGCGCGCACCTACCTGCGGCGCTCCCGCGACTTCCTGCGAACGCACGCCTGGGACGACGAGCACGGCGGGTACGTCGATGTCCTCCGTCGGGACGGGAGCGTCAAGAACGGGGTGAAGGACTTCTCGCCCCAGCTGGCGCCACTCTCCGGCTATCTGCTCTACCTCTACCCCGCCACTGGCGACTCCTCGTACCTCCGCGAGGCGGAGCGCATCATGGAGCTAACCCTCACGCACATGCAGAACGACCGCGGGTGGATCCGAGAACGCTTCGCGCAGGACTGGACGTTCCTCCCGAAGGACCCGAAGAACAGCCACCTCAACGTGGGCCACAACGCAGAGGTGGCGTGGCTCCTCTTCCGGCTCCACGCCCTCACCGGCAAGGACCGCTATCGCCGAACGGGACTGGCCCTCACCGACAAGCTTCTGCGGCACGCCTTCCACGAGGAGACCGGCGCGTGGCTCCACAAGCTCAAGCGCACAAATCTGTCCCAGCATCCCGATGAGGCAGTCTGGTGGGTCCAGGCCTACGGCAACATGCTCCAGCTCTACGCCTACCGTACAACCGGGGACGAGCGCTACCTGGACGCCTTTCGGAAGGGAGCGCGCTTCTGGAACGAGGCCTTCGTCGATGAGAAGCACGGCGGCACGGTGCTGAAGACCACTCTCGACGGCACCGTCACCGCCGGGGACAAAGCGGTCCGGACGAAAACTTCGTACCATGCTCTGGAGCACGCCCTCCTCACGTCCCTGTACCTCGACCTCTGGGCGAACGACACCGCCACGTCCGTGCACTACCGGTTCAAGACTCCTCAGGGCGAGCGCCTTCGCCCTCTCCCCATCGAAGACACGCCACACATTGAGCGCGTGCTCGTGAACGGAACTCCACAAGCGCCCCCCGACACCGTCGACCGGGCCCTCCGGCTCCCGTCCTCCGGTCCGGTTCGCCTGCAAATCGACCTTTCCAGTGCCTCGCCATGACCTTTCCAATGCGCCCCGTCCTCGGATGTGCGCTCTTGCCCCTCCTCCTCGCGGGGCCGAGTGTTGCACAGCCGACCCCACCCGTCGACTCCTTCGACCTGGTCCTCGTCGGGCAACAGCTGGATGCTCCGGCCCACCAGATTGCGCTAAAGAGCGACCGGTGGGTTTCCGTCGATTCTCGCAGTACATCGGGCGCGTGTCCCACTCAGCCCCGCCTGCACGTCGTCCCGGAGTTCGCCACCGCCCGGTTCCTGGGCCAGGACATCCGCGAGAACTATGTCGCACTCAAAATCACGACGACCCGGGACACCATCGGCACGCTCCGGGCCGCCTATGCCCTCCCCACGGTTGCCCCCCTCTCGGGAACAGCCTGCCGACGGCTCGCCTCTCTCATCGCCACCGATCCCGCAACGGTCCGCCGCCACAGCGTGGCCGGCCACGTCCGCCCGCGTCCTGCGTCGCTCTCGCCAGAAGCCCCGCTGATCGAGCACCTTGAAGCCCCGGTCCGCCACCGCAAGCCGGGCGTGATGGAGGTGAAGTGGCTGGAGATTCTCTTTGCCCCAGAAGAATGAGTCATAACAGGCCCCAAAGCCGAGAGCTGGGCAAAAGCGAACACTCGAACGATCGTGTTGCGTGATGGCGTGATGCGTGAGAACGTGATGCGTGAGGCGCAGAGAGCACCCTTCACGTTTCACGTATCACACATCATTCTTCCCCCGTGTCGAAGATTGGGTAGCCCGTCGTGGCCGTTTCCTCAGCGTAGAGGTCGGAGAGGCGCTCGGTCATGGGGCCCACAGTGCCGTCGCCGATGGTACGACCGTCGACCGTCGTGATGGCCGCCAGCTCGCCCATGGTGCCGGAACAGAACATCTCGTCGGCCCGGTAGGCCTCCATCACCGACAACCGGCGCACCTCGTGGGGAATGTCGTGCCGCACGCAGAGGTCGAGCACCGTCTGTCGCGTGACGCCCTCCGGACAGGCATCCGTGGGACTGGTCACCACGGTCTCCCCCTCCACCATGAAGACATGCGTGCCGTGGCCCTCGGCGATGAAGCCGTCGCGGTCGAGCATGAGCGCGGCGTCGGCCCCGGCGTGGTTGGCTTCAATCTTGGCGAGGATGGACGGGAGCAGGTTGTTGTGGTGGATCGAGCCCGTCGGGCGCGAAGCGGCGAATGGAACTGGTGACAAAGGAGAGGCCGCTCTTGTCGTAGACGGGCATCTTGTACTCCGGCAGGATGATGAGCGTGGGGCCCGACTGATTGAGACGCGGGTCCATGCCGGAGGTGATTTTCTCCCCGCGCGTGAGCGTGAGCCGCACGTGGACGCCGTCGCGCATGTCGTTGGCCGCCAGGGTGCGCCGGAGCTCGTCGATGATTTCGGTGTCGGGCGGAATCGTGTCGAAGGCGAGGGCCTGGGCTGAGTTGCGGAGGCGCTCCAGGTGATCGTGCAGGCGAAAGAGGGTGCCCTCGTAGAGACGAAGGCCCTCCCACACCGCATCGCCCCCCTGCACTACGCTGTCGAACGGGCTGACCCCCGCCTCGTCGCGGTGCACCAGCTCTCCGTCCACGTTCACGATGAGGTCGTCATTGCGAGGGTCGGGCGTCTGTCGCATGGGAACGAGGGACTTACGGGTGAAGCCGGTGGGAAGCGAGTTTGTCGTAAAGGGTGCGGCACTCGTCGTGCAGGGCCGCCAGCCGGTCGGGGACGGGCTCGTCCTTGGGCTCGTAGGGCCGAAATTCCGTCGAGTCGACCACGGCGTCGTACCAGTACTGGGCCCAGAGGCCGTCCGTCTCGCGGGGACCGGGGTCCCACGAGAGCATCGCCTCCCGAAACGGCACGCCGAGGGCCTCGCAGAGGGCGGTGAGCACCGATCGAGGATCCTTCAAGATGTCCTGGGCGCGGAGAATGGGGGGCGCCGCTCCTCGCTCATCCCGGAGACACCGAAAGAGGCGCCACTGCTGGGGGAGGCCGGTGTCGGAAAGG
>JBDGQN010000329.1:482-3790 GCA_042219055.1 Salinibacter sp. | reverse complement strand
CCGGCAGCAGGTGGTGGGCCATGTGCTTCTGGTAGAAGATCGACGCCCCTTCCGGAATCGGTCCAGTGATCCGCTCCACGACAGTCCTCCAGTCCGTCTCGTACCGGTCGATGATCGCGTCGCGCCCCGGATGTTCGCGGCCCGTCTCCGCCAGGTAGTGCGCGTAGAGCGGCTCGTCGACGACGACCGTATCGACCCGGCTGCCCCAGCTCCGCATCAGGGCGGTCGAGATGGTGCGCGGCCCCGACCACATCGCAATGCGGGGCGGCGGAGCGGACGCAGGCCAATCGTGGGGCACGGTGGGGACAGCGGAACTGGAAGACGAGCACACCGCAACGTACCGACTGGAATCCGGGAGCACAATCGCAATCTGGACAATTCAGAACGAGGTTGACAGGCTCACCTGCACGTCACGGCCCGGCGAGAGCGCGTATCCCTTGTAGGTGTCCAGGAAGTCACGGTACGTCTCGTCGAGCAGGTTGTCGACGCCAAGTGAGACGGCCAACGGCGCGCCCAGGCACAGTGCCAGCGTGGTGCGGGCTTCGACGTTGAACCGGCCCGCAGCGTTCTTGTCCAGGGCTCGCTTCAGCGAGAGTTCCACCTTCGAGTTGTTGAGCGGCCCGGTGTCGGCAGGGAGCCAGCGGACGAAGCCGCTCACCGTGTTGGCGGGCAGGAGCGGGAGCGCCCCATCGCCGCCCTGCGGGCCGAGGCCGTCGCCGTTGCCGTCAAGCAGCGCGGCGGAGCCGCCCACCTGGAGCCAGGACAACGGGCTGGTTTCGATCGTCGCTTCAACCCCCGAAATCACGGCGTCGGTCTGATCGGCGGCAAATTTCGGAAGAGTCCCATTCGGGCCCTTGTCGCCCGTATTCTCCAGATAGATGTAGTTGTGAATGGCGTTGACGTAACCGGTCACCTCGGCGGTCACCTGGTCGCGCCGAACGCGAAACGACAGATCGGCGCTGTAGGACCGCTCCGGGTCGAGGTCCGGGGTGCCCACCTGAAAGGCCGCTACGCCGCCGTGCACGCCGCTCGCGTAGAGCTCAAAGACGGAGGGCGCCCGGAAGCCGGAGCTCAGATTCGTCGCGATCGCGTACCCGGCGCCGAACGTGTAGCTGGCCCCCACGGCGCCCGAGAGGGTGGTGTAGGTGTTGTCCAGTTGGTCGGCCTCGGTGGTGCGGTCGTTGGGCACCGCCTCCACGGTCCGCACGTCCACGCGGCTTCCGAACGAGACCGTAAAGGGCTCCAGATCCAGGTCTTCGAAGAAGAAGGCGCCCGTATTCCACGTGCGCGCCGAGGGCTGCAGCTCGGCGGGGCCGCGCGTGTCGGCGTTCTGGTGCTGCACCTCCGCCCCGATCGTGCCGCTGAGATTGCCAATCGTGGGGTGCGCCACCTCCAGCCGACCGGTGTAGATGTCCGTCTTCAGGTCGAGCGGATAGTCGAAGCCCCCCAGCCCGCCCCCCGCCCGGATGTCGGCCAGCGTCGTGCCGGGCGCGCCGGACTGCCGGACAGACCGCTGCCAGCTCAGGCGGGGTTTGAACACGAAACCGTCGGCCACGAGATTGCCCTTCAGGACGACGTTGCTGTGCTCCAGGTTCTGTCCGAGGCCGTCGGGCGGGAACGGCGTCTCCCCCGGCGTGCCGCCCGTGGGCAGAAGAAAATTGTGGGCGTTCGACCAGTAGTCGCCGTAGAGTTGAAGCGTCCCGAACGCGCCCTGGAGCCCCACCTGACCGTAGGTGCTCCACTGCTCGAAATTGGTAAACGGCACGTCGCCCGTGTAGCGCGGATCGCCGAACGTTCCCCCCTTCTGCGTCTCCGAAAACGTGGGGGCGTCGGGCGTGTGGTAGTTGTCGGCCAGGCGGCGCTCGACCCCCACCCGCCAGCCCACGTTGCCCTGCGCGGCACTGAGGTCGAGGGAGACGGACCGCTCGTTGTTGTTGGCGAAGTACTGGGTGGAGGCGGCCCCGTTGATCTCGAATTCGTCCATACCGGTCGTGGGAGCGGGCTTGCTGATGACGTTGACGGCCCCGCCCAGGGCGTCGGAGCCGTAGAGGATGCTGCTGGCCCCGCGCACCACCTCCACGCGCTCGGCCTCGCTGGCGTTGGTGGTGGGAAAGTGCCGCACGCCGAACTGGTAGTACTCCTGCGCGATGCCGTCTTTCAGGAGCACCACCCGGTTGCCGCTAAGGCCGCGGAGGACCGGCTTGCCCGCCTGCGAGCCGGTCTGGATGGACGAGACGCCGCTCACGTTGTCCTGGAGGAGGGCACCGAGCGACGCACTGCGCTGCGTTTCGAGATCTTGGGCATCCATCACGTCCACGTCCTGCGGGGCGCGGAGCGTGCTGCGGGCGCGAGCCGTGCCGGTGACGGTGACTCCCTCCGTTTCGAGGACCTGCGTCTGAAGGGAGACGTCCACCTCCACCGACCCTCCGGCTTGAAGGATCACCTCACGGACGGCGGTCTGGTAGCCCACGAAGCGAAATTAGAGGGTGTGGTCCCCAATGGGCAGGTTGTCAATGCGGTAGCGGCCCTGCGCATCAGTGGTCGTGCCGCGCTGCAGGGCCGGATCGACCACCTGTACGCCGGGCAGGGGCTTGCCCTCGGCGTCCGTGACGGTTCCGGTCACCGTGCCTCGGTTGGACTGTGCGTGCGTGAGCGAAGGAAGAAGAAGTGCAAAAACGGTAGCCAAAAAGAGGGTACGAATCGTCATAGAACGGGCGTCATCGATGCGACGGAGCGGTCAGGGGCCCCTCCGGTTCGGAGGGGCGAGGGGAGACCAGTAGTAGACGGGCCCGTCCGTCGCAGCCGTGCACAGTCCCTGTCGGTCGCCCCGGCAGGACGGGGCCCCGACGCGACATAGACGTTCGTGACTCACCAGACTGACGGCGAGCCTGGGACGCTCCGCGCGCAAATTAGTCCTCTTCGCCATGCGCGGGTCCTCCCAGGGTCCGGCTCCTTCTCAACGTCCGATGAGGGGCCGGAGATCTACGCCGGACGGGCCTCAGTGAGAGATGGAGGCCCGCGGATAAACCGGTCGGAGGCCACGTGCACCGCCGCCACGTGGGATCGCGTCTCGACCGCCGTCGACCCCATCATACGGGGAGCCGTGGCGGGGATCGGCGTGGAGGGAACGACCAACAGCCGGGTCGCACAGAGGGTGCAGTCGGGCGCCCGCAGATCCGTCGCCGCATCGGCCCAGACGGCCCCGTCGGCGGTGTGAACATCCGCCGCGTGGCAGGGCTGCTCGGGCCGGTCGGCGAGTTCGTCCCGGTATCGCTCCGAGAACTCGTCCCAGCGGTCCGGATCGTGGT
>JBDGQN010000329.1:0-472 GCA_042219055.1 Salinibacter sp. | reverse complement strand
AGTGCCGGCCCGACCACCCCGCCCGTGACAAACGCCACGAGCAGAAGCCAGATCGAAATGTGGCGGCGTTTAGACATCGACTCAGCCGTCCGTCAGTGCGACGTCAGGGACCCTATCGACGCCCCTCCTCCCTGGTTCCACGAATGAACACGACCACACATGCACAGACGTTGCTGTGACCGTACCACACTTCTGCCCCTCTCCCCCCGCCCTTCACCCCCACGCTCTCATACTCCCACGCTCCCGTCGACACTCTCCCCGGCGTCCCCTATCTTTGCGGGCGAACGAGCGTGCTCCGCCCTCCGCCCGGTGCCATGCCCCACTCGACCGTCCGCGTCGTCGACGTGTATCCCTACCGCGAGCAGTCCGTGAACCCCGAGTTTCTGCTTCTGCGCCGCGCATCCGGCACCGAGTACGCCGGCCAGTGGCGCATGGTGGGCGGCAAGATCGAACCGGACGAGGCGGCGTGGGA
>JBDGQN010000328.1:1035-3130 GCA_042219055.1 Salinibacter sp. | reverse complement strand
GCACTCAGGTCCATCTCGTCGGCCAGCCAGTCGACGCCGAAGTTGCTGTTGTCGATGTGGTCGTCGACGGACGCGTTGAGGGACTCGATGAAGTCTGCCTCTTCGGACGAGACCGTCGGCTCCTCCGGGTCCATCCAGTCGGGGAGGCGGATGCGGTCCTGCACGATGCGGCGGATCTCGATCAGGTTTTCGACGCGGGCCGTCAGTTCGCCGGGATCGAAGGGCTTGGCGACGTAGGCATCGGCCCCGGCCTCCAGATCGGCCCGCTGCGTGCGGTCCTCGGGCTGGGCCGTCAGGAGGATGACGGGGAGGTGGCGGAGCTGCTCATCGTCCCGAAGTTCGCGACAGAGGGCCGCGCCGTCCATGCCGGGCATGGCCACGTCGCTGAGGACGAGGTCGACGGGACGGGCGTGGAGCCGGTCGAGGGCCTCCTCCCCGTCCGTCGCCGTCACGACCTGGTAGTCGGCCCCCAGCAAATCGGCGAGGTAGGCGCGCAGGTCGGGCTCGTCGTCCACCACCAGCACCGTCGGCGCGTCCGAGATCTCCTCGTCCGACGCGGCGTCGATCGTCTCCTCGATGGAATCGACCGGAACGGGCTCGTCCGCCCCCGATCCAGCCACATCGTCCTCCGCCACGTGCTCGCGGCCGAGCGGCAGGCGGAGGGTCAGCTCCGTCCCAAAGCCCGGCTCGCTTTCCACCTCGATGTCGCCCCCGTGGCGCCGGGCCAGCGCGTAGGCGTGGGCCAGCCCAATGCCCATCCCGATCCACCGCGTCGCCTCGGGATCCTTCTCAGTCTTCGAGACGACCTCGTCCCCGATGGGAATGTAGCTCTCGGAGGCCCCGAAGATCCGCTCCTGAAGCGCGTCCGGCAGCCCCGGCCCGGTGTCTCGGACGGCGATCTCCGCGCAGCCGTCCGCCCGGCCCACTCGAACACGAACCCGACCCCCGTCGGGCGTGTGCCGCACCGCATTTGAGAGGAGACTCGTCAGGAGGTGCCGGAGCCGGTCCGCGTCCACCCACGCCTCCACCGACTCGGCCTCGGTCTCGACCTCAAAGGTGAGCCCCTTCTCTTCGGCCCACTGCCGCAGGGGCGGCACCACCGCCTGGACGATCGTCCCGAGATCCTCCCGGCGCAGGGCGAGGGTCATGTCCCCTTCATCGAGCGTGGCCAGATCGAAGAGCTGGTCCACCAGTCGCCTCATCCGGCGCCCCTGCCCTTCTACCGCCCCCAGTCGCTCGCGAAGGGCCGGGGGGACCGATCCCAACCGCCCGTCCAGGGCGTCCCGCAGGGGGGCCAGAATGAGCGTGAGGGGCGTCCGAAACTCGTGCGACAGATCGGCAAAGAAGCGGCTCTTGGCGCGCTCCAGCCGGGCCACCTGCTCGTGGAGCGACTCTGCCTCTCGCCGGGCCCGGTGCTGGCGGTAGCGGACCGCGTAGAGCAGGGCCGAAATGCCGGTGAGCACCACGGTGACGAAGCTCATGCTGACGAGGTGTTCGCGTCCAACGAGGCCGGGCCGCGCCGCAGCAGTTCCAGGAATGCCCATGGACCCGATCCCAAAGAAGAGCCCGCCCAGCACGCCCCCGAGAAGCAAGGCGTGCCAGGGACGGTACGGAATGACGGCCACGGTCAGCAGGTAGGCGAGAATGAGGTACTCGATACTCAACACCCCGCGATAGGCGTCGGCCACGAGCGATACGGCCACGATGGCCGCCATGAGCACCCCTCCCATCACCCGCGCGCTCGACAGGCGACATTCGGTCCGTCCAATCCCAAAGGCGCCCGCACACAGACCGGCCACGACGACTTCGTCCACCAACACAAACACCTCCGGCGACGCGGCGGCCGAGTACCACCACGCGGTGGGCCGCCCCAGAAGCAAGACGTTGACGGGAATGAGAATCAGAACCCCGAGAATGCCCAGCAATCCTCCCCACTGCAATCCCGTGCAGGCCAGCCGCCGGAGGGTTGCCCGAAACTCGAGCTCCTGCTCGAGCACTCCGGCCCCGAAAATAACCTGACGTGCCTGCTCAATGTAACTTTGACGCTCCATGAGAGTCTACTGGCAGTCCGTGGAGAAGATATCTACGCCCCCAC
>JBDGQN010000328.1:0-1025 GCA_042219055.1 Salinibacter sp. | reverse complement strand
TCGAGGGAGAACAAGCGAGTGGGCGGATCCCGCACGTCTTGGTCCCGAAGGTGTCCAGGAGCCCCTGCGGGGGCCTCGGCCCGTCACAAACATAGCAAACGAGCCGTCCCCTTCACAATCAGTATGCAGTCTGAATTTCCAGCATGCTTTTTCACATCTTTCCACGCACACTGGACACTGCGATTCCCTGACTCGTGCACGGGAGGGTTTGCGTTCGGAGCGGCAACTTCGGATCTTTTCAGGGCCGCTCCATCAACCTCAACACCATCCTTCAAATCGTTTCGACTCATCCATGCGCTCGTCCCTCTGTACATTTTTCGTCGTCCTCCTCATCGCTGGACTGGCCACCGCCCCGCCCGTCCAGGCCCAGCGCACCTCCGGCGCCGCGGGGCTCGGGGTCCAGGCCGGAGAGCCGTCTGGGATTACGCTCAAGATCTACAACCCCAACAGCCCATCCTACGACTTCCTGGCGGCCTGGAGCTTTCGCGGCAACAACTTTTTCTTCCTCAACGCCCACGCGCTTTTCGAAAACCCCCTCTCTGCTCAGAACGTGGAGCAGCCGATTCAGTGGTTCATCGGCCCCGGCGCGTACATCGGAGTCTTCGAGGCCGCTGAATCGGAAGCCGGAATTGGCGTGAGCGGTACGATTGGGGTCGACATTCTCCTGTCCGAGCACTTCGAGCTCTACCTGCAAGCGACCCCTCGTTTTGAGCTGGTCCGCGAGACGGAACCCGACCTCGGCGGCGGCCTCGGGCTACGGTACTACTTTTAGTGAGATCCGTACGGATGGAAGTGTGGAGGGACGAAAGTATGGACGGATGGAAGTATGGAGGTGGAGGCCTCCGCTCCTTTGCACGTCCCTCCTCCACACTTCCCCACACCCTCCAAACGTCCACGCCTCCCCTTCTTCAGTCGGGCTGCCACCGGAAACGTTCGAGCTGCGGGGTCGGCGAGCGAATGGTGACGGCGAACGCGTAGCCCTCGTCGGTGCGGCGCGCGTCGAGGTCGAGCGGATAGAAGCCGGG
>JBDGQN010000327.1:0-9371 GCA_042219055.1 Salinibacter sp. | reverse complement strand
CCGGTTTCGGCTTGACGACGACGCGGTCGCCGAGAGGTTTTATGCTCGTCATGATTCGTTCGGAATGCCTTGTGAGTGATGTGTAGGTGAGATTTCGCTGTTGTTATCACTCGCCAGTGGTGAGTGATAACAATTCCGTCCAATCCTACCCGAGGCGCCGAACGATGTTCCGGAGGGTACCGGAGACGCAGGGTGAAGATCGTTTAGCGACCTTCTATGCGACGTGGCCTCCGAATTTCGAAGTCCCCTCCGATGGGGGGCTCGGAGGACGCGAGGAACGGGGGGCGATTCCCGAGGGGGATCTTCGATGGAAAAAAGCCAGGCACTGGATGGAATCTTTGCGGGAAATCGGAAGTTGAGATAACAACAACGAACGGGGGAATCCGTCTGCCCTGCTCGATTATGTCGCCCGTCCATGGTCGAACGACCCCGCACTCGTCTTCTCTGGTACGGCCTGCTGTTCGGCACGAGCAGCATATTTCTGCTCGCCCTGCTCCCGCCGTTTCTTCCCGCCGAGATGCAGGTCGTCGTGCGGCGATGTTTTGCCCCAGTGTGTCATCAACTACCGGGGCGCTCGCCGCACATCGCCGGCGTGCCGCTTGCCATCTGCGACCGGTGCAGCGGCATTTATCTCGGCCTCGTGGTCGGCGTGGCCGTCACCGGATGGGGGCACGGCCTGTGGAAAACGCTCGGGCAGCACGGACGCTTTCTGCTGCTCGGCTCGCTCGTCCCGCTCGGGGTCGATTGGGTCGCCCCCATTCTGGGCCTGTGGCAAAGTGGGCCGGTTGGTCGGGGCCTCACGGGCCTACTGTTCGGCGTCGTTGCGGCGAGCTACGTGACAGATCGGCTGCTCCGCCGGGTCGCACGGACCGCCGCTCCTGAAGGTCCGGGCCGGACGTGAGGGCCCTTTCGATTAAAGCAGTCCTTCCCTATTTTCGAACGATCGTTCTCCCAGGTGTGCAGAGTCTTCGCACGCTCCTTCGTCTGCACGTCTTTCCTCACCCAGGCTTTCGTGTACCATGACTGCTCGGCAACAATCGATTTTGATTGGTGCGCTCGTGACTGGCGTTCTCAGTACCTCGTACCTCTTCTTCGTCAACGTTCTCTGCTGTCTGGGGGTGATCGTCGGCGGGGTGGTAGCGACGCAGCAGTATACGAGTCGGACCGGGACGGCGATTGAGTCAGGGGACGGGGCCGTTCTCGGCGCACTGGCCGGGGTGGGGGGCGCCACCCTCAATCCGCTGCTCAACCGGGCGCTTCGCCCATTTGGCCTCGGGGTGCGGGACATTATCCTGAACATGATGAAGGGAATGCAGGGTCAGCAGGGAATGTCGCCGGAGATGATGCAGCAGATGCAGGGCAGCCAGAGCATGGGGGCCATTCTCTTGAACCTAGTGGTCGGCATGATCGTCTACGCGATCTTCGGGGCCATCGGGGGGGCGATTGGGACCGCCATGTTTGGCGAGGAGGAGACGCCCGGAATGGGAGGCCCGCAGACCGCCGAGGCCGAGGTTATCGACGAATAGGGCGTCCCCAAGACGTTTAGTCGAAGAGTGAGGGCTCCATCCGACGTCGTTCGAGCTCTTCAATGAGGCGGCGGTTGGCGCGGGGGAACGCGTAGTCGTCGAGCGCGTCGATGGCCACCCGCCGCCAGGGCTGGTCTTCCTGGGCCTCGGGTGGGCCGTCGGCGAGGCGACCTTGGAAGGCGTGGAGGGTGATTTTGAAGTGGGAGTAGGCGTGGGAGAGGGTGTAGAAGGGCTCCACGTCGGTCATTTCGATCCCGAGTTCCTCTCGAACCTCCCGCCGACACGCGGCCTCCCTCGATTCGTTCTCTTCTTGCTTGCCGCCCGGAAACTCCCAGAGCCCGCCGAGCAGGCCTTCGTCCGGGCGGCGCTGGATAAGAAGCCGATCGTCTTCGTCGAACACGAGGCCCACGGCGATGTCGTGGTGCGGCACCGGCTCCGACTCGGGGGTGATCGGGTAATCCTCTTCCGTGCCGGCGTCGTGTGCGCGGCACACGTTCTGCAGCGGGCACCGGTCGCAGTGGGGTGTGCTGGGGGTACAGACCAGCGCCCCGAGTTCCATCAGGGCCTGATTGAAGTCGCCGGGGCGGTCGGCATCGAGCAGGTCGTTGGCAAGCCGGCGGAGCCGGCGCTGGGCCGCAGAGGTAGTAGCGTCTTCCTCGACCGCGAACACGCGGGTTAGCACGCGGGTCACGTTGCCGTCGAGGACGGCGTGCGGCTTCTCGTAGGCAATCGACAACACGGCCGCGGCGGTGTAGGGGCCGATGCCCTTTAGGTTCTCGATGGCGTCCATCGTATCGGGGACGGTGCCGTCGTGCACCTCCACGACGCGCTGGGCGGCTTCGTGGAGGTGGCGGGCCCGGGCGTAGAAGCCGAGGCCCTCCCAGTGCTTGAGCACCTCGTCGCGCTCGGCGTCCGCGAGGGCCTCGACGGTCGGAAACGCCTCCAGAAAACGGTGGTAGTAGTCGCGCACCGTGTCGACCCGCGTCTGCTGGAGCATAATTTCTGCGACCCAGATGCGGTACGGGTCGTTCGTCTTGCGCCAGGGCATCGACCGCTTGTGCTCGTCGTACCAATCGAGCAGGTCCTGGCGAAATGCCTCGCGCTGGTGGTCGGTGGGGGAGAGGGGGAGTTCGGGAATGAGAGCGGGGGCGAATGGGCGAGAGGGAGAGCGGGCGAGGGGCGTTGAGGGTTAAGCGTTAGGCATGCTGCGTTGAGCGTGTTGTGGGGGAGCGACGCGTGACACAATCCAAAATACGCAAACGAAATACGCAATATTCCCGGTCGCGAGGCACTTCTTTTTGTTGAAACGATTCCGGCAGACGAAACGCTGCCCTGCTCAGGATTGAAGGTCGATGCGCACCACGAGAGTGTCCGCGGGTGCATCGGGAGCGTGGGTGCGAAGGAGGGCCTCGTGCGTGCCCGGCTCGGCACCCTCTGGGATCCAGGTAAACGAACGACCCGCGACGCCGCTCAAGGAGGGGCCTCGCAGGAGCGTGTAGCGCTCGACGGATCGCCCGTTCAGCTTCGCTGGGAGCGTGAGGATGAGGGGGGTACCCGGGTCGGCGGAGGTCCGCAGCGTGTCCGGCAGGGTCGAGAGCGTCGCTGCAACCCGACGCTCCGTGGTGGGTTCGAAGGATCCTGAGGATGTACCGTCTCCGTTTCTCCCAAGGCCCAGCAGTCCGAGGGCCAAGAAGAGAACGGCGGCGTGTTGAACGAGCGTCATCACGCGGAGCAGCATCATGAGCGGTCACCGACGACGTGTCATATACCCGACGGGCGGGGCGGTGTTGCTTGTCCTCGCAGGACTCTTTTGCGGCGGGGGACGGACCGCAGCGGCCCAAACCTCGGCGTCCGCATCTAGTCCCGACGCACCGGCGACTCAGTGGCGGCTGGTCCTCGATGGGGAGCCTGCCGCGTGGCCGGACACTGTGTCAACGGCTCCCCTCGACAGCCTGCGGGCCGTTGGGCGCCGCGTCCTCGCTCATCTGCGCCGGAAGGGGTACTACTACGCGAGGCTTGACTCCGCCACGGTCGATACGAACGCCACCCCCGCGGTGGCCCGCCTCTATGCCCACCGCGGGCCCCAGGTGCGGATCGCGGAGCTCCGCCTCAAGGGGGATAGCGTCGTGCCGGAGGAGGCATTGCGTGCGCTCATGGAGACCGAGGCAGGGGACCGCCTGCGTCCGGCCCGGCTCGAAGCCGACATTCAGGCCCTCCTGGACCGGTATGAGGCCATCGGACGCCCGCTTGCCCAGGTTCGTGTGGCCGAGACGCGTCTGACAAGGGAGGGATCCCCCCGTCTACGGGTGACGCTCCGCATCGAGGAAGGCCCCAAACTGTGGCTCAAGCGCATCGAGGTGCCCGACGACGCCCGCACCACGCCCGCACTCCTGGCCCACCTTGCAGGTTTGGAGGTGGGGGAGCCCCTGCGTGACTACGATCCGGAGGCTCTCCAGCGCCGCCTTCAGGAGCACGATCTCTTCCAGGAGGTGGGAGCCCCGACGTTGCGCATCACCGCCGACGGGGGCGCCGTGCTGCGGATTCCCGTGGAGGAGGCGCCGCCGGGGGCCTTCGATTTTGTGATCGGCTACCTTCCGCCCGCCCGGACGCGCGACTCGGGGCAACTCGTGGGCAGCGGACATCTGCTCCTGAAGCATCTCTTCGGGGGCGGACGGACGGCCGAGTTTACGCTCGACCGGCGCCCCGGGCGAACGAGCATTTTTGATGTCTCGCTCTCCGACCCGTACGTGTTTGGGCTCCCGCTGCGGATCAAAGGGCACTTTCGGGGCGAGCAGCGGGACTCGACGTACGGGGAGCGGATCTACGAACTCGACGGAGGGTACCGGCTCGACAACGGACTGACACTCACGGCCACCCTGAGCCGCGAGGTGGTGCGCCCCGGCCCGGCGGGCACCCAGTTCCTCGACGGCCGCCAGCAGATTCCGCGCTCCACCACCCTCTTCTTCGGCGTCGGCCTGCGGTACCGACAGCTCGATCGTCCCCAGAATCCGCGCCGGGGCGTCTCCGTCGACATACAGGTGGCACAGGGGCAAAAGGACCGGCACCTTCAGCGCATCACGGCCGACGGAGACACCGTACAGGTGTCCAATTCCGTCCGGCAGGAGCGCCTCCGGGCCCAGTTCCGAGCATATCTCCCATTGTTCGACCGGCAGGTGCTCGCCGTGGGGGGGGACGGTTCGGTTCTCCTCAGTCCCGATGGCCGCTGGGACCGGAGCGACCTGTTCCGGCTCGGGGGCGCCACGTCGCTCCGCGGCTACGACGAGGATCGGTTCCTCGGGAATGTCGTGGCCCGGGGACTCGTCGAGTACCGTCTCCAGCTCGATCGTGCCTCATACGCTCACGCGTTTTTCGACCTCGGCTATGTCGCCCGGCCCGCCCTGACCGCCACGACGGCCACACAAGGCTGGCATCCGGGCTACGGCCTCGGCCTCCGCCTCCAGACCGCCCTCGGGCGCCTCTCGGTGACCTATGCCCTCAATCCCAACGTGCAAAGCCTAGCGAACGGACGCGTGCACCTGGGACTGTCGGTGGGGCTCTGATCGGCGGTTTCCTGAACGAGATCCTGCGCCTGGCGGAGGGCCACCCAGCTCCCGCTCCGCACCCCAGTACTCAGTCGCGTCCGCTCCCAGCGCTACACTCGAAATGACTCTACCTCAAAGGAGCTGCTTGAGACTGCATTGGGCGGGTGCAGGCCGGATTCCTGCTGTTTCTCTGTTTCACATTTGCTTCGTCCTCCCTGTGTCCCGCTCCGTTCCCTCTCTCGCTGTTCTTGTCCTCCTCGCCGCGACTGTGCCTGTACAGGCGCAGGTGGTCGAGACCTCTCCGCCTGCGCCGGTTCGCACCGACGAGTCGGTGACGATCACCTTCCACGCCGACCGGGGCAGCGGCGGGCTCGAAGACTGCGACTGCGACGTCTACGCCCACACCGGCCTCACCACCAGTGAGGGCGTCTGGCGGTACGTCATGGACGACTGGCCCAACAACCGGCCGAAGACGAAGCTCACGCAGGTCGGCGAGAACACCTACGAGCTCACGATTCCCGACATCCGCGAGTACTACAGCGACAACAACACCGGCTACGGGCCGGTACCGCCGGAGTCGGAGGAAGAGATTCAGACGATGAACTTCGTCTTCCGAAACGCTGACGGATCGAAGGAGGGGAAGACGGCAGATGGAGGCGACATCTTCGTGGACGTCAACGACGTACAGGGGGACGTGCCGGGCCTTTCGGTCGATGTCCAAAATCCGACGGCCGACTCGCTCTACCCGTTTATCGCGGCGACGGACACGACCGTCGACGTCTCGGTGACGGCCGATACTTTCAATGTCGACTCGTTCGAGGAGCTCCGCCTGCTCGTGGGTGGGCAGCCGGTCGACTCGACGAGTAGCACATCGCTAACGCACTCGCTGTCCCTCACCGAACCGGGCCGATACCCAATTCGGGCGGAGGCACGGGCGAGCGTCGGCGACAGCACCCTCACAGATTCTGTCGAAACGTTCGTCATCCGGTCCCCGGATGTCGTCGATCAGGACCGTCCGCCGGGCGTCAAGGACGGGATCACCTACCACGACGACGGGTCGGTCACCCTCTCGCTGTTTGCGCCGGAGAAGGAGTTTGCCTACGTGATCGGGGATTTCACCGACTGGGCGATCGACAACCAGTACTTCATGAAGCGAGAGCAGACCCCGAACGGGTCCCACTGGTGGGTCACGCTCGATGGGCTCAACCCGCAGGCGCAGCACGACTTCCAGTACTACGTCGGCGGTGCAGAGCGCGACGTGCGCGTCGCCGATCCGTTTTCCCACAAGGTCCGCACCCCGGTGGACGACCAGATCAGCGACGCGGTCTACCCGGGGCTACAGCCCTATCCGACCGGGGAGACTGAGGGATTGGTCTCGGTCCTCCGGCCCGACCAAAGCGACTTCGACTTCTCCGCCTTTGACCCGCCGCCGCAGGAGGATCTGGTGATCTACGAGCTTCTCCTCCGGGACTTCGTGGAGCGGAGCTCCTTCAGCGTGCTCGCCGACACCCTCAGCTACCTCGACTCGCTCGGCGTGAACGCGGTGGAGCTGCTTCCGGTCAGCAATTTCGAAGGGCACGGATTCTGGGGCTACCGGCCCAACGCGCACCTGGCGGTGGACAAGTCGTACGGGCCGCCGGAGGGCCTGAAGCAGTTCGTGGAGGCGGCGCACAACCGCGGCATCGCCGTGATCCTGGACGTGGTGTACAACCACATTACGTCGAATTCCGCAATCGCGCGGCTGTACGAATCGGCCGCCGAGAACCCGTTTCTGGAATCCGGCCCGAATCGGGGGATCTGCGGGGCGTTCTTCCAGGAGCTGAACCAGGGACACCCGTTCATCAAGAGATACATTCGTCGGGCCAACGAATACTGGCTCGAGGAATTCAACGTCGACGGCTTCCGGTTCGACGTCGCGCATTGCGTGGCCGACAACGGCGTCAACATCAACGATCCCGGCCACAACGACGCGCTCCGGAGCGGCTGGAAGACCGTTGCGGACTCGGTCTGGAGCGTCAATCCCGATGCCTACGTCGCCCTGGAGATGTTCGGGGCAGCCGGTGTCAAGAACGACCTTGGGAGCTATGGGGGCGTGGGGAATACCGGCGGCATGCTGACCTGGCACAAGATGAGCGATCCCTACAGCCGGGCCGACCGGGGAGATCTGCAGGGCGGATCGGATCTTTCGAGCTCCTACTTCGGAAACCGCCCCAACTACGACCAGCCGAGTGGCATCACCTACATGACGAGCCACGATGAGCAGTGGCTCATGCGGCTGAAAAAAGCCCTCGGGACCGGCGATGCGACCTACAGTACGCAGGACTTCGAGACGGCCCTCGACCGGCAAAAGCTCGTCGGCGCGTTTTTCTACACCGTGCCCGGCCCGCGGCTGATGTGGCAGTTCGGGGAGGTGGGCTACGGGTGGGGGCCGGATGAGTGCCTCCGCCCCTTCGCCGGGGAAGACCTCTGTCCGCCGAGTGCTCCGATCCGTATCGGCCCGAAGCCGGTGCGCTGGGCGTACGCCGACTCGACCCAGAGCCCCGAGCGAGACGCGCTCTACAAGACCTGGAAGGCCCTCATTCGCCTCCGCAACGACCACGAAGTATTCTCGCGGGCACGGACCGGCAGCGGAGAAGAAATCGCGATGCGGGTTGCCAGCGACCACACGGTCCGATGCATCCGGCTCGAAGATGAAAACCTCGACGCCACAATTGTCGGCAACTTTGGTCTAACCCGGCGGACAGCTTCTCTCCAGGTGGGTCCCGGCGCGGGCGCCTGCAGCGTGCCGCAGACCGGCACCTGGCACAACTACTTTGAAGACGACACCCTGCAGGTGAGCCGTGCTCGGCAGCTTCGGCTCCGGCCCGGGGAGTTTCGGATCTATACCTCGCAGCCGCAGCCCGCGCCCCCGATGGGCCTGGTGCCGAGCGCCCCGATCCATCGAACCAGAATTGGCGATGTCTCAACAGCTGGGGAATATGACTTCGGCGACACCGGCGTCGACATCGCTTTCGAGGGAACGGGTGGCTCCGGAACGGTGACTGTGGAGAAGCTCGACGAGGCACCCCTCGGGACCAAGGGCATCGCAGAAGACACCGTCAGCCAGTATCGTTTCGTTGCTGAGGCGGGGGGGAGCTTAGGGTTCGACGGCAGCACCGAGATTCAGCTCGACGTGTCCACGCTCGGCGGCGTTGCTACTCCGAACAACGTGACGATCTACCACCGTCCGACCGAAGACGCCGGCTCGTTCACGGCCCTGACGACCACCTACAACGAGAGCGAGGGCGAGCTGACGGCCCCCATCGACACGTCCGGCGCGCTCGGCGAGTTCGTCCTGGCGAGCAACAGCGAGGGGCTGCCGGTGGAGATGGCCGGGTTTGACGCGACGACCCGCGACGAGGCGGTGCGGCTCACGTGGCAGACCGCCGCCGAGACCAACAACGCCGAGTTCCGCATCCAGCGCCGAACGGGCGACGGGGCGAATGGGGGAGCGGGCGCGTGGACAACAGTTGGCGCCGTGGAGGGGGCGGGGTCGACGACGGAGGTACGTCGCTATCAGTTCACGGACAACAACCTGCCCTTTGCGACCGACCGGCTCGAGTATCGCCTCGTACAGGTCGACACCGACGGCCGCGTACACTACTCCAAGACGGTGGCCGTAGAGCGCCCCGTCGACGACGTCGTCCTTCGCGGCACGTTCCCCAACCCCGCCCGCGGGCAGGTCACCGTGCAGTACGCCCTGCCGGAGGCCCGCACCGCAACGCTCCGCCTCTACGACATGCTAGGGCGACGCGTGAAGTCGGTCGCGCAGTCGAAGCAGCAGGGCCGTCGCCGGGTGACGCTCGACGTATCGGGTCTCACGAGCGGTGTCTACTTCCTGCGCCTGACAGTCGGCGAGACGATTCGCACTCAGAAGCTTACGGTGGTGCAGTGACGGCCCTCCCGGCGCTGCAGTTCGGGAGAGCAACCGCATTAATGGCCCATGCTGGCTACCGGACCGCTTCAGAAATAGGGGCGAATCCCGATCCGCAGGGGGATCTGACTGGTCAGACATCGCCGGCGCCACCGTCGGCCCAGCTCCACGTAGTCCCCGCACGCGGCTGGCGAGCACTTCAGCACAGGCCAAGTCAGAATTGCGTCGATTCCGCTGCTGTAGGATAGAAAGAATGTTCCCAAAATGAAAACGCCCGATTCCTACTATACCGAATCCGCTTGCGGAATTCGGGTGTGTGTATGGAAGTTTGGAGGGATGGAGGTGTGGAGGTACAGAGCCTCCATACATCCACACTTCCTCACATCCATG
>JBDGQN010000326.1:0-20417 GCA_042219055.1 Salinibacter sp. | reverse complement strand
ATAGCGGCGCACGTGGCGGGCGGCGGTGTGGAGGGTGTCGAGCGTGAAGTTGAAGGGTTTGCGGTACTGGCCCTGCATGAGGGCGTAGCGGAGGGCCAGCGGATCGACGCCCCCCTGCTCCCGAATGGAGTCGGGCACGTGGTCGTCTTTCGGGCTAGGATTGATGAGGTCGCGGACGATGTAGAAGTTGCCCTTCGACTTCGACATCTTCTCGCCCTCCACCTGCAAGAAGCGCGTGTGCACCCAGTAGTTAATGACCTGTTGTCCGGCGAGGGCCTGGTTCTGAGCAATCTCACACTCATGATGAGGAAAGATGAGGTCTTCGCCTCCGGTGTGGAGGTCAAACCGGTCGCCGAGGTACTGCATGCCCATCACCGAGCACTCAATGTGCCAGCCCGGATAGCCCCAGCCCCAGGGGCTGTGCCAGTGCATGAGGTGGTCGGGGTCGTGCTTCCAGAGCGCAAAGTCCCTGGGGGCGTGCTTGTCGGGATCCTCCACCACGTCGCGTTCCGTCGCCTTCAGCTGCTGCGCCTCGGTGTTGCCGCTGAGGTGGCCGTAGTCCTCAAAGCTCTCGACAGAAAAGTAAACCCCCTGCTCCGTCGCGTAGGCGTGTCCCTTCTCCACGAGCTCGATCACGGCCTCCAGCTGGTCGGTCACGTGCTCGGTGGCGCGGGGCCGCACCTCCGGCTCGCGCAGATTGAGGGCGCGCCAGTCTTCCAGAAACGCCTCCGTGTAGTGGCGGGCCAGGTCGTAGATGTTGGCAAAGCGCTCGCCCTCCCGTTCCAGGGCCTGTTGCATCTTATCTTCGCCGCCGGGGTCTACCAGATCATCCTGCGTCAGGTGGCCCACGTCCGTGATGTTACTCACGTTGGTCACGTCCCACCCAATCGCCTCCGCCGTGCGGCGGATCAGGTCGGCGGTGAGGAAGGAGCGGAAGTTGCCGATGTGGGCGTACATGTACACCGTGGGTCCGCAGCTGTAGAAGCGGAGGTGCTCCTCCTCGATCGGCTCGACCGGCTCAGTCTCATGGGTGAGGGTGTTGTAGAGGCGCAACGGGGGCGACGACATGCGAAGGCCGCGATGTGGTGAAGAAAGCTGAACTTGTCAGCGCTTATCCAATCTTGGGTCGATTGTGCCGGATTCGAGTTGAGTTCATGGAGCAGTTCCGACAGTCTCAATCCACAGTTTGGGGCTGGTCGTCGGTCCGTGGCTGATGTTCACCAAACCACCGCGGGGGATCGTAGCCGTGCCCGCCCCACGGATGGCAGCGGAAAAGGCGGTGGACGCTCAGCACGAGGCCCTTCAGTACGCCGTACTCCCGAAACGCCTGAATCGCGTAGTTGGAGCACGTCGGTTGGTACCGACACGTGCCGCCGAGGTGGGGCGACAGAATCAGCTGGTACGCCCGCACGAGCCCGATGAAAAAGAGGCGGGGGAGTCGGGCCAGGGTGGACAGGACGTGGCGCATGGGCGTAGGCGATTACGTGTGGGCGGGAGCGGGCGGGCGCTGAGGGCCTCGCTTGTGCGTTCCAGGATCCGCTTCGTTTGTCGAGGGCACCAGTGCCGAAAGCCAGCAACGGAGTATTGAGACGGTTTGCGCGGCTCACTGGTTCAATCTGCGAAGCATGGTGAACCATCGAAGGGAGCGGGCTTTGAACCGAGCCCTCCGGTCTCTTTGTCCAGAATCCTGTGCTCTCATGCCCTCTCCCGATTCACTTCTTGATGTTGTCGTCTACGATGAGGATGGGCTCGTCCCCGCCATCGTGCAGAGCGCCGAGACCGACCAGGTGCTCATGATGGCGTACATGACCGAAGCGACGCTCCGCGACACGCTCGACACCGGACGAATGGTGTACTGGAGCCGCTCGCGTCAGGAGAGGTGGGTAAAGGGACAGACGAGCGGGCACACCCAGACCGTCGAGGAGGTGCGGGTCGACTGCGACGGCGACACGCTACTCTTCAAGGTGCAGCAGGAGAGCGGGGCCTGTCATACTGGCTACCGGTCCTGCTTCCACCGCCGGGCCGAAGGTGGCGCCCTCGAGGTAGACGGGACCAGGGAGTTTGATCCCGATCAGGTCTACGGCGACTCGTAAGGTGCGGGCTCATTGCTTAGCCTCTTTCAGGTGGTCTGGGATGTCTTCCGGAATCGTCCAGCGATACACGACGTCGCCGTCTACCTTCGCCGTGTCCTCGGGGATCCACTTTCCCATGTCGAAGTCGTGGGAAACCACTGGTGTGCCGGGCTCGAGCTCCTTGAACAGCTTCGGGCGGACCTTGAGGTTGACGGATGGGAGGAGGTACATCGTTACCACCGTCGCTTCGCTGAGGTCCGTCTTGAAGAGGTCGGCCTTGCGGAACTCCACGAGATCACTGACGCCGGCCTCACGAGCGTTGCGACGAGCCTTCCGTACGAGGTCGGGGTCGATCTCGATGCCGACGCCCCGGGCGCCGTACTGTTTGGCAGCTTGGATCACGATGCGGCCGTCTCCGCTTCCGAGGTCGTAGACCACGTCGTTCTTGTCAACGTTGGCCATTTTCAGCATCCGGTTCACGACCGGCGTCGACGTCGGCACGTACGGCACGTCCGACTTCTGAGACTGAGGGGTCACCTCCAGGCCGGGAATGGGAGGAGGGGCGGTCGTGTCCCTTTCCTGCGCATGACCGGTGAGGGGGGGGGCGGTAAGTAGAAGCAGGCCGAGGACGAGCAGGACTCGGAGGAGAAGCTTGGATGTATTCATAAGGGAGAGGGAGAGCGGTCAGGGAAGGGAATGCGAGGGGGAATCAATGGGATCGGTGGAGAGGTCAGGCACCGGACGCTGGCGTCCGGGCGTTCTGGAGCCACAGCAACGGAACGCCTGCGAGCAGGACGCCGACGCCGAGCAGTGCACCGACGTCGGTGTAGGCGAGGCTGGACCAGAGCATGTAGGCGCAGGCGCCGCAGAAGGCGAGGGGGGTGAGCGGGTAGAGAGGCACGCGGAAAGGACGGGTCACGTCCGGCTCCGTCCACCGGAGAATGAAGAGTGAGGCGCCCGCCAGGCCAAAGAAGAGCCAGAAGACCGGGGCGGTGTAATCGACCATCGACTCGAAGCCTTGGCGCGTCCAGGCTCCGACCCCCACTAAGGCGAGCGCGATGCCTCCCTGAACCAAAAGAGCGTTCGCAGGTGTCTCGGCGTCCTCCTCCCAGTGTCCCAGGAACCGAAACAGGGAGAAGTCGCGGCCCAGCGCAAAGCTCGTCCGCGCGCCCGTAAAGATGGTCGCATTGGTCGAACTCAGGGCCGCGGCCACGACCAGTAGGCTCAAGAGGTGCGCACCGGGCTCTCCGAGAGCAGCCCGCATGAGGTCGGCCGCCACGACGTCTGAGGAACTCATGCCCGCCATTCCCAGCCCTTCGAGATACGCCCAGTTCACGAGGAGATAGAGGGCCGCAATCAGGCCGAGGCTCAGAAAAAGGCCCCACGTCATGTTGCGCCGTGTGTGGCGCACCTCGGCGGAGAGGTAGGCTGCCTCGTTCCAGCCGCCGTAGGTAAGCAGGACGAACACCATCGCCATCCCGAAGCTCCCCGAGCCCGTTCCCGAGGCAGAGTTCGCCGCACCCTGTGCGGCCGATGAGCCGGGAATGAGGAAAAGTCCGGCGATCACGATGACAAAGAGTCCGAGAATCGTCGCGATCGTGAGGCCGCGCTGTACGTGCTTGCCCTGTCGCACCCCCGCCGCATTGAGACCCGTCAGTCCGACGATGGCTCCCGCAGCATAGATGGAGGAGGAGTAAGGGCCGAGAGCCCAGATCTCGGTGGCGTAGTCTCCGAACACAAATGCGAGCAAGGTGATCGAGCCAGTCTGGATGACGACCAACCGTGCCCAGGCGAAGAGGAAAGCTAGCCATCCCCCGTACGCCCGCTGGAAGTAGAAGTAGTCGCCTCCCGCGTGCGGGTAGGCCGTGGTGAGTTCGGCGTAACAGAGCGCACCGACCAACGAAACCCCGGCCCCGAGAATCCAGGAGAGGAGCATGATTCCTCCACTGCCGGTATTTCCGGCCACGAGCGCAGGCGTCTTGAAGACACTCGCCCCAATGACGACACCGACGGTCAGGGCCACGACGTCGAAGGTGGAGAGGGTCGACGCCAGTTTCGTCTGGCCGGGGGATTGCATGCAGAGGGGGGATTTGTGGGAGGAGTCAAGAACGAGCCTCCCGTCACGGGAGACAACATGGTGAGCACCCCGTCCCATGGCCCTCTCGCATCCGCGTGCCGTACGGACCAGGATCGGGCGCGTTCTCCGGAGGTAGTCCGGGGGGACCGCCCGGGTGCCGGGGGGCAACGCCGGCAACCGTCGAACTTCCTTCTGAAAAAGTCTAGGCAGTTTCCTACCTTTCGACCCGAATGGATTTCCCTCTGCCCATCCAGAGTCTCACCGATGGTTGACGACTGGCGCGGCACGCTTACACTCCTGGGAAAGGCCCTGGGGGCAATTCTGGTTTGTGAGGCTGTAGGCCTGGTGGCCGGATGGGCTACTCAAACCTCAGTGACCACGTGGTACCCCACACTGACGAAGCCGAGCTTCACGCCCCCGAACTGGCTGTTCGCACCGGTCTGGACGCTGTTGTACGCCCTGATGGGATTGGCCGCGTTTCTGGTCTGGCGACGCGGCCTCCAGCGCGTGCGGGTTCGGAGTGCGCTCACCGCCTTCGGCGTGCAGTTGGTGCTCAATGCGGGCTGGTCGTTTGCCTTCTTCGGGGCCCGGTCCCCAGCCCTCGGGCTCGTCGTCATTCTCTTTCTCTGGGGCACCCTGGCGTGGACGATGGACCGCTTCTTTCGCCTTCAGCCGACCGCCGGGTGGCTACTCGTGCCGTATCTGGCGTGGGTCACGTACGCCCTTGCGCTCAATGGGGCCATCTGGGTTCTAAACTGAGAGCTCTTGTCCCCTCGCCCGAAGGAAAGGCAAGACCCTACGAGTGGGACTGAGCTGAGGTGGAGGCTGGGACCTTTGCCGCCCGCTCCTCGATCCAGTCGACGAGCGCCCGGAGCTGGCCGGCGAAGAGCGGGCTGTGGAGGACGCGCGCCCCGGTGCCGTAGAGGGTGCCGGTGAGCCCTTTGGGTTCGAAGAACAGGGTCTGCGTGATGCGGGTGTGAGCCTCTTCGTCAGGGAGCGGCGTAATCCGATATTGCAGCCAGGCGCGGCCCGGGAGTTGCATTTCGGCCCGGAGGCGCAGGAGATGCCCCTCCTTGCGCGCCTCTACGCGCCAGAAGTCGACCGGGTCGCCGACGCGCAGGGTCTCCGGGTTTCGGCGTCCCTGCCGGAAGCCCACGCCGCCCAGGAGACGGTCGATCCAGCCGCGCAGCCGCCACACCGTGTCCCCGTAGAGCCACCCAGTGTTGCCGCCCAGACGCTCGACAGTGTCGAACGCGGTGGCGGGGGAGGCCGCCACGGTTGCCGAGCGCTCTTCTCGGTACAGGCCCTCGCTCAGGTCCAGGCGGGGGGACGAGGTCTTGCTCGGGACCGAGGAGACGGTTTTGTTCCAGACGGTGGGCATGGTGTCGGAGTCGGGACGACGGAGGGCCAGTCGGACCGCCGCCTCGAACGGGATGGGATCGACGTCGGGAAACAGGGTGCGGGCCCGCGAGGGGTCATCAACGACCACTTCGTTGTCGAGGCCCTCGATGAGAGGGCGGGCGATGGTGTTGGAGAGCGGCGTGACCAGCCCGATCCAGTGGGACGAGAGGCGAGGGGTGAGGAAGGGCACGTTCACGACCCAGCGGGTCAGTCCGCGGACGGACGCATACGCCTCAAACATCTCGGCGTAGGTGAGCACGTCGTTCCCCCCGATCTCGATGATTTCCCCGGCGCTCTCGGGCTGGTCGAGGGCCGCGATCAGGTACTCCAGCACGGTCCGGATGGCGACGGGCTGAGTGGGGGTCTGGACCCATTGCGGACAGATCATGATGGGTACCCGTTCAGTGAGGTACCGCACCAGTTCGAACGAAAGACTGCCGGAGCCCACGATCTGGGCGGCCCGAAACTCCGTCACCGGGACCGGACCATCGCGGAGCACGGTCCCGGTTTCGATCCGACTCTGCAGATGCTTCGACTGACGCTCGCCCTTCGGCCGCATTCCCCCGAGATAAACGATCCGCTCCACCCCGGCGTCCTCCGCGGCCCGACGAACATTGGTGGCGGCCCGGCGATCTCGTTCTTCGAACGTATCCTCCCCCGCCCCGAGCGAGTGGATGAGGTAGTACACCGCGTCGACATTCCCCATCGCGGGCGGCACGGTTTCGGCCTCCAGAGCGTCCCCCACGGCGATCTCTACCGCGTCGCTCCAAGGCTGGGCCCGCAGCCGATCCGCGTCTCGCACGAAGCAGCGCACCGTGTAACCCTCCTGCAGGAGACAGGGCACGAGGCGTCCCCCTACGTAGCCAGTGGCGCCAGTGACGAGGACCCGAGATCGGGCAGTAGAGGCCATTTTGAAGAAGAGTCTTTGGGAAAAGAGACATGTCTATACGGGGACCGAGACGAATGGATCTGTCTGCCACGGAGTGTCGAAGGGCCGCTCCGAAGGCCCATTACGAAAACGTTTCACCAGCTTACGGAAACTAGAACGCCCCTTGGGATTTCAGGGAATGCGCTGCTAGAGTCGAACTTTCGGCACTGCGGCACACTCACCCCTCTTACAAATCAACATTGTACGCACATCATGGCTGAAATTGATGACACCAAAACATGGCCGGAGCTCGCCATCGGCCTCTACGATAAGCTGACCGGCCGCGGCGCCCAAATCACCTACGAATTTGAGAGCATGGATCTCTACGTACCCAGCAAGGTGGGCGAGGACGCCCAGCATGCCCACTGGAAGCTGGATGGCACGCTGAAGATTCGAACGAAGGAGGAGTAGCCCTCCCTCTCTGTGTGCGACCTTTGCGTCGCACGAGTCTAGGTCGGTCGGGGGACGCCTCTGCTGAGAGGCGTCCCCTCTGCCGACGTTCTGCGCCCCCAACCTTGTCTGTTGGCGGTGAATAGATTAGCATTCATCTCTCACGCATGCTTCTCAAGTCAAATGGCACTTCCCCTTGAGGTCCTCGCGGATCTCCAGCTCGCCGTTGACGGCGAAGAGATCGATATACGGGGGACCGGCGATCACATTGTCGTCGATCTGCCCAGTCTGCGGGCCGGCCGCCGTTTCCTTACCTCCGGCCCGTTTGCGACCGACCAGGCGCGCACCACGGGGCGGGTCCACGAAGCGCTCGAACTGTCGGGCCTTTCGGGAGAGGTGCGCCTGCAGGGCGACCCCATTGCACGCATCGGCGCAGGGGCTCAGCCCGGTGCGTTGGGTCGGTTGTTCGGTTTCGAGGGTGTGGAGGTGCGGCCCGCTCGTCCGCTCCGTGCCGCTATTCGCCGCCGCCCAGTTCTTACCGCTGCTGTCCTTTTTGGACTGCTCGCACTGATCGGGTGGTTGCTGCTGCGAGACTGGAGGGCGTAACGGAGGGGAGCTGTTTCTGACGAAAGGGTTGGTTTTCCGGGTCCGTCTCTGCCCAAGCTTTGTGTGCTCATGCTTCCCCCCTCTCTGCGAACCGCACTGCTCCTGCTTCTCCTCGGGGCCACACTCCTAGCAGGGTGCACTCGTCCCGCCGCGACGCCGGAGGCTGAGCCGGCGCCCATTACGGATCGGTCCTACCTAACGGCCGAGTTATGGAACGATGGGCAGGCCGAAGTCGCCTTCTACCGCGTTGAGCGGACCCGCGATCAGTATGGTCGGGCCAACGAGCAACGGTTCCTCGCGGGCAGTTACCTCGTGAAGCACCGGTTTAGCCCGGAAACGATGTCGAAGGTCACCGACGGGTCCGGCGGCGTCTCGTCCTTTAAATACGCGTTTTTCTACGAACTCGAAAGCGGCTCGTACCAGTACAAGCGCAATTGGGTGGTCAACGCGCGTCAGCGAGACCTTCGGCCCTTCAAGCAATCCTTCACGAGCTTCGACTGGTGCTCCAACCTGTACCGTGAGATCGCTTTTCCGCGGGACGGGGCAATTGAGGTTCGGAAGCGAAGCGACGATTACGGCAACCGGCGCACCGAGTTCGCTGCGGCGCCGCAGTCATATCCGCCGGCCCAGCTCCCCCTCTTGATCCGGGCCCTCGACTTCAGGAAGGCCGATACCCTCTCCTTCTCCGTGGCGGTGGCGGACAGTGGCACTCACGTGCCGGCCCAGGCGGTGCTGGTAGGAACCGAGACGGTCCCGACCGAGGCCGACACGTTCGAGACCGAGCGCATCCGTGTGAGCTACCAGGCACCTGTGCCCTCGATTATCGGGGAGAAAAGCGCCCGGGTCGAGACGTACTGGCGGGCAACCGGGCCTGATCGGCTGCTCGTACAGATGGCTGCCGAGGGAGGACGCTACCGCATGACCCTGGTGGAGCACCTCCGCACGCCGTACTGGAAGGAAAATCTCTGGCCTAAGCTGGACCGCGTTGACGAGCGTCCTTGACCGGCGCTTAGGGGCAACATCTCATTTCTGGAGGTCTCTACCGTGCGGCCTGAACGGCTTCCGGGAGGGGAGCGCTGCGACGGGGGAATCGGTGGAACCGTGAGTGGACGAGTCCCCGTTCACACACTCCTCTTCTGCCGATCAATTCCCTCAGGCGAATGAAACGATCCCTCAAGATCGGGTCCGTGTACGGGATTGGAATCTTCCTGCACTGGACCTTTTTATTGCTCGTTGCCGCGATCATCGCGTATTTCTATATACGGGGAGAGAGCCTTGGGGCAGCCATCTCGGGACTAGGCCTCGTTCTTGCCGTCTTCCTCTGCGTGATTTTGCACGAGCTGGGCCACGCGCTCACAGCGAAACGCTTTGGGGTGCCCACCCGAAGCATCACCCTTTATCCCATCGGCGGGCTCGCGCGATTGGAGCGGATCCCCTCCGAGCCGATGAAGGAGTTCTGGATTGCCATTGGCGGGCCGGCCGTCAACATTGCCATCACTGCGGTGCTCGCCGGTCTACTGCTCGTCACGGGGGGCTCGTTTGCGCCCGGGGCGCTCCAGGCACCGGGGCAGCACCTGCTCGCGTCTCTTCTGTGGATTAATGCCGTCCTGGCGGGGTTCAACCTGCTGCCGGCCTTTCCGATGGATGGCGGACGGGTGCTGCGATCACTCCTCGCCCTGCGGCAGGATTATGCCCAGGCCACCCAGACGGCGGCCAACGTGGGACAGGCCATGGCCATCCTCTTCGGCCTGGTCGGAATCATGTGGTTCAATCCCGTTCTTCTCTTCATCGCTCTCTTCGTCTACGTGGGGGCGCAGCAGGAGTCGAAACAAGCCATGTACCGGTCGTTCACCAAAGGAACGCCGGTGCGGCAGGCCATGATGACACGGTTTACGACGCTCGATATTGCGGATACGCTCGACGATGCGGTCGATGAACTCCTGGCCGGAACCGACCACGACTTTCCCGTCGTCGAGGACGGGCGCATCCTCGGCCTTCTTCGCCGTAAGCAGCTTATCGAGGCTCTTTCCGAGCATACTCGAAGCACGCCTGTGGCCGAGGTGGCCGATAGGGATTTCCTTACCACCGACCCCGGGGCGCCGCTCGACGAAGTCTTTTTCCAGATGAACGCTCAAAGCTGCTCCACCGTCCCGGTCGTGGACGGGGATCAACTCGTGGGCCTTCTGACGCTCGAAAACGTTGGGGAACTCATCATGGTGTCGAGTGCTCTGCAGTCGCAGTCCCCCGCTCGTGTCCTGCCGAAGCGTGGGGGGAACGAGCGTTCGCCGAAGGGAGGCGGGGCGCCCTCGCCCGGCTCTACGGCGGTCCCGTGAAGACTCCTGAGGAATTGACGAGGCTCCGCCCCTCGTCACGCATTTCCACGTCTACTCTCCTACGTTTGGGAACGTACATGACGCTCCCGGGCTGGTTTGGGGGGGAGCGTCGACTCGTGCTCTTCCTCTCAACGCCTTCCAAGCATGGACAGTCGAACGAAAATCGTCTGCACCCTGGGCCCAGCCACTTCCGACCCGGAGACCATTCGTCGCCTCGTGGCCGCCGGGATGGACGTCGCACGCATGAACTTTTCGCACGGCACCCACGAGGAGCACATCGAGCGCGTGCAGACCGTTCGGGAAGCGGCGGAGGCGGAGGGGGAAGTAGTGACCATCCTGCAGGATCTGCAGGGGCCGAAGATACGGGTGGGGGAGGTGCAGAACGGATCCGTCATGCTCTGCGAGGGAGACGAGGTGGAGGTGACGACCGATCCGATTGCGGAAAGCACGAAGGAGCGCATTTTCATCGACTACGACTCGCTGACCCAGGAGGCTCGGGAGGGCGAGCGCATCCTGATCGACGACGGCCTGCTGGAGCTGGAGGTCACCAGCGCTCGCAATTCGACGCTGATCGCGACTGTCGTGGAGGGAGGGCCCCTGCGGTCGCGGAAGGGCGTGAACCTGCCGGACATTCGGACCTCGACCCCGCCGATGACGGAGAAGGACCTGAAGGATCTGGAGCTGGGTCTCGAGCTGGACGTGGACGTGGTTGCCCTCTCGTTCGTGCAGGAGCGTTCCGACGTGGAGGCGCTGGTGCACCGTATCAATGAGGTGGGGAAGAACACCAGCGTGATCGCGAAGATCGAGAAGCCGCAGGCCGTCCGCAACATTGACGCCATTCTGGACGTGGTTGACGGCATCATGGTGGCGCGGGGGGATCTCGGCATCGAGATGCCGATGGAGGAAGTGCCGGGCACGCAGAAGCGACTTATACGGAAGAGCATGGCCGCCTCGAAGCCGGTGATTACGGCCACGCAGATGCTGGAAAGCATGGTGGAGGACCCTCGTCCTACCCGGGCCGAGGCGAGCGATGTGGCCAACGCGGTTCTCGACGGCAGCGACGCGGTGATGCTGTCTGCCGAGACCGCAGTAGGCAACCACCCCGTGCGGGTGGTGGAGTCGATGGACCAGATTATCCGACAGGCCGAGGACTACTGGAACGAGCAGCGCCGGTCTCTCACGATGGCCCCCGACAACCTCGAACAAGGGGCGAGTGTGACCGACAGCGTGAGCTTTACCGCGTGTCGTCTCGCTGAGCAAGTGGGAGCGGAGGCCGTCTGCTGTCTGACCAACTCGGGGGCCACCGCTCGGGCCATTGCGCGGCATCGCCCCAGCATGCCCATCTACGCCTTCACCGACAACCAGCGGGTCGTTGCTCAACTCGGCCTGCTGTGGGGGACTGAGGCCTTCTACATCCCCTTCCAGCAGGACACCGATCAAGGCATTGCTCGTGTCCACAGCGTGCTCCACGAGCACGAACTCGTTCAGCCGGGAGGGAAGGTCGTCATCACGGTTGGCATGCCGCTGCCGGCCCGGGGCCGCACGAACACGGTCCACGTCAGTTCGGTGAAATAACCGGTATTCCCGTTCCTCCCTGGAGGACACGCGAGAGGGGGCTGGGCAAGGGCAGCAGTGTTCGCCCCCTCGCAGATTCGCCATGAAAGTGGGCAACCCGCCCTACGCCCGGGAACGTAGGATCCCTCCGCCATCCCTATCCATTTTAGCTCTTCACCCCGCCCTTTCTCAACTGTCCGCCGGACGGGTCGTCATGGGTCGTTCTCTTCGTCGCCGGTTTCAGCGGTCGGTCCGGCCGCTGTGGGCCATGGTTTGCGTGGTCGTCGTAGGTGGACTGATGCTGGGCTGTGGGCGCGGGTCCTTCATTGGACGGCAGTACGACGACTTTACGGCCTATTACAACACCTTCTACAACGCACAGAAGGCCTTCAAAAAAGGGCTCAAGTCGGGGAGCCGGTCCGGTACGGAGGTGGATCGCAACCGATACATCTCCATCTTTCCAGAGCCTCAGTCCGGGTCGGGAGGCTCTTCCTTTGAGAAAGCCATCCAGAAAAGCGCGAACCTGCTCCGCGAGCATCCGAACTCTGAATGGGTGGACGACGCGCTGCTTCTCATCGGACGGGCCCGATACCATCAGCAGAACTACGTGGGGGCGGCTCAAAAATTCCGGGAGGTCATTCAGCTCGGAACCGAGCTGGAGGCGGAGGCACGGTTTCGGCTTGCCAAGACGCTGGTGGCGGCCGAGCGCTTCTCGAAAGCGGCTGAGGCACTGCGTACGGGGTTGGAGCAGACGGAAGAGGAGGGGCCTTGGACAGCTCAGATGCGTCTCGTTCGGGGAGCGTTGTTCGTTCGGCAGAACGCGTGGTCGGATGCGGAGGCCGCGCTCGACAAGGGGATCGACGGTCCGGTGCCGGACGACGTGGGGGCACGGGCGGCGTTTCTGTTGGGGCAAGTACGGGAGACGCTCGAAGATTGGGCCGGGGCGCAGAGGGCTTACGAGCACGTGCCGGCGTACGACCCGAAGTATCAGCTCGAGTTTGCCGCGCGGCTGGGAGCCATTGAGATGCAGGGGCGCCGTGGCAAACCCAAGCGGGCCCTGCGGCGACTGGAGAACCTGGAGCGGGATGACGATACGAAGGCAATGCGGGGGCAGATTGCGATCGTTCGCGCTCGTCTTTACGAAGCCCTGAATCGCCCGAAGAAGGCGAAAAAGGTGCTCACCGGCATCCTTCGGGGGGAAGAGGCCCCCACGGGAGCCATTCAGGGACGGATTCACTATGACCTGGCGACACTTTACCGGGATACCTACGAGGATTTCACCCGGGCGGCGGCCCACTTCGACACGGCTTCGACGAAGCTGTCGTCCCCCTCCGGACAGCGCGGGACGGACCCGGACGAGACGCGCCGCGTCCTGCCCCGCGCCCCGTCGGACGCCGCGGGACAGGCCGAGCGCTTCCGGGGCCTTGCCGATCGGGCCCAAACGGTGGCCCGCCTGGATTCACTCCTGCGCCTCGGTCGCATGCCGCCGGCTGAGTTCCAGGCGTTCGTTGAGAACATTCGGCAAAAGCGGCTCAAAAAGCAAAAGAAAGAAGCCGAGGCCCGTCGCCGACAGCGAAACCAGTTTCGAGGCAGGGAGCAACGCACGCAGGGACGCCGAGAACAGGCAGGGCCGTCTCGGAAAAGCGCTACCCAGACCCAGAATTCCGATGCTGGCTTCCTCTTCCACCGTGATCCAGCGCTCGTGCAAGAGGGAAAACGCCAGTTTCGGCAGACCTGGGGGGACCGGCCCCTGGTGGACAACTGGCGCCGTGTCAATGCTATTCAGGGAGGTGGAGGGCAGCAAGGAACGGCACGGCGGCAATCGGCCCCTGCGGCGGGGCAAGGGCAACGGACGGGAAGTTCGGGGGAGCGTCTCGTGGACGTTTCGGCGGTGCCGCGCGATTCGGCCAGCCGGGCGAAGATGGAGGACAAACGCGCTAGGGCGCGGTACGAACTGGCCATTGCCCTCTTCCGGGCCGCCGGTCGCCCCGACTCGGCCGAGACGTGGTTCAAGCGGGTCTTGAAGAATAATGAAGAGTCCACAGTCACCCGGAAGGCCCTATACGGACTGGCACAGGTCCACCGCGCTCAGGGCGACACGGCCGCGGCTGAAGCGGCGTACCGCCGCATCATCGAGACCTCTCCTGGTACGCCCTACGCGAAACGAGCGCGGGAGCAACTCGGGCTGGCCCCGGCCACCCCGGTCGAGGACCTTGACGCGAGCCAGGCCGATTCGGTGTACGGCCGTGCCTACGAAGCCTGGCAGGGAGGGAACACGCACCGGGCATTCGATCAGTTTCTGGCCGTAGCTCGGCAGTATCCGGAGACCAACACGGCGCCCCGGGCCCTGCTTGCGGCAGGGGTGGTGTACTACCGGACGCTTCAGAAGGACACCAGCGGGGTCCTTCGTGACCGATTTAAGCGATACGTGGATTCGCTGGCCCAGTCTCGGGACGATTCCCTTTCGTCTGGGACGACGGACTCGTTAAGGGTGCGTCCCTCGTCGGACACTACTGCCGCGCAGACGAGGCCTACTCAGGTCCGGGACTCGACCGATGCGTCCAACACGCCGGATGAGGGTCTCACCCGCCCTCAACGAGCATCGGAAAGCGTCCCGCAGCGGCCGGAGCAAGCTGTCCGTGACACCGTGCAGAAAGACACCGTGGGGAGAGAGCGACCGGCTCGGCGCCCCCCTGCCCGCCCGGTGGACTCGACCAAGACGCCTGCTCCGCAATCTTCGCGCAAACGGGACTCCACGACCGCTCCCGCCCCCGTGCCGCCGGATAGCAGCACCGCGGCTCCGGACTCGGCAGCGGCCCCGGACTCGGCAGCGTCACCAGTGAAGGCTCCCTCCGACACGACCCAGACGACCGCTGAGGACGACGGCTTCTCCGAGCCCTTCCGGGCCCTGCTGACGTACCTGACGGAGCAGTACAGCGATACCCCCGTGGCGAAGCGGGCCCAGACGCTTCTCGATCACCTGAAGCAGCGACGGTCCGCGTCGACGCCCAACGCGGGCGGTCCGGACTCGACGGCGTCCCCCTCTGTGCACGACACGTCCAGCGCGACCGGGACTTTGGCACAAACGCCATCGAAGTCCCAAACGCCTCGTCAGTCCAACGCCGACACCTCCCGTGCCGCTTCCGATCCCCAGCGGCCACGGCCCGACTCGCGCACCCCTTCTGCCCGCGATTCATCCTCGGCCTCGGAGCGGGGAGCCTTGCCTCGGCCTCCGGCCGACACGAGTCGGAAAGAGGATGCTTCCGGATTCCCTCCAGCGTTGGGGAGCTCCCCCCCAGGTTCCGGGCAGCAAAGGGAAGGGCCTCGCCGTCCCTGACGGACTCTTTTGAACGTCGCTGACGCAGGCTTCATCCAACGAGTAGCTGGTCATGCCGCCGTCCGATTCCACCTCGTCGGGACTCCCCCCCAAACCGCAGAATGATCGCTCGGTGATCGAGCGACTCTGGGCTGTCGTGCGTTCCCGGTCGTTCTTCTGGGTCGGCGTCGCCACCGTAATTGCCCTCCTCGTGCACGTCGGCCTTGCCTGGACAGAGGCCCGCGCTCCGGCCTCGATTGAGTACAGCACCTTTCTCGATTACGTGGAATCCGGCTACGTCGAGCGCGTCGAGATTGTCAACGGGTCAACCATCGAAGGGACGTATACCGCCGACGCGGTGCAGGAGAAGACCGTCAAACTGCCCCCGCGGGACCATGGAATCATCGCGGACGTGTTCGAGAGGTCCCGGCGGGCCTTTCGCACCACGAAGCCGCGTTCCCACGAGTTGACCGCGTTTCTGCGCCGGTACAACGACGCGGCTGCCGACTCCGGGCGGGCCGCCGTGACCTTCTCGGCCCGCCAGGAGGAGGACTGGGTCGCGACCTTGCTGCTATGGGGCGTACCCCTCGGGCTCATCGTCGGGATCTGGTTCTTCTTTATGCGGCAGATGAGTGCCGAGCCGCAGCAGCCCGACCTTGCGGACAACACGGCAACGCTGTTCGAAACGCCCCCCGAGGGAGCGGTGACGTTCGACGACGTGGCGGGCCTGGAGGAGGCGAAGGAAGAGGTGGCGGAAATCGTCGAGTTTCTCAAGACTCCCGAGAAGTTTACCCGGCTCGGAGGCGCACTGCCGACGGGGGTTTTGCTCGTGGGGCCTCCCGGAACGGGCAAGACCCTCATGGCGAAGGCCGTGGCCGGCGAGGCGGGCGTGCCCTTCTTCTCGATCTCCGGCTCGGACTTTATGGAGATGTTCGTGGGCGTGGGGGCGAGCCGGGTGCGCGACCTTTTCGAGAGCGCGAAAGAGAAAGCGCCCTGCATCATCTTCATCGACGAGATGGACGCCATCGGACGCACGCGGGGACGAGGTCAGGCGGGAAGCGGGAACGACGAGCGCGACAATACCCTGAACCAGCTTCTCGTCGAGATGGACGGGTTCGACTCCGGCGAGGGAGTCGTCATCATGGGGGCCACGAACCGTCCCGACGTGCTCGACTCCGCCCTGCTCCGCCCGGGTCGGTTCGATCGTCAGGTGGCCATCCACAAACCCGATCGCCGGGAACGGGAAAAAATCTTCCGTACTCACGTGCAGGATCTCCTCCTCGGCGAAACGGTGGACCTGACGGTACTGGCCCGTCAGACGCCGGGCTTTGCGGGAGCCGAGATCGAAAACGTCTGCAACGAAGCCGCCCTGCTTGCCGCACGGACGGACAAGTCCGCTATTCAGATGGAGGACTTCGAGCAGGCCATTGAGCGAGTCATTGCGGGCCTGGAGAAGAGCAACAAGCTCATCTCGCCCGAGGAACGAGAGATCATCGCCCACCACGAGTCGGGACACGCCGTCGTCGGCTGGTTCCTGGAGCACACCGATCCGGTCGTGAAGGTCTCCATCGTGCCCCGGGGCGTCTCGGCGCTCGGGTACGCGCAGCACCTGCCCGAGGAGCGCGACCTGTATTCGAAGGCCGCCCTCATGGACCGGATGACGATGGCTCTCGGGGGACGGGTGGCGGAAGAGGTCATTCTTGGGGACGTCACCACCGGGGCGGAGGACGACCTCGAACGGGTCACGAAGTTGGCCTACGCCATGGTCGTGGACTACGGCATGAGCGACCGGATCGGCCCTGTCAGTTACAACACGCCTCGCCGCAATGAGGAGGTCCCGATTCTCGGCAAGCCGTACTCCGAGGCGACGGCCGAGGCCATCGACGCCGAGGTGCAGGCGCTGGTTGACGAGGCCCGATCGCGGGCGAGAACGGTTCTGAAGGAGAAACGGCCCCTCCTCGTCGACATGGCCGAGATCCTTCTGGAAGAAGAAGTTCTCGATTCGGAGGCGCTCGTAGCGCTGTTGGGGGAGCCCCCGCATGGCGAGTACATAGACTTGAAGCAGGACGCGACCCGCCAGTCGAAGGGGACTTCTAAGAGTCGGAAAGCGAGATGGAAGTTCCTCTGAATCTGGCGCAGAAGCCGACACGCTGGAAACCACCGGAAAGACCGCTCCGTAGACCTCTCCTGCAAAGGTGGAAAACTGAGCTGGGATTCTGCACCGGCGAGTTACTGCTCGCCCTCTTTTTTTGCCCTCACACACGAAAAGAGATTGATCAATCGATACAGAGCGTTGTATCGATGTAAGTGATCCGCGAGGCCCTTTCGCGGCGCTCTGAGGCAGGGGAGCCCCTTTTCATTCCTTCTTTGCCCCGCGTTTGGGACCTAGGGTCCAAGAGACGTTGTTAAAAACGGTTGTGCGCACGAAGGCTTGCGCGAAGACATCTCATGTTGCCCGACATCGCTCCGAAAAAACGACCGACACCGACGTGCCGACGACACAGCAGTTGATTCGAAAAGGGCGAGAGTCCGAAGAGGAAAAGAGCGACGCCCCGGCGCTTGAGGGCAGTCCCCAGCGCCGAGGAGTGTGTACTCGGGTGTACACCACCACGCCCAAGAAGCCGAACTCGGCGCTTCGAAAGGTAGCCCGTGTGCGGCTTACGAACGGCAACGAGGTGACCGCTTACATTCCTGGCGAGGGGCACAACTTGCAGGAACACTCCATCGTGCTCGTCCGAGGAGGTCGAGTGAAGGACCTTCCGGGCGTGAAATACCACATCGTCCGTGGTGCTCTCGATACGGCCGGCGTCGAAGACCGTCGACAGGGCCGGTCGAAGTACGGCACGAAGAAGCCCCGCGACTGATTTGCAAGGGAACCCTGAGGCGTTCTGATGACGTTGGCGCCCCCGTTTGACGACGAACTCTTTTGACGAGATCACGGATACGCTATGGCCCGAGACGAGGCCCCTGAGCAGCGCACCACACAGCCGGACCCTATTTACCGGGACGATATGGTTTCCCGGTTCGTCAACGCCGTGATGCGTGACGGCAAAAAGAGTCTGGCCCGGCGGATCGTCTATGATACGTTCGAGGTCATCGAAGAGCGGACTGGCGAAGACGGCTTGGAAGTCTTCAAGAAGGCCGTAAACAATGCTGCTCCGCTCGTCGAGGTTCGCAGCCGCCGCGTCGGTGGAGCTACCTACCAGGTGCCCACTGAGGTTCGACCGGAACGTCGCATTACACTCGCCTTTCGCTGGATCATTCAATATGGCCGGGCTCGAAAAGAGAAGAGCATGGTCAATCGTCTTGCCAGTGAGTTGATTGACGCCGCCCAAGGCGAGGGTGGGGCCGTGAAGAAGAAAGACGATACCCACCGAATGGCGGAATCCAACAAGGCCTTCGCTCACTTCCAGTTCTAGTCCAACACGCTGGGCGGTGGAAAGACCAGGGCTGTTCTGGTCCGTACCGAGCGAGCCAACATCTAACCTGAGCACGTACCTATGGCCACGAAGAAAAACGAAAGCTTTCCGTTGGAGCGGACCCGAAACATCGGCATCATGGCCCACATCGATGCCGGGAAGACGACCCTTACGGAGCGGGTCCTCTTCTACACCGGTCGTCTGCACCGTATGGGAGAGGTGCACGAAGGAGCCGCTACCATGGACTTCATGGAGCAGGAAAAGGAGCGCGGTATCACCATCACCTCCGCCGCTACCACCTGCTACTGGGACGACCACCGGATTAACATCATCGACACGCCCGGCCACGTCGACTTTACGGTCGAGGTAGAACGCTCGCTCCGCGTGCTTGATGGTGCGATTGCCCTCTTCTGCGCGGTCGGCGGGGTGGAACCGCAGTCCGAGACGGTCTGGCGCCAGGCGGAGAAGTACGACGTGCCACGGATCGGTTTCGTGAATAAGATGGACCGGACCGGGGCGGACTTCGAGAACGTCCTGGAAATGATGAAAAACCGTCTCAATGCCAATCCCGTTCCGGTGCAGTATCCCATCGGGTCCGGCGACATGTTCCGAGGCATCATCGACCTCATCGCCGGCAAAGCCGTCGTGTACGATGAGGAGTCCCAGGGCATGAAGTGGGACGTCGTGGAGATTCCAGACGATCTCAAGTCCGACGCTGAGCATTGGCGCATCAACCTTCTGGAGAGCGTTGCGGAGTACGACGACGAGCTTCTGATGAAGTACCTCGACGAAGACCAGGAGGTGGAGTCGGCGGAGCTGGAGAAGGTAATCCGTAAGGCCACCCTCAATCGCGACATGACCCCGATGTTCTGTGGGTCTGCCCTCAAGAACAAGGGGGTGCAGCGTGTGCTTGATGGGGTGAACAAATACCTTCCCAGCCCGAACGACGTCCCGCCCATTCGGGGGCATCATCCACAGAACGATGACGAAGAGGTCGTCCGTCCGCCGAAAGAGGAGGAGCCCTTCAGCGCCGTCGCTTTCAAAATCACAACCGATCCGTACGTCGGGAAGTTGACGTTTATCCGCGTCTACAGTGGGACCCTTGAATCCGGTTCTCGCGTCTACAGCCCGACTCGAGACGAGGACGAGCGCATCGGGCGCATGATGTTTATGCACGCCAACAGCCGCGAAGATGTGGACATGCTCCGTGCGGGGGACATTGCTGCCGTCGTAGGGCCGAAGAATCTCAAGACTGGCGATACGATCTGTGATCCGGATCATCCGGTCGTGCTCGAATCGATGGACTTCCCGGAGCCGGTCATCCGAATCGCGATCGAGCCGAAGACGAAGGCCGACCGTGACAAGCTGACCAATGGCCTTACCAAGCTGGCCGAGGAGGATCCGACGTTCAACGTCCGTACCGACGAGGAAACCGGCCAGACAATTATTGCCGGGATGGGGGAGCTGCACCTCGAAATCATTATCGACCGTCTCAAGCGAGAGTTTAAGGTGGAGGCCAACGTGGGGCGGCCGCAGGTTGCTTACCGGGAAGCCCTCACAGAGACGGTTGACGAGCACTACGTCCTGAAGAAGCAGACCGGAGGGCGCGGACAGTTCGCCGAGGTGTACATGGAGGTCGGGCCCAACGACGACGAAGAAGAGGACGGACTCATCTTCGAGAACGAAATCACGGGCGGCGTCATTCCGAAAGAATTTATCCCGTCGGTGAAGCGCGGCATCGAGAGCGCGATGGAGGACGGCCCCTTGGCCGGCTATCCGCTCGAAGGTGCATGGATCCGTCTGTACGACGGCGATCACCACGAGGTCGATTCCGACCAGAATGCCTTCGAGATTGCGGGACGGCTTAGCTTCCGCGAGGCGGCCCGTCGGGCGAATCCCGTCCTCATGGAGCCAGTGATGGAGGTAGAGGTTGTGACCCCCGACGATTACATGGGGGACATCATCGGCGACCTCAACGGTCGTCGCGGGCGCATTGGGGAGATGGGGCAGCGCAATGATGCCCAGGTGATCACCGCGCACGTCCCGCTCGCTGAGATGTTTGGCTACTCCACGGACCTCCGCTCCCTCTCACAGGGTCGGGCCATTTATACGATGCAGTTCAGCAGCTACGAACCCGTGCCTGAAGAGATCGAGAAGGAGATCATGGACGAAGATGTCGTGGGCGCCGCGGCTTAACTGCTCCTTTGGGGCCCATTCCCCCTTCTGTCTTCTGTTCTATCGCTATTCGAATCCACACCCACTTACCGAACCACTTAGACCACCATGGCCAAGGAAGAGTTTGACCGAGAGAAGCCGCACGT
>JBDGQN010000325.1:577-8270 GCA_042219055.1 Salinibacter sp. | reverse complement strand
ACCTTGTTGTTCGAGGCCGCGTCCATCTCGAACACGTTGAGGCTGCGGCCCTCCTCGAACGACTCGCACGAGTCACACCCGCGGCAGGGCTCGGCGCCATCCTCGCGCTCCTCGCGCGGCGTCTCGCAGTTGATGGCCTTCGCCAGGATGCGGGCCGCCGTGGTCTTCCCCACGCCGCGGGGCCCGCTAAACAAGTAGGCATGCGCGAGCCGTTCCAGCCGAATCGCATTTTTGAGCGTCTCGGTGACGTGCTCCTGCGCGACGACCTCCTTGAAGAGCGACGGCCGGTACTTGCGAGCCGTAACGAGGTATCGCTGGTCGTCCATGACGACGGCGGGCTAGGCGTAAGAACAGTACGAGGCAGGCGAGGGCGCGGCCCCAGGATGCTGGAGCGGTGCGGTGTCGAACGGGCCGACCGCCTCGCGCCTCTGCCAATATAGCGGGCGGATCGGGGAAGCGTCAACTCCGACCCGGAGGTGGTGGACGCGTGGCGGCTTGGAAGCGCTGGGGCCAGGACGCAGGGGAAAGAACGGACCCACTCAGGCCTCTACGGAGGACACCTCTTCGCTTTGCGCGGCGACGGTGCGGTCGACGGCGGCGCGGCGGCGGAGGGCGCGGAGGAGGGCGTCGGGGTCAAACCCGCCCCCGTACCGTTCTCCTTCAACGAAGAGGTTCGAGGTGCGCCGCACGCCGCTTTCGATGGCCGAGGTGCGGTCGGCCATCACGCGATCGTGGAGGGCGTCGTCGTGGAGATCGTCCTCAAACTGATCGAGGTCGAGGTCGATCGCTGCGGCGTAGGTGCGCAGGTCCTCGTCCTTCAGCTGATCCTGGTGGGCAAAGAGCTGTTCGTGCATGTCCCAGAACGCCCCCTGCCGGGCAGCCGCCTCGGCGGCCACCCCGGCGTGGACCGCGTGGGGATGACGCTGCCGAAGGGGGAGGTGCCGAAAGACGTAGCGGACCGGGGGCTCCGACTGGTTACTCTCGGCGGCGAGCACGTCCATCACCTGCCGCACAGCCTCATAGATGCTCCGGCTTGTGGGACACTCGTAGTCCCCGTACTGGACCACCGTCACGGGGGCCTCCTCCGGACCATACGTGTGGTCGTCGGGCTGCACCGGCGGGGTGAGCCGCTCGCTCGCCTTGCCCTCCAGATCGGCCTCGGGGCGCCCCGCCGCGTGGCCAAGGAGCCACTCACTCCACGTCAACTCCAGCTGGCCACAGTCGCGGTGCGGAAAGCGGCGGTCGCGCGTCTGCGAGAAGTTGAGGATGGCCACCAGTAGCACGCCGCCCACCGTGTTGCCCAGCACCGCCGGAGAGAGAAAGTCGACGAGGAAGGTCCACACGCTCGCGTCGCCCTGGAAGACGACGTAGAGCACCTCAGTGGAGCCGACGATGCAGTGGGCCAGCTCCGCCGCCGCCACCGGATAGATCAGCGCAAAGGTAATAAGAATTCGGGCCGTCATGCTCCGGGCGGCGTAGTTGAGCCACACCATGCTCGCCACCAGCCACCCGGCGAACACCCCCTTCCAGAACAGCTCGCCCCAGGTCATCCCCAGGAAATGATCCCCAATCCCATAAGCCACCTCGGCCATCTCGGGGGTAAACACACTGGTGGTGGCCAGCACGTAGGCGCAGAGGGCCGCCCCCAGCACATTGGCGCCAAGCACCACGCCCCAGATGTGCAGGAGCCGCGGGATGCTGGCGATGCGGGTCAGGACCAGCGTAACGGGGGTCAGCGTGTTCTCGGTAAAGAGCTGATACCGTCCCATCACCACCAGCAAGAAGCCCAGGGGATAGAGCAGGCTACCCGCCAAGTGCGAGGGGCCGCCGGGCCACAGGGCTGAGAGGGCTGCCATGCCGACAAACGACAGGCTGATCGAGAGTCCAGCGGCCAGTCCGCTCAGAAAAAGTAGGCGTGTGGACCGGCTGAACTCCTCGTCGGCGGCGATGACGAGACGGTGGAAAATCTCGTCCGTGGAGAAGAGGTCCCGCAGGGCCTCGCCCGCCGCCGGGGCGCCGCTCTCCGAGCGGTCGATCGCCTCGCGGAGCTGATCCGAGGACTCGGAACCCGTCTCTAACAGGGGCAAGGACGAGGGCGGAACCTCTTCGCCAGACGCATCGGGCGGGCGAGAAGACTTTGAGGGCTCCGTCACAGGAGATGGCATCACATCGAGAGGGTTTTCTACGAGTCAGGGAACGAGTCCACACGCCGGGGGCTGTCCAAAGTTCGGCCCTTTGCCCCCGAAACCTTGAAATTGACGTACTTGATGTGCGGCGAAAAGCGCACCACGGGACGAGTGACCCATGATCCGGGAACGGACGTACTCGTGCATCTCGCCTACAGCACCCCATCGCCCGTTGCTACGACCCGGGTGTTGCCAAACCGATCCCCCCAGCGCCGTCCCGCCGGATCGGTGGCGACATTGTAGACTTCAAGCAAGATGAGCCCCAACCCCACAAACGAAAGGAGCGAGGCCAGCGCTCCCCCCACGATGGGCACGGCCACGAAGACACCCGCCACGGAGCTGACCCCGAGCATCCAGTTTCGCTGGACTGACGTTTCGAGGGTAACCGGCGCCCCGTCGAGACGCTCGAGGTCCAGTCCCATCATGTACTTCCCCACGGAGCGGAAGTGCAGAGGGCCGATTTCCAGCCCGTCCCGCACTACCAGATACACCCCCCCTACAATGCCCGCAAGTAGGGGCAGTCCGCCGAGGAACGCCGTGAGGCCGGTGGCAATGATGCCGTCGAGCAGGGCCGCTGTGAACCGCTGGTGGTGCGTAGGGGCCGAGGGGCCGCCTGAGGACCCGTTGTTCATCGAGACGAAAAGAGACAGTCAGAAACAGGGCGAAACGGGTCCAGCCGCGAAGCGGCGCGGTTTACGCCCCGGAGGAGGGATCTGGAGCGTTCGGTTCTCGACGCTTCGGGTCCGGGGTCGTCGGCTCGCGGCGCGTGGGGCTCGGCACCTTGGGCGGCTGCTTGGGCTGGCGTTGAGGGGTCCGTTCGGGGGTGCGCTTCGGCGTGCGCTGAGGGGTGCGGCGACGACGAGGATTGGTCGGGGACGTCTGAGACTCGGTCATGGGGGATACGCGTCTCGTCAGCATTCCTTCGGGAACCTATGTACGCGCCTGTCCCCACAGTGTTGGCAGTTTACGTGTTCTCCCCGCTCGATCGCTCCTCGCGTGGCGATTCCGTCCCCGCGACTACCTCGGCGCTCTCCCCGTTCCCTTCTTCGGAGACCTGCCGCAGGGCCTCCGTGTGGGGCCGCGGGCGAGTGACGGTGACCGGCTCCGGCTCGAAGCACTCGCGGCAGCGCGGCTCGTAGGCCTCCGTGGCCCCCACGAGCACGCGGTCCTCCCCCGGCACAATACGCTGCGAGTGGTTGGCGGGTGCGCCACAAACGACACACACGGCGTGCAGCTTGGTCACGTGCTCGGCCACCGCCATGAGCTGGGGCATTGGGTCGAACGGCTCCGCGCGGTAGTCGGTGTCGAGCCCTACCACAATCACACGGTGGCCGTCGTCCGCAAGGGCCTGGCACGCCGGCACGAGATCGTCGTCGAAGAACTGCGCTTCGTCGATGCCCACGACGTCCGCCTCGTTGACCAGTCCCTGAATCGCAGTGGGGCCGTCGACCGGCGTGGTGGTGACGGAATTCTCGTTGTGCGACACGACTTCTTCGTCGCTGTAGCGCTCGTCCAGCGTGGGCTTGAAGACGCGGGTCTGCTGGCGCGCGATGCGGGCACGACGCAGTCGGCGGATCAGCTCTTCGGTCTTGCCGCTGAACATCGAACCGCAGATGACCTCGATCCAGCCGGTCGTGCGGTCGCGGTCGACGATGTGGGGCTCAAGGGCGGACATGGAGGCCTGGTTGCTGGCGAAAGACGAGCGACTGGACCCTCTAAGGTAACTGAGGGATCGGCAGGAAATCCAGAGGCTTTGTGTGTGGATGAGCGGAAGGGGACGAGTGTTTGGGCGGCCGCAGTGTCGCGATGTTGAGGTGTTGGGGGGCGGGTTCTGGGGTTCGGGCATCGGGCCAGGGCGGGTGAGATCGGCTCAACGGGTCCCGAGCCCGAGCAGCAGCGGTTCGTCGCACGAGCGGAGTTCTTCGTCGCACTGGACATTCTGTTGTCGGCCCTATCTGTCCCTCCTCGACAACGTGTTCTCCGCACCGATCGGGACGTGCTTTTTCCTTGGACGAGGAGCCCCGACCGCCCCGTGGCTTCCCGGCCCCCAAACCGGACGGTCCAGACTCCAGCAACGGCGCGGCTCTTCTTCTCCAACCGCTCCCCAGACGCCGATTGGACGGTGCAGGCAGCGGGCAACGACGTGCCCCCCCGAGAAACCACTTTTCTCCGAAAGACGACGAAGGATGTGGAACAGGACCTCGACCCGATCCAGTTTCTGCTCTCACTGTCCTACTGTCCTCTCCGTCGATCACTTCCGGGAAATGCAGCCCTACGGTTCAAGCAACGAGCCCCCCGTCGTCCTTTCCAAGGGCACCGAACGCACGGGGAGTCGCACCTTCCGCAACGCGGCCAACGCGCTCTTTAGCGAAGCGCTGTAGGTCCCGCCCCCCGAATCAACGTCGCATTGTCCGTCGCACGCTACATGTCGAGTGACTGCTCCTCGTCGCCCGTTTGTCCCCCGCGCTGGCTCCTCCTCGGTCTACTCATGGGAATCCTCCTCCAGTCCGGACCACCCTGCGCCCGCGCCCTATCAGCACAATCACAGGCTGCGATCGATACCACCCGCCCGGCCCTCACCCATCAACTCCAGGCGTTTCGTGTCGACACGCCCCCTGAGCTCGATGGTCGTCTCGACGAAGCGGTCTGGGCACAGGCCGACTCCGCCACCGGCTTCCAACAGACGCGCCCCTCTCCCGGCGCCCCCGCCAGCCACCGCACCGTGGCTCGCATCCTATACGACGATGATCACATCTATGTGGGAGCCCGCATGTACGACGACCCGGACTCGATCGCCGCACAGGTGCTGGGCCGCGACGAGTTCGGCTACACCGACCGTTTCATCGTCTCGCTCGGCAGCTACAACAACGACCGGAATGCCTTCCGCTTCCGAGTGGGCCCGGCCGGCAGCCGCGTGGACGGTTTTCTTTCGAGCGATACGAACGAAGATATCAGCTGGGACGGCGTGTGGACGGCAAAGACGCACATCGATTCGCTCGGGTGGACCGTCGAAATCCGAATCCCACTGTCGCAGCTCCGATACGCCCCGATTCCCAAAAACGAAACGGCAACCTGGGGCCTGAACTTCAAACGCGACATTGCCCGCCGGAGCGAGAGCGTCTCGTGGGCGCCCCTCGACCCAACCGTCGGCCGCACGGTCTCCCTCTACGGATCGCTCCGCGGGCTCCGGGGCCTCAGGGCCTCCCGGAACCTGGAGATTCGCCCCTACACCGTCGGCCGCCTGGAGCGGCCCGCGACGAGCACCGCTTTGCGCGCCCCGAGCGAGTGGTCCGCCCGCCTCGGGGGCGACGTGCGCTACGGCCTCACGCCCAACGTGTCGCTCCGCGCCACCATCAACCCCGACTTTGGGCAGGTGGAGGCGGATCCGTCTCAGATCAACCTGTCGGCCTTCGAGACGTTCTTTCCCGAGAAGCGGCCTTTCTTTATCGAAGGGGCCGACATTTTCGAGGTCCAACAGGCCCCGCGCGTCTTCTATTCGCGCCGCATTGGACGCCGGCCCCAGGGGGCTGTTCCCGACAGCGCCGACGTCAGCCAGGTGCCCGACCGCACGTCCATCCTCGGGGCGGCCAAGCTCACGGGCCGTACGAAAGGCAACTGGGAGGTCGGCGTCCTCGACGCTGTAACTGCGCAGGAGGAGGCAACCATTCTCGATGAGAACGGCAATCGGGCCACTCCTGTGGTGGAGCCCACCACCCATTACGGTGTGGTCCGCGTCCGGAAGAACCTGCGTGGAGGACGCAGCACCGTCGGCGGCATCGTGACGGCCACGAACCGCCCCGGCCTGGAGTCCCGCCTCGCGGACGAGATGCACCGGGCCGCTTACACCGGCGGCCTCGACGGACGCCACCGGTTCGGCGACGAAACGTACGAGGTGAAGGGCTCCCTCCTGGCTAGTCAGGTGCGCGGCACCCCTTCTGCCCTCCTCCAGACCCAGACCAGTGCCGCGCACTACTTTCAGCGGCCCGACGCGGAGCACGTTTCCGTCGATTCGACGCGCACCCGCCTGAGCGGCTGGAGCGGCGGGGCCGCGCTCGAGAAGATTAGTGGACGCTGGCGCTGGGAAACCTCCGTCCGCGCCGAGTCGCCCGGCTTCGAGATCAACGACCTGGGCTTCTTCCGACGGGGGGACGAGATCGCCACGGAGGCCGGTGTGAGCTATCTGGACGCCGAGGAGGGGGACACGTTTCGGCGGATCCGAGGAACCCTGTTTCAGCGCAACGAGTGGTCGTTCGGGGGCGAACCCACGGGGCGATTTCTCTTCTACCGCCTCGCGGCCACGTTCCAAAACAACCATTCGATAGAGGTCGACGGACAGGTCCGCCTCTCCGCACTCTCCATGACGGCGCTCCGGGGAGGGCCCGCCCTCCGCGAAAACGGCAGCGCCAACGTCGGTCTGGAGTACGAAAGCGACCGGCGCAATGCACTTCGCGTCAGCCTTTCGGCCGACTACCAGAGCCGGTTCGGCACCGAGGGGTACTCCTCCAGCCTCCAGCCCGAACTCCGGTGGCGCCCCACCTCCCGCGCCACGGTGTCGCTGGAACCGCGTCTCTCCGTCTCGCGCGACGCGTCGCAGTACGTCGAGAGCGTGTCGGACGACGCACGGACTGAGTACGTGTTCGGCACCATCCGGCGACGCACCCTCGCCGTCACCACGCGGGCCTCCTACCGCTTCTCCCCGGAGGTTACGCTCCGGCTCTACGCCCAGCCGTTCATCGGAACCGGGGACTACAGCGCCTTCTCGACGGTCGAGCAGCCCGCGGCGGACGCCTTTGCGGACCGCTTCGCCCCCCTCGGCGACCACGCCTCGTTCGACGCGGCGGACGACACCTATCGCGTAGACGACGACCGCGACCCCCAGACGGACTACTCTTTCGACGACCCCGACTTCACCTTCCAGCAGCTTCGCTCCACCGTCGTCTTCCGCTGGCACTACCGGCGGGGCTCCAACCTCTACCTCGTGTGGAACCGCGGTCGCACGGTGTCCCGCGGCGTGGCCGACTTTGCCCCGGCGGACGGCCTCGGCGACCTCTTTCGGGGCGGGGCTAACACCTTTGCCGTGAAGGTGGACTTCTGGTTCGGGGTGTAATACGGGTTCCCCCTCATAACGGCATGGTGTTCCGAACCGAGCCTGCCCCAGTCCAAAACAGTCGCCAACCGGGACGGGGCCCACGTAAAACGCTGGACCGTTGAACGTGACGATGTGGCAGCCTTTTCGCGCCCCTGGAGGGGATCCCTTCAGTGGATCCCGACCTCATGGTTCAGAATGCGTATAACGTTCCCATCGCCCCCCGGCGAGCGAATGCTACGTCGTTCCGCCGAGCGTGTCGAGCGGGCTCGTGACGCCCTCCCCGCTCTGCTCCAGGACGTGGACGTACTGCATAGTGGTGCGCAACTGCTCGTGGCCCAGCAGCTTCTGGATGGTTCGCACATCGGTGCCGTCCTGCAGCAGGTGCGTGGCGAAGGAGTGGCGCAACGTGTGGCAGGTG
>JBDGQN010000325.1:0-481 GCA_042219055.1 Salinibacter sp. | reverse complement strand
GGGGAGCACCGTCGTTCGGTCCGTGCCGCCCTTGCCGTCCCGCACGTGGATGCGGCCGTGGTCGAAATCGAGCTCCTTGATCCGGAGGCGCAGAGCCTCCGACAATCGCAGCCCAAGACTACTTCTTCGCTTCGCTCAGGGCGCAGCCCACTGCCATATAGGAGATGAGCGACGAGCCGATTGGGTCCCGGAGAGAGGGCCGCAAAGAGCCGCTGCACCTCGTTGCAAGAAAGCACCGTGGGGGGGCGTTTGGGACGGTCGGCGCGGTCGAGCGGCCCAATGTCGGCCAGTTCGCGGTCGAGCACCTGTTCGTAGAGAAAAATCAGCGCATTGAGGGCCTGATTCTGGGTCGAGGCCGCCACGTTGCGGTCCGACGCGCGGTGATTCAAGAAGGCGCGAATGTCGTCCTCGTCGAGGCGGCGGGGATGGGTGGTGTCGTGGAAGCGGACGAAGCGAGTCACCCAGCGCACATACGCCTTTT
>JBDGQN010000324.1:15774-17495 GCA_042219055.1 Salinibacter sp. | reverse complement strand
AGTCTCAAGCAATTCCTTTGAGGTAGAGTCATTTCGAGCGGAGCGCTGGGAGCGGCGCTGGGGCTCGTGCTCGGCTGCACCCCGCAGATCATCTTCGCGCAGCTCTACGCCGTCGAGGAAGTGATCCCCTTTTCCGCCCTGGCGGCCAACGCCATCAGCCAGGACGGGGACGCGCTGTTTCCCCTCATGGCCATCGACATGAAGGCCGCGATTATCGCGACCCTCTACACGACCATCCCGGCGCTCGTCGTAGGAAGCCTCGTGTACTACCTCTGGCCCTTCGCCCGCTTCGGATTCGGCGTGCTCGGGTAGTACGGATTTCGGTGGAGGAATCGGGGACCTCCCCTGCCTCCGGCCGTCCATGCCTCCCCCCTTCCTTCCCCACACTACGCCTCCGGCGGCTGCAGTTCGCGCAGGCGATCCCACCGGTAAATCCCCCCGCTGTGCCCGTCGTCCCAGGTGATGCGCAATCCCACGCTTCCCGCCTTTTCGATATCCACGTGCTTCCACCGGTTTTCCTGCCGAAAGATCTGGAAGAAGCCGGGTTTGGGAATGCGCTCGACCGTCTCGCCCTCACACTCCGCACACGGGCACGCCTCCCGCAGTCCATCGAGCGGGAAAACCGACGCGTGCCCGTCGGCCCACTCGATGTTGAGCCGCTGCATCTTGACGTCGAGCGAGACGCGTTCGGGGGGCGGGATGTCCACGAGCACACGGGGATGTTCGGGAACCGGGACGAAGAGGATGCGTCCGCTCTCCCATACTTTCACCGGCCTCCTCGGGTTGCGAAAAGCGTCTCCAGCAGCCCCCACGTCGGTCCGGCAAGTCCCTCCTTTCTTTACCGCGCGTTCCCTACGGAGGACGCTCCGCAACAGAACAACGCCCGTCCTAAAGGAATCGGAGGTGAGCAAGAGGGGGGTAAACCGAAAAGGGTTGGGCACCTACGTGAGAGAGCAGACAGAGGAAACGGTTTATCCGTCAATCTGAGAACGTCTCCACGTCCGGAAGGTCTAAAAAGAACCGGGTATAGAGAATGGTCTCTCTCATAAAATCCTCTTTCAGGGTCTTCAGGGCAGGTTCTGACGCGTCATCCAGCCAGTCCGACCAGACCGGATCGTTTACGCACGTGTTCCAGTCAAGGGTCGCCCTGCTAGCACTGAGCCCCGCAAGCTCCGAATTCATCGTCTTCGTCAGAAGATTTGCCGCACGGACTGCGCGCAGGTCTTGGTCCTCGGCCATCGACTCGTCGTCGTGATGGTGCTCCGCAACCGCCGCCAGAGGCCCAGGCAGGTCTAGCGACGCGACCGCCTGGGCTCCGACTTCGGTGTGACCACATCCGAAGACCCCATGCTCTACGACCTGAGGATCGATTTTCTCGGGTCTTCGGCTAGTTCGTTCCAGGCTGTAGAGAGCCCCTGCTTTCTCCGGGTAGTTGTAGATCAACACGAGCTTCCCCAGGTCGTGGAAAAGGCCCTTGGCAAATCCCGGCCACTCCAGGGACGTCTCTGGGTGGTCGCGGGCGGACCCGGAATTCTCATCCGATCCCTTGCGCAGCAGCTTTTGCGTGAGAACGGCTGTCGCTTCGCTGTGATAAATAAGCCGGAGAAGGCACGACCCAGCCGGTCCGTCCCGAAGAGCATTCCACCTCTGTAGGCTCAATCCAATGATCAGTCCCGCCGCCGTCGTTGAGCCGATCATCTGGACGGCTCGCTCCAGATTGC
>JBDGQN010000324.1:0-15764 GCA_042219055.1 Salinibacter sp. | reverse complement strand
CCGGGCATTGATGTGGTTCAGAATCCTCTCTTCAAGGCTGGGCTGACAGTCTATAGCCGCGAAGACCGCCTCCTGACCCGCAAATCCCGACTCGTGGAGAGGTGCCAGGACCTTGGGAAGTGCCCGTGGAATTGGAGGTATTTGCAGGTCGGCGTGCCCTTCGGTAACACGACTAGAGGATTCAAGGTCGCTCATTAGCGGAAGGAGTCGGAAAGATGAAAGGCGAGCACTACCCGCAGCGGGCGCGGATAGTAGGCGAGCGTGGGGGACTGCTGGCGACGGTCGCTACCGAAGGATCCGCCTCGCCTGCCCCAAAGGGCACCGGGGCGACTTGCCAGCGTGACGGGACGCGGAAAGTTCAAGTCCGTAGAGCCGATGGCACCGTGGCCTGCCGAGATCCTCCGACGCAGTGCTGTGGAGTGTTCTGATCTCCCGTTCGCACTCGGTCCAGGAACGCCCAGGGCGTTGGGGCCGGTCGCGAACAGGGGAAACTGGAGCGTCGTCGGACGTGGCAGCCGTCGGCTTTCGGCGAGGCGAGTGGCTACGTCCTATTCTTTTTTATCGGCAGTGCGGTGAGGGTTTCTAAACAGGGCACCGACGCCGGGCGGGACCCCGGCGCTGTAAACGGTCTATCCCCGCGGATGCGGGGCCACCATAACCAGCCGCCAAATTTTGATCGGGTAAAAGGGTCTATCCCCGCGGATGCGGGGCCACCACGGGGCACTGAGCAACTCTGGCGGGGAATAGGGGTCTATCCCCGCGGATGCGGGGCCACCGGTTCCTCGGGGCTTAATGGGAAGTCCAATAGCGGTCTATCCCCGCGGATGCGGGGCCACCACCGGGAGAGGCGAGAGCCCGCGTTATGTGCGGGGTCTATCCCCGCGGATGCGGGGCCACCGCTCGACAACCCCGCCGCTTCCGCTGGAATCGGGGTCTATCCCCGCGGATGCGGGGCCACCCCTGCTACAGTTTGTCAGGAACCGGGCGCTACGGGCCCGTTGCTCCGTGTATCGCGCCGAATCCGCGACAGTCTGTCGCAGAAGGAATTTTTCGTACCCAAACATGCGGACCCGCTCTTCCAATTGCAACCCGTTCGCCGGGCCGGGTGCATCCCACGGCGCCCCCATTCGAACCGCCCCCCGCTGCTCCCCGTTGCATCTTGTCCTGCGTCACACTGTGTCTCACAGGGCCCCGCCGCCATGACTGAACTCGCCTCTCCCGCGGCGACCGAGGTTCGTCCCCGACGCTTCACCTCCGACGAGGTGCAGGCCATGCTGGAGGCCGGTATTCTGCACGAGGACGATCCGCTCGAACTCGTCGACGGCCAACTCGTCGTCATGTCCCCAATCAACGACCCGCACATCGTCTGCACCAATCGCCTGAACCGCCTCTTCGTGGAGCGAACTACCCCAGACGTGGCGGTGAACGTACAAAACCCGGTGCGGATCGACGCGCACAACGAGCCGGAGCCCGACGTGGTGCTGTCCACGAATCTCGAGGGTGCCCCGCGGCCCGACGACGTGCTCCTGCTGGTCGAGGTCTCCGACACCGCGCCGGCGTACGACCGCGACGTGAAGCGGCCCCTCTACGCCCGCGCCGGAATCCCGGAGGTGTGGATCCTCGACCTGGAAGCGGAGCACCTTGAAGTGCACCGCGCGCCGGACGAGGACGTCCACCGCACCCGACACCTCGCCGGCCTCGACGACACCGTGACCCCGAAGCGTCCAGCCTCGATTGACGCCGTGCCGGTCCGCAACATTCTCGGCGACCTCCCCGACAACAGTCGGGACTCGGCGTCCGACGCGGACGCCGAGGCCAATGCCGCCTGACCCGGCTCCTTCCGTCCATTCGAGTTCCGGGGCAAGGGCCTTGGGGCCACCGATCGTTGCCCGTCATGCTCCCTCATCCAGCGCCTTTCGGTCCAGGGCGGGAAGCACCGGGTCGTCCTCGTCGATGGACGGCTCTTCCACCTCTCCCTGCTCCAGCAGTGCCTCCACGTCGTGGGCCCCCGTGAGGTCGCGGTGCGTGAGCCAGAGTCCTTCGTGCTCCACGAATTCTTTTTTCGGCCACCCCAGGAGACGAATGCTCAAGTTCGAGGGGGCGTCGGGGTTGCGCCAAGATCGACACTTGACGCGCCACGGCCATCTCGCGGATGCGCCCGCCGCGGTCGGGGCGCAGGGCGGTCGTCTCCAGGTCGAAGAAGACGAGCGGGGCCGTGCGGAGGGGGCGGTCGGTCCACGTGCGCATCCGGCAACGACCATCCGCGAGCAGTGACGACGATCTATGCTGACGGTTCTAATGGCGATGGCCTTCTATACCGAACTCGGAAAGTCGGGCGCAATGTCCGAGTGCTCCAGCTCCTCCTCGCCAAAGAATCGGACGCGCCGCTCGGTGTCCACGACCCATACCTCTTCGGCCCCAGCCTCCAGGTAGAGCCCAATCTTCTCACGAATATTCTCCCACTTGTTACTAGGGCTGAGCACCTCTACACAGATTTCCGGAGCAAGCGTAGGCGGATCACCGGTCTCCACCATCTCGTCGAGACGCTGGGCCGATGCCCAGATCACGTCAGCTTGCTTCGTGCCCTCGGTTGTGACGATCGGGTACTCGGAAAAGGCCTCTCCCGACTCAAGCAGGCTGTCAAGTCGCTTCTCGATGTGCTTCTGTCGCCGGGCGTGTCGCGCACTGTGCGGGCTCAAGACAATCTGGCCTGTTGCGTTGGTCTCAACCTTGTAGGGGAGGTCCCGTAGCGACGGGTCGGCAATAATCTCCTGCCACCGCTCCTGGTGTTCCTGTGCCGGTGTGGTCGTGGTCGGCATGGCTGGAGATCTGTTGTTCGAAGCACCGGTGAAACGGCCGCAAAGACGGATGGGTTCTCAACGAACCGGAACGACCGTTGCGTCGTGCACCAGCCGAAGGCGCCCCCCGCAGCAGGAGCCGTTACGTCGTGGCGTTCGGCTTCTCGGCGCGCTCCGCAAGGGACTCAGAGCCGTCGCTCAGAATCTTCTTGACGACGTCCTTGCTCATGCCGAGCCCCACGCCGGTGCCAATACCAGACACCCCGAGTACCGTGACCCGTTCCGGTCCAATGAGGTTGAACGCCCGACGCTTGAGCTCCGACTTCCGCAGCTCGAAGTTGCGCCGGAGCGCCTCCAGGGAGCTCTGCAGCGAAATCGCCTTCTTGAGACGCGCCCGAAAGTTGGCGAGGTCGCGGTCCAGCTCCGAGGCGCTCTGTTCGAGGCGGCGCCGCGCGTCGATGAGCACCTCCTGCCGCTTCTCATTGACCAGCTCGGTGATGTCCGTGTCCAGCGAAATCTTGGCCTGCTGGAGCTCCGGGGTCAGGCGGCGGGCCTGCTTCCGCTTCGTGCGGAGCTCCGACTCGACCGCCTTGATGGCCGATTCGAGCCGCACCTGCCGCTTCTCCTTCATGGCGTCGATCTCCTTCAGGAGCGTCCGAATCTCCTCCAGGTCCTCCAGAATCTGGTTGTCGGCCGACGGCATGCTCACGTTCATCACCTCGATCCCGAAGTCGTCGGAGAGGTGGCTGTTGAGGGCCTCGACGATGTTGTCGAGCGAGTCGCGCCCGCTGAACTTGACACGGGCATCCTCGACGGAGGTAATGATGCGGAGCGCGATGTAGGAGGCGTACAGGTTCAGGCTCTTCATAATGCCCGCCGGGGTCGTGTTCTCGACAAACTTCTTGGAGTCGACGACCTGGAAGACGATCTGACTGGAGATGCCGATGCTCGCGTAGTCGGCAGTGAAGTTGGCGTTGTGCATGTCCACCACCTGGTCGCGCTTCGACACGAGGTACGGGATGTAGTCGGAAAACCGGAACAGCCAGTTGCGCCCGTTGCGCGTCTCCTTGTTCTCGTACGGGTCCCCGAAGCGGCAGAGCACTCCCTCGTAGCCCTCCGGCACGTCCACCTTGGCGTTGAGGACGTAGCGGAGCGTAAACGCAATGCCCCCCCCCAAGGAAGAACAGGTAGGCCACGAAATTCAGGGCCGCGGGCAGAAGGACCAGGAGAAAAAGCCCAAAGATCAGGGGCCCGATCCCGGCAAACCGCCGCCGGTCGGGCACGAATTTCAGTACCTCCTCCTCGTCGATCCCCCGAAACTGCTCCTTCAGCGTCTCCTGGGCCGAGTCGGTCACCATCCCGACCATCGAACCCAGCTTGTTCTCAATCTCCCCCTGCACCTTCTTGCGCCCCTCCTCAATCGAGGCCTGCAGTTCGTCCGAGGCCTTCTCACTGACGTCCTTCGCGAGGTCGCCCGCGGCTTGCTTTACGCTTTCCATGGGAACGAATGAATGGATTCTGACCGATACGACGCGAAGAGAGATCGCCCGAGTGCGTTATCCTTCCTGAAGCGAGGACTCGACGTCCTCCGAAATCTTGTCCAGTCGGGCCTCTACGTTGTCGAGCGAGAAGCGCTCGGTGGAGATCTCCGACTCGGAGGAGACGTCTTCGAGGGTCCGCTGAAGGTCGTCCATGATCTGATCCACGTCGACCTCCTCGGCCTTCGCCTCCATGTCCTGGATGATGGTCTCGATCTCCTCCTCCGTGTAGGAGTCTCCCGCCTCCTCGACCAGGGCCTCCAGCTGGTCGAGGGTCCCCGTGTCCTCCAGCACGTGCTGGACCACGTCCGCGCCGGGAATGACGTCGTCGTTGACGCTGCTAACCACGACGGACTCCACCGTCGGTACGTACTCCTGGAGCTTGGTTTCCAGCTCCTCCAGGATCTCCTCCCACTCCGCGTTGAACCGCTCGATGGCGCCGATCGTGCTCATCTCCTTGGCCCGGATTTGTGCCTGCAGGGACTCGATGAGCGAGATGGCCGGGGCAATTTCCTCCTGCGCCGCGTTCTCGATCGCCGCCTCGCGGGCCTCCATGATGGCCTCCTTGTTGTCCGTGTCGTTCAGCGTCTGCCGCATGGACTTGATCTCGCGGAGCACCTGATCGGTCTCGCGCACGGCGAGCTTGAGCTCGGCCACCTTCGCCTGAATTTCCTCGTCGATCTCTTCCTCGGTAATCTCCCGGAGCGTCTCGGTGGCCTGGCGCAGCCGCGTGATCGACGACACCAGCGGCAGCGCGAGGGTCCGCAGGTAATCGCCGCTCGTGAGATTGCCCACCGGAATGTGGTCGATGATCTCGATCCCGTAGTCCGACCCGAGCCGCTGGAGCCGGTCGAGAATCTGCCGCCGGTCCGGATCCTCCGACTCCTGGAGGTCGAACTGCGAGATGTCGATCTCTTCGATCTGAGAGGCCCCAGTGAGATACTCCACCGAAAGGTTGCTCGACTCGAGGCTGTCGAGCCGCTCGGTGACGCTCTCCTCCTCAATCTCCGGCACCTCCACCGGCTCCACCATAAACTGGTTGAACTGACGGGCGCTGATCGACAGCACCGCGTCCTTGATAATGCTCTCGTAGACCTCCCGGAGCTGGCGGAGGAATTTCTCGAACCCGCCTCGTTCGAGCAGCCGGTACGTATTCTGCACCCGCATGCGGAGGGCGCCCCGGTACTTCTGGGTGATGTTCTCGCTCGTATTGCCCGCAATCTCCGGCATCTCCAGCACCATCAGCTTCGAGGACACCACCGCGTGGGGCCGCACCCGCGGATCGAGCACGAAGCTCCATTCGCCGGGCTTCAGGGTCTTGACGATCTTCTCGTGCTTCATAAAGTGAATCTCCGCCCCCGGCTGGCCGGTGTAGAGGTTGTTCTTGACCAGCGAGAACCCGAAGTAGAGCAGATACAGGGCGACGGCGGTCAACCACGTCCCGAGCGACACGACCTCCCAGTTGCTCAGGGCCGCAAGGGTCCAGTGCGTCTCGGGCAGAACGCTGAGCGGCTGGTGCAGCGAGTAGAGCGAGAGGACGAAGAGCAGCCCCAGGGCCCGCATGAAGGTTGGGAAGAAGCTGAGGACACCACTGGTGACGTACACGATGCCAATGGTTTGCCCGTCCTCATCCTGCTGCCCGATCTTCCGGAGCGCATCCTGGTAGCTCCCTTCCTTTTCGGTGACGCCGATTACAGAGTCCACGAGCGGGTAAGAGAACTTTGAGACAAGCGTAGGTGGCAAAGATGTAGAACGCCGGAGCCCAATTGGTCCAGAGGAAAGATGCTGAATGGTCGAAAGGCCTCAGCGTTTCCGTGCGACAGCGATTTCTGCGCTTCACGAAACGGAATATCGTCCCGTCCATCGTTTTCTGAAAGCGAGCCTCCGACGAGCCGGGAAGTGCTCGTTCAGCACGGCCCGCACGCAGCGGTCGCCGCCCCCTCCAGTCCGACCTGGAAGCACCCAGCCGGTCGGTTCTAAAACTCCTCCTCGCCCCCGAAGTCTTCTCCACCCCCGAATTCCTCCTCTTCCTCGAAGCCGAACTCGTCCTCCTCAAGGTCTGACTCGACCTCCGTGTCCGACGACCCGAACATGAAGACGAGGGCCACGACTACGACGATAAGTCCGACAATGATGAGCGTCTGCGTGTCCATGACGCTGGGATCAGTTCGTTGAGACGTTTGATTGCGGACCGACCATACCTCCTTCACAGCCAAGTGCTACGGCCGCGTCGCCCACAGCGCGCCCGTCACCCGTACCCTGCGGACTCCCGGACGACCGTCCGCCCGCTCCCCCATCTTAAACCCGAACGTGCCCCCCACACTCCCGTCGCCCACGTGAGTCACCGAGAGGTGGCCCTGCGTCGCCGCAAACTCGGTGCCGTTCACGGAGAGGAACGCCAAAAGGCCGGACAGGCTGTCGGCGTGCGGTCCATTGAGCAGCGAGGCTGCCACGACGTCGTAGCGCCTGGTTCGCACTCGCGTTCGGATCCCTCCTCCCTCCTCGCCGGACTTGGCCCGCGGCGGCGACGCGACCTCGATGGACAGGCCCGGGCCGTCGCGCGTCCCCAGCTCGATGCCAATCCGCGCGTTGCGCCGAACGTGGACGCGAGCCGGTCCCGTGAGCGTGTCTGTCAGACTGCCCTTCACGTAGAGGCGATACCGCCCCTCGGCCACGTCGAGCCCCGTTCCCCCCCCACACCCCCCTACACTCGCGAGACCGAGGAGGACAGCAAAGAGTGGGGGGACGACGCGGACGATCATGAGGAGGGCACAGGCCTACCGATGGCGGGACGCAGCACGGGGATCCGGTCATTCGACCGGACATCAGATCGCTTCCAAACGTACCGCTACCGCGGCTGAGTTTCCACCGTCTTCAGGCGTTCTTTGACCTGTTGATCCACCTCCTCCACCTCCATGGGCACGTCGTCGGAGATGGGCACCACGTCGAGAATGAGGCGTGCGCTGCGATTGTACGTGAAGTAGTTGTACGCCCAGTTGACGAACGCGCTGAGCCGATTGCGAAAGCCGACGAGCTTGGCGATGTGAATGACCACCCAGAGGAACCAGGCGAAGACGCCCTTGAACGAAAAGCCCCCGGCAAACTCCGCCACGGCGGCGTTGCGTCCGATGGTGGCCATCTGGCCGAGGTCCCAGTACGCGAACGATTCGCGCGTCCCGTTCCGGAGGTCGCGTTGAATTTGCTTCGCGGCGTGGCGGCCGCTCTGGATTGCCACCTGTGCGAGCTGCGGCTCGTAGCCCTCCTCCCCCTCGATGGCGGCCATGTCGCCCACAGCATACACGGTCGGGTGCTCGGGAACCGACAGGTCCGGAGTGACAATCACACGTCCGTCGCGGGCCTGCTCGGTTCCCACCATGTCGGCCACTGGGCTCGCCTTCACCCCAGCCGCCCACACGAGCGTCTGCGTCGGAATGGGCGACCTCTCTTCGAGATAGACGCGGTTGGGCTCCACCCGCTCCACTGCCGTGCCCGTTCGCACGTCCACGCCCCGTCCTTCGAGAACCTGTCGCGTATACTCCTGCTGCGCTCGCTCGTACGGGGGGAGCAGATGGTCTTCCATCTCCAAGAGAATGCACCGCGCCCGCTCGCGGGTCTCAAACGCCGAGAAATCATCGTCCAGGGTGTCGAAGAGCTCCACGAATGCCCCCGCCATCTCCACGCCCGTGGGCCCGCCCCCTACGATGACGAAGGTGAGCGCCCCCTCCCCCACGGTCTCGGGCTGCCGGTCGTACCGCTCGAACTGCCGCAACACGCGGTTGCGCAGATTCACGGCGTCGGGCACGTTCTTGAGCGGATACGCGTGCTCCTCCACCCCCGGAATGCCGAAATCGGTGGACACCGCGCCCGCGGCCAGGATCAGGTGGTCGTACGAGAGCGGCTCGCTGCCGTGCAGGTGCACCTGCTGAAGCACCGGATCGATGTCCGTCACCGTGCCGAGCCGGAAGTGCACCGTCTCGTTGCCCTGAAAGATGTTGCGCACGTTGTGCGCGATGTCGTCGGGCTCCAGCCCGGCCATGGCCACCTCGTAGAGCAGGGGCTGAAATTTGTGGTAGTTGTTTCGGTCGACGAGCGTGACGCGCACCGGGGCATCGCGCAGCGACTTGGCGGCCTCCAGCCCCGCGAAGCCGGCCCCGACGATGACGACTTGAGGACGTTCGGGCGACGGAGAGGGCGTATCGAACGGCATGGCCAAGACGGAGTGAGTAGGGAAAAATGACGTAATAAGGTAGAAGAGGTGCAACGTCGTGATGGAGGCACCGATCCCCTATTGTTTTCCGCCCCCGAATGGGTCCTCGTACGTTTCCCAACATCGTCACACCTGTCCCGTCTGTCCTCGCCCCCTAGCGTCCTCAGTTGCCATTCCGAAGGGGAAGGACGACGGAGATCTGATGGGATGGCTCTTCCGATTGCCAGTCAGGACCGCCCCGAGGCGCCACCCGTCCGTCCCCAGCGGCCGGTCGTACGCCAGGTGCCCCCCCACGTGTTGGTCCGGTCGTAGTACCGATTCCACTGCACGTTCGGCACCCACTGGGTGCCAGTTTCCGTCTGCACGAACTCGACGGTACGCACATCGTGCTGCATGTCGACACGGTTGTGGACGAACAGGACGCGCAGCGACCGGTCGTTCCACTCGCGCAGGAGCCCCACCCGCACGTCGAGCCGATGGCCGTCCTGCCGGAGGCCCTGGTTGCCGGGATACATCAGATCGACCCCCTCCATGGCGCTGAGCCCGGCCCACTGCACCATGCCGGCGAGGGCCCACCGGTCGGTCAGTTGACGACCCACCAGCGCCGTCACGTACTGGTTCTCGGCCGACGTTTCGCGGAGGGAGCGGATGATGGATGTTTCCGGGCGAGTCGTCGTAAATCGAGGACCGATCGGCGCGTTTCGCCGGCGAGGTTGAGGGCCCGGATTCAGCTGTTGAAGCGCCCCGGCCATGCCCCCGAACCACCGTCCCCGATCCACCAGCACGCCCACCGACAGGGTCCGCGCGCCGCCGTCCCGCTCCGTGATCGTGTAGTGGCTCGGCGCGCTGTAGGCCCACGTGCCGTCCAGCCGCGCGGCCATCGCCGGATTCACGAAGGCGTCCCCCAGTGTGTCGTCGACGGCGAGGTGCACGCCCCCCATGCCGCGAGCATGCGACGGGTAGAGCTGAAACTGACTGCCGGTGGCGACGGGGGCCGTCTTGATCGGGACGAGTTGCGCGTGCGTACTCATCGCCCACAAGGCCCACACGACGAGAATGAGGACGACGAGTTCACCGAGCGTTAGCGGTCGGACTCGAATCGGGCGGTCGGGAAGCATCACGTCAGGGGGCCATCTTGAGGAGACGAGGCGGGAGGTTTGGGGACCGTTTTTGGTACACGCGAATCGCTCGGGAATGACTACGGACCCCTGGGCCGGCCTAATCGATTTCCCTTGAGGTAGCGGTCATTAAATTCATATGGGGTTGTGCCGCCCGCCCGGCCCTGTGGCAGCTCCGAAGTACGAACGGTTGAATGCGCGATGCTGAAGGAAGACCTGTCCCTGGCTCGGCGCTGAAACCCCGACGGTGAGATCATTCCGCCCCTGAATCTTCAGCGTTACGTCGAGTCCCGCAACCAGAACTCCGAGCGTCGTGGAAATGGCGTAGCGCCCCTTTTTGCCATACCGTACGCCGAAAAGCCCCCCCCAGCCGGCGGGAGGGCACCAGTTCGTCGCATCGACGCTTTTCCATCGGATACCGCTGTCGGGCAACGGAGCGGGCCGGAGCAAGTGTAGCGGCCCCGGTCGCCGCCCCCCCAAATCCAAGATCGGGGTCGCGGGTCGGCACGGTCGCTCCGTCGTGGACGAGCACCGACTTCCTCGCGGGCCCGTGCGGGGCACGCCCGCCGCCGCGAGGCCGGAAACGGTCACACTCGCTGTGCGCGGTGCCAGTCCAGCGTCTCGGGAATCGCCGTCTCGCAGGGCGTCACGGTGCTCCCAAATGCGTCTTCAAACGTGCTCGTGTCCATCACGAACGGATCCCGAAAAATACTCGGGACGGGATGTGGCCGGTTGCGGGAGGCCGTCGGTTCGGCAGAGCCCCGCCGCGCAACGGCCGTGGGGCCTTCTCAGAGCTGTACCGTGGGGCGGCGGGGGAAGAGCAGGTGCGCGAGGGCGTGCAGCTCGAGCCCGAACGGGAGGTAGCCAGTATAGCCGAGGAGGGGCATCTCGAAGACGTGCCAGAAATTGACGCCCGGGGCGTCGTAAACCCATTTCGGGTAGGCGTACACGTTCCACAGCTCCCACACGACTCCGCAGAGGAGCGCCCCGAGGGCGAGCACGACGACCGGGCGCCAGTTTCCCGTCGCGGTGTCGTCGAGGAGCGTGTGGCGGCCAAGGGCGTGGTTCAGAGGGACGATTAGGAAGAACGCCCAGCCCCAGATGAACGGATAGAAGTACGTGGGCCACACGAGGATCAGCCCGAGCATGGCGAGGCCGATCCCCACGAACGCCCCCAAGAGTCCGCGTGTGGGGCGCAGGACGGGCCCGTCTGTGAGGCGATCCGTCCAATCGAAGGACCGAAGCCACTCGGCGGTGCCGAAGACCGCAGGCATAACCGTCGAGAAGGCAACCGAAGCCAGAAGCGCGTATTCCAGGTCTCCGAAGTGCTCGGCTCCCACGTAGGTCCAGTTCTGGGTGTGGTCGTTGACGACCTCAAAGAGCCACCATCCCGGCACCGAGGCAACAAACAGTCCGGCAAAGTCGAGGCGACTCCGGGTCAGGATCGACGTGCCGCGGCGCTGCTTCACCAGGGCGTCGACCACGAGAATGTAGCCCAGCCAGAGCGGGAAGAAGAGCAGGTGCGTGCGGAGCCCTTCGATCCCAACGCCCCAGTTCAGGGGCCACGCAACGGCAATCAGGCACAGGCCCAGCCAACCATGCCGGGGAAATGAACGCAAACGAGACACGAGGACGCAGAGAGGCTACATTCGCGAAGAGAACGATACTCCGAACGCCCCGAGGAACTGCCCCCTCACACGGCGACGTCCGGAAACTCATTGACGAGCGCCTCGCGGTAGGCGGTGCCTGTCTCCTTGCTGACAATTCGCTCCGGCCACCGCCCGTACTTCCCGTGGTCCTTCTCGGTGGACAGGATCAACGGCCAGGCCTCGTCCCCGGCGTGGGCCTCGAACCAGCTCCGAGCGAACTCGGCGTGTCGTTTTCCGCGCCGGAACTCTTCAGAGTCCTCCTCCACGCCGTAGATCTCTTCGGTATCCACCCCCTGGATCCGCACGCGCACCCGCTTCCGCGTCCGAAATCCCAGGTCAACGAGCAGGTCCACGGTATCCCCGTCAATGACCCGCTCCAGCCGCGCCTGAAACGTGAACCAGTCCGTCTCCATGGTCGATTCTTCGTCATCAACGATTTGAGAAGGATGGGCCCGTTGCCGACCGGGAGAGCCGTCCGCCCATCTGAGTGACCCGCAACGGACCGTCCTACAAGCTGACGGATGCACTGCAAAAGTACAACTGGCCCCGCACCCATCCGTGAACGTGCCGCTGGCGACGTACGTTAGAGCATATGCCGCCTCAACGCCCTGAACGGAGTCCCCTCTCCCATGCTTGCGTTCGTGCTTGCCTCCCTTCTCGTCGTTGCCCCGCCCGACACCTCGTGGAAGCATCAGCAGCTGCGTCACCGCATGGTCGAGCAGCAGATCGCGGCCCGCGGCGTGTCCACCCCCGCGGTGCTCGAGGCCATGCGCTCCGTCCCGCGCCACCGGTTTGCACCCGACCACAGCCCGGAGCTCGCGTACTCGGATCGTCCCCTCCCCATCGGCCACGGACAAACCATCTCGCAGCCCTATATCGTGGCCCGGATGACGGAACTGGTCCACCCCGACTCCACGGACCGTGCCCTCGAAATTGGGACCGGCTCGGGCTACCAGGCGGCGGTGCTGAGCACGATCGTCGACTCGGTGTATACCATCGAGATCATTCCCGAACTCGCCACCACGGCGGCGAAGCGACTCCATCGCCTCGGGTACCAGAACGTGGTCGTCCGCAACGCCGATGGCTTCAAGGGGTGGCCCGCCCACGCCCCCTTCGACATCATCGTGGTCACGGCGGCGCCGGAGACGATTCCACCGCCGCTCATCGATCAGCTAGCAAACGGGGGACGAATGATCGTACCGGTGGGGCCTCAGGGCGGCACCCAGCAGCTCACCCTCGTTACGAAAGAGAACGGCGAGGTCACAAAACGAGAGCTGGCCCCCGTCCGCTTCGTCCCCTTCCTCGACGAAAAGCCGTGAGCACGGTCGCGCCCCGTCCCGTCCCCCCTGAGTGCACCACGGTCCTACGGCTGGAGGCCGAACGAGACACGCCCAACGCACAACGCATCTCCCCATGCCGCGCATCATCAGCGTCCACGAATACGAACTCCGGCCTGAGGCCGACCCGGCCGACTTCGAGGCGGCCGTGCAGGAGGCCCGAGACGAGAATTTGCTCGACCTCCCGGGCCTGGAGGACTACTACCTACTGAAGGGCATCAAAGGGGCGCGGGCTCGGCGCTACGGGGCGATCTGGATCTACGAGAGCCGCACCGCCTGGACGGCGCTCTGGGGCCCGCCGGACGATCCAGTCGAGAAGCCCGACTACCCTGAAAACTGGAAGACGTGGGAGGATGAGGTGCTCGCGCCGTACCTGCGCGACGACCCGGACGCGATCCGGTTTACCTCGTACCAGGAGCTCCCGGCGTGAGGGAGCCGGATTTTTCTTTGGCTCACCTGAGAGGTACGTTTCAGCACCCCGATTCCACCACTTCCTTCCCTCTCCCCCCTTCCCTTCTCGTCCGATGCCGCCCACGTCCGACTGGCCCGATCTCAACGACGACCAGCGCGCCGCCGTCACGGCCTCGATGGCACCACAGCTCGTGGTGGCCGGGCCCGGCACCGGCAAGACGCGCGTCCTCGTGTGCCGGGCCGCTTACCTAATCGAGCAGCAGGACGTGACGCCCTCCCGCCTCGTCCTCGTCACCTTCACGCGGCGGGCCGCGCAGCAACTCACCGACCGACTAGCCGACCTCGTAGGGCCCGAGGCGCAGCACGTGCGGGCCGGCACCATTCACCACGTCTGCTACGAAACCCTTCGCGCCTACCCCGACGCCGCAGACGTCCCCGACGATTTCATTGTGGTCGACGACACGGTGACCGATGCCTTCTGGCAGCGCTGGTACGAGACCCACGAGCGGTGGTGCGAGAAGAACTACCTGGGCAGCTACCGGCAGGTCAAAACGCACGTCAGCCGCATCAAGCTCGGGATCGACACCGTCTCGGGGCCGCTGCAGGAGGGGCTGCGGCGCTACGACGCGATGTTGTCGGAGCGGGGCGCGGTCGACTTCGACGACCTGCTCGTGAAGACGCGCGACCTCCTCCGCAACCACCCGGACGTGCGGGCTGACCTCGTGGACGAGACGGAGGCCGTCCTCGTGGACGAGTTTCAGGACACCGATCCCGTCCAGTTCGACTTGATCCGCCGCCTCGGCGACGCCGGCGCGCACCTCTACTGCGTGGCCGACGACGACCAGTCCGTCTACCGCTTCCGGGGGGCCCGGCCCCAGAACATCCACCGCTACATCGAGCACTTCGGCTGCACCGAGGCGAACGGCACCCGGCACGTTCTTACCACCAACTACCGCTCGAACCGCTCCATCTACGCGGTGGCCGAAACGGTGCTCGACGCCGACGAGCGCCTCAAGCAGCGCGGCGACATTCGCACGCGGGACGCGGACCTCACCCCGGTACGCCTCGTGGCCTGCGACGATCCGGAGGCCGAACGGACCTATGTGCTGCGGCAGATCCGCGACTGGATCGAGGCGGGCGCCGAGCGGAGCACGATCGCTGTTCTCACGCGGTGGAACCGTCGCCTACAGGCCCTTGAGCGGGACGTTCTGCGGGCCGGCATCGCCTGCGAAACCAGCCAGAGCGAGGCCCTCCTGGAGACGCCCCCGGCGCAAAAACTGCACGCCCTCCTCCGCGTCGTGGACGCGCGCCGCCGCGATCGGTCGCTCGACGCCCCGATGACGGAGCTACTGGAGCAGATGCTGCCGGACGGCGTGATGGCCCGCTTGCGCGACTTCGGCAACCGCTCCATGAAGGGGACGACACCCTGGGCGGTCTTTCAGACAATCGTCTCCAACGAGCGGGCGCGGCAGAGCGCCGGGCTCGATCAGGCCGCCGACCGCCTCGACCGCACCTACGCCACGATTACCAATCTCCTGCAGAAGACCCAGGACCCGGATCTCACCATCGGTGCCTTCGCCCGCGACGCCCTCCAGCAACTCGGCGACCCGCTGCAGCTGCTCCGCCGCCACGCCGACACCCTCACCGATCCCGTCTCGCTCCCCTCCGTCCAGATCGCTGGGGACGTCCTCGCAAAGTGGTGCGACGCTCAGCAACAGCCCGACGCCCCGCGCCTCCTCCTGCACCACCGCACGCCGCAGATCACGCGCCTCTGGCGCCAGCTCGTGCGGCGGGCGCTCGACCTCGAAATGGATCCCCCGGCCCCCCTCCCGGAGATGCAAGAGGCCCTCCTCGCCCGTCCCGCCGACGAAGGAATCCCGCCCCTCGGCGCCGACGACGTAATCGTGACGACGGACCTGGAGGGACTCCTCCGCTGGGCCGAACGGACCGACGCGTTTCCCGACGCGAATGGCCCGCCCCAGATTCTCCTCCTCGCCCCTGAGGCCTCCCTGCCGTCCGACCAGCAGACGCTGCTCGGGGCCGACCCGAACGACGTGCACGTCGTGGACCCCGAGGCAACGTTCCACAGTCCGTCCGTCCGCCTCGTCAAGCTGCTGCAGATGACAACGGGCCCCTCCGCCGCCGAGCCGCTCTTTCCCGAGTACGTGATGGTCGACCTCGAGGCCACGAGCACCGACCCGCGAAACTGCCGCGTAGCGGAGATTGGCGCCCTGAAGGTGCGGGACGGCGAGATCGTGGATCGCTTCTCTGAACTCGTGCAACTGCCCGACGACCTCACCGACGACGAGCGTGCGGTCCTCCGCGACGTGTGCGGGCTTGATCCGGACACCGACTTCGACGACGCCCGGCCCGAGGCCGCAGTCTGGGACGACTTCTGCGACTTCGTGGGGTCCGCCCCGCTCGTGGCCCACAACGGCCAGCGCTACGACTTTCGCGTCCTCCGACGGCTCGCCGACACCCATGATGCCGACGCCCAGTGGGCCACGACGTACGACCTGCTGCCCGCCGCGCACGAGCTCTTCCCCGACCTCCGCCGCTACGACGCCGCTCACCTCCGCGACCAGCTCCTGGACGACGACACTGACACCGCCCACCGCGCGCTGGCCGACTGCGAGGACCAGCAGCGCATTCTGGAGCGGCTGCAGGAGGAGCGCGCCCGACAGCACCGCGTTCTGGCCCACGAGC
>JBDGQN010000323.1:0-7694 GCA_042219055.1 Salinibacter sp. | reverse complement strand
GGAGAGATTGCCCCGCTACTGTCGACTTCGGTGGATTCGGGGAGATTTCTCGACTCCGCTCGAAATGACTCTACCTCAAAGGAATTGCCTGAGACTGCAGACGGATCCATCAGGGGGCATCACGAAACGAAATTGCGCGCCGGACGCAGCACTACAACCGCAGTTCCAGTCCCAATCGGATCGTCAAGTAGCGGGTCGAAGTATTTCCGCTGAGATCTGTATTGGCGGTATCGACGATCACGTACCGCGGTTCGAAGAAGAAGCTGTACGTCTCGTCGATATTGAAAGTCCCTCCGAGCGCGACGTGGTACCCTTTTCGCGTCGCCGCAAAGCGGGAAAGGGTCTTAGAGATCCCAGACACCCTGGCCCGTTCGAGTACGGTGCGGTAGAGACCGATGCCGGTCGAGACGTATGGGTGAGCATCCCCCTGAGTCTGAAGGGTGTACCGCAGCCCAAGGGTGCCGTTCAGCACATTGAGGCCTCCGCCTTTTATCTCGTCCCGTACCGAGATGTTGTTGCCCGGCGTAAGCGCGTAGTTGTCCCCGTTGAAGGTAAAGCGGTCGTAGCTCCCGCCCACTACCAACTCCAGTCCTTCGTACACCTGCACTCCTGCCCCAATTCCAAGGTCGACCCCAGAGTTCAAAACGGTCTTCAATCCGTCGGGGGACTGAAAGAAGGCCGCGCCGACATTTCCGCGCAGGGACACTGTCGGTTGCGCCACCGCACGAGCCCCAAGCAAGAGCGCAAGGACGATGGCCAGAAGAACGGTCCTCCGCATGGCATTGAGAGAGTCGGTGGAAGAGAAAAATTGCGATCCGGACAGATCCCAGGGGATCGATACGTGTCCTGTGGGGCCTATACGGCAAATCTTCGGGCTCAGGATGCAGCGAAGCAGCATTTCTTGCAGTGAAAGCCAGTGGATTGTTTAACAGAGCGTTCCCACGCTGGATCCCTCGTTCTGCATCCTGCCAAATCGCTCGTCGTCAGGAACACTCCTCGCACGACAGAGAGCGCCAAAACGTCACTCCGTTACTCCTCGATCGCACTGTCCGGCGGCGAGCCTTCCTCCTGCATGTGCAGGGTGGGACGAAGCGTCTCAAGACGATCCTGGGCGTAGGTACGAAGCCGCTTCTGGGTCGAGTCCGAGGCCTGCAGAAACCGACGATAGTACCGGGCGGCCGTGAGCTTTTCTTTGTAGTACTCGTCGTAGAGGGTGGCGAGGCGAAAGTACACATTGGTCCGCTTTGGCCGTAGACGAAGGGCCGTTTTGTAGGCGCGAACCGCCGCAGCAACGTTCTCACGGCGATCGTGTACGGCTCCTTGTTGCACGTAGGCCTCCGTAATGGGTCCCTGAGCCACCAGGTCGATCGTCCGCTGGAGATAGGTGGTCGCCCGCTGCAGACTGTCCAGGTTGAGATAGGAGATGCCCAGGTAGAGCGTTGTTCGGGAATGGGTGGAATCCTGCTGCAGGGACTGGTGAAGGGCCGAAAGGGCTCGTTCGTAGTTGTCTTGCTTCACGTCGATGATTCCAATTCGGCGATACGGCGTGGCCGTCGAATCGCCCGTGGCAATCGCCTGCTCGTAGGCGCGCCGGGCCACATCGAGCTGATCTTGCCCATAGGCAAGGTCCGCCTTTCGGCGCCAGAGCCGCGAGTCGCCCATGCGGTAGGCGAGGGTGGAGTCTACAACTCGTCGAGCTTTCTGCGGCCGCATGGTGGACCGATAGAAGCGACTGAGGAAAAGGGCCACGTCCACCGACCGCGGCAGCAACTCATGAGCGTTCTCGAAATGAGAAATGGCCTGACCGATTTCCCCCAGTTCGATCTCGCATTTCGCCAAACGGGCCCACCACTGCCCGCTCGACGAGTCTCGGCGAACCAGCTGAGTGTATTGCTGCTTTGCCTCTTTCCAGTCTCGAGAGCGCCGGTACGCCTCGGCAAGAGCCTGCCGCGTGGCCCGGTCCCCCGGCTGCGCCTCGAGGACGCGTTGGAACGCCGAGGCAGCCTCTGCCCATCGGTAGAGGGCCGCAAAACTTTCGCCGAGTGCCCGATCGATGTGAACGACCGACATCCCCTCCTCAAACGCCTTCACTCGCGCCGTCCGCAGCGCTTCGATGGCCCTCTTGTGTTGCCCCCGGGCCTGCTCCGCCCGACCGAGCAGCGTGTTCAGCTGAATGATGTGGGCGGCGGAAAGTGAGTCCTGGAGTTGCTTGCGAGCCCCCCGGACCACCGTCTCATAGTCGCCACTCACGTAGGCGTCCTGCAGGGCCGAGATCGCGGCCTTCTTTCGGTCTTCCGACGTCGAGCGATCCATTCGCAGGTGCCGGACCGAATCAGGGGCCGGGGCCTCCTCTACCTCCGTAGAATTTGTCGTGCCGCTCGGCGTCGTGCCGGCACACCCAACCAGTACCAACGGCCCGAAAAGAACGACAAGAGACAAGAGACGTCGATCCGTCATATCGAGAGGCTACGATTTCGAAAACACGGAGTATACTATTTTGATAGTAGAGAGCTCGGCGTAAAATTTCAATTCCCGAGCCTCAAATCCGGATCGGTCGGCGGTCGGGTGCGTGGAAGACTGGTTGACGAAGTGGTGCATTCATCCACACTTGCACAGTCCCAGCATGCCCGAGTCTGCCGATACGCCCGTCGTGACCGTGTTTCTTCGGAACCGGGGCGAGGTTCTTCTCTTGCGCCGCAGCGCTGACGTGGGGTCGTACCCCGACCAGTGGGGCGCCGTTGCCGGCCACGTAGAGCACGACAATCCGCTGGCCTCCGCGCTGGCGGAGATTGAGGAAGAAACAGGTCTGCACGAGCACGACGTGAAACTAGCGCGGGAAGGTTCGTCGTTCACGGTCGACGACGAGGACCGGGGCACCCGCTGGCGCGTGCATCCTTTTCTCTTCGACGTGGACACGCGGGCGATTGATACAAATTGGGAAACCGAAGCGGCTGAGTGGGTCTCCCCCACCACCCTCCTGCGGCGCGACACGGTACCGGACCTCTGGACCTCCTACCGCCGCGTGGCCCCCTCCATCATCGGCATCACGGACGACACGACCCACGGCTCGGCCCACCTCTCCATCCGAGCACTGGAGGTGCTGCGCGACCGGGCCGGCATGCTGGCCACGTCCGAGGCCGCGACGATCGAGGATGCCCGGGCGCGGCTCGTCCGGACCGCGCACCGTCTCCTGGACGCCCGCCCCTCCATGGCGGCCCTGGCCAATCGCGTCCACCGCGTGATGCACGCGAGCCGCCCCGAGCTGCCCCCTGCTACGGTCGAGAACAACGCCCACGACGCCATTCAGGACGCCCTCGAAGCCGACGAGACGGCCGCCGCGGAAGCCGCCGCGCAGATCCAGGGGAAGCACGTACTGACTCTGTCCCGCTCCGGCACCGTACTCGCGGCCCTTCGCGAGGCCGACCCTGCGCCGACCGTGACCGTGGCCGTCTCGGCGCCCGGGAGCGAGGGCGTGGGCGTAGCCAAGCGGCTGCTGGAGGCGGGCCTGGACGTCACCCTCATCCCCGACGCCGCCGTGGCGCACCGTCTGACCGAAGCCCCGATCGACGCGGTGCTGGTGGGAGCCGATACGGTGCTTCCTTCCGGGGCCGTCGCGAACAAGGTCGGGACCTACGACGCCGCCCTCGCCGCCCATCGGTCCGATGTGCCCGTCTACGCCGCCTGTGCCGTCGACAAGATTTCCGTGGAAGAGGAAACGTCCGACGAGTCTGCCCCCGCACGGTCGGTGTACGACGGTCCTGCGGACCTGGAGGTGTGGGCTCCGCGCTTCGACACCACGCCCGCCGACCTCATCACGGGGGGACTTCTGACCGAGCGGGGTCCCCTGACGACCGACGAGGTGGGGGATGTAGCCGTGGAACTTTCAGAACTTCGAGCCTGGACGTGAGTCGTCTTTCCCTCGCAAACTCTCGTTCCCGTCCAGCACACCTCCTTCCGATTGCACAGAGCCTGCGTTCCCTCGCTTTCCCTCTCTCCCAGGATCGCCCTGGCCAAAACCCTCAGACTCTCTTCACGAACCCCACTCTCTCACACGCGTTGATCCTTCACCGACTGCTTGCTACCCTGTAAGCGAAGCGCCGAGGGAGCGATCTCTCCCACACTGCCCGGTCGTCTAATGGCAGGACAGCGGCCTTTGGAGCCGTTAGTGGTGGTTCGAATCCACCCCGGGCAGCTTCCCTGTCCCCTCGACCGTCCCCTCGCGGCCCCGCACATGCACACTTCGAGCAACGACAATCGCGTCGCCATTTTCGGCGGCCGCTCGAACCCAGCCCTCGCCCAAAAAATTGCCGAAGCGTACGGGACCACGCTCGGAGACCTCACCATTCGCGACTTCGCCGACGGAGAGATCTACGTTCACTTCGAGGAGTCAATCCGCGGCGCGGATCTGTTTATCATCCAGAGCACCCATCCGAAGGCCGACAACTGGATGGAGCTACTCCTCCTCATTGACGCTGCCAAGCGCGCCTCGGCCGCCCGCGTGACAGCCGTCATTCCCTACTTCGGCTACGCCCGACAGGAGCGCAAAGACCAGCCGCGCGTGTCCATCGCGGCGAAGCTCATGGCCAACATGCTGACCTCGGCCGGGGTGGACCGCATCCTCACTATGGAGTTGCACGCCGCTCAGATCCAGGGCTTCTTCGACGTCCCCGTGGATCACCTGTACGGCTCCACGGTCCTCATCGACCACGTGCGTCAGTTCGACCTGGAAAACTTCGTCGTGCTGGCCCCGGACGTGGGCGGCCTGAAAATGGCACGGGCCTACGCGGAACGCCTGGGTGTGGACCTCGCCCTGGTCGACAAGCGTCGTCCCCAGCAGAACGAGGCCCAGGTGATGAATGTCATCGGTGACGTGGAGGAAAAAAACGTGCTCATCATCGACGACATCGTCGACACGGCCGGCACGCTCACGCAGGCAGCCAGTGCCCTCCGCGACCACGGCGCGCTCAAAATCATGGCGGCCTGTACTCACGGCCTCCTCTCCGGCCCGGCGTACGACCGGATTGAAGACTCTCCCCTGGAGCGACTCATCATCACCGACACGATTCCTCTCAAGCGCCCCTCCGAGTCCGTCGAGGTCGTGAGTGTGTCGAACCTCTTTGCGAAGGCCATCCGCCACATCTACACCGACCGGTCCGTCTCGACGCTCTTTACCGATTAGGAGAAAAGAACACCCGGGGCGGATTGCTGGAGGTCGAACCCGGCCGCCAGTTTGCAAGGAGTATCGCGTATCTCGTATTGCGTACCTCCGCTCAAATTACGCTCGACGGGATTACGCAATACGCACTACGCAATACGCGCTACGGAATACGCACTACGCACTCCTCCCAGCGTCTATTTTACTTGAATCGACGGGGGTCCCGGAACCAGACCCTGGATCTGCGTCTAGGAGATGTCTTGCACACAAAGGTGATTGCCGGACTGGTTGTCGCCGATCGCTCTGCGTCTTTTCATCGGAACCGAGTCCTTTTACGTCATGGACGCCCCCGTCATTGAAGCCCAGTCGCGCGAAACGGGTTCGAAGGCCGCACGTGAGATTCGCAGCAACGACCGGGTGCCGTGCATCCTGTACGGCCGCACCGTCGAATCGACGCCGCTCCAGATTCCGATCGGGGCCCTGAACAAGCTCATCTACCGGCGCACGGCCCCCGTGGCCGAGGTGCAGACGGACGGCACCACCTGGCACTGCATCCTGAAAGACTACGATCTGCACCCGCTCACGGACCGGCCCCTGCACGCCGACTTCCAGGCCCTCGAAGAGGGAGAGGAAGTGACGCTCACGGTTCCGATTCACTACTCCGGCATCCCGGTCGGCCAGCAAAACGGCGGCGACACGCAGCAAATCTCCCGCGAACTCACGATCTCGGTGCTCCCCGAAAATATTCCCTCCCAGATCGAGGTCGACATTGCCGATCTCGCCATTGGGGACTCGATTCACGTCTACGACCTTGAGTTCGACTACGAGATCAAGACCGCCCACGACCAGACCCTGGTGACGGTAGTGGCGCCGCAGATCGAGACCGCACCGACCGACGAGGAAGAGGAGGAAGAACTCGCCGAGGAGGAAATTGCTGAAGAGGGCGAGGAGGTCGATACCGCCGAAGAAGGCGAAGAAATCGAGGGCGAAGAGCCTGCCGAGGGCGGCGGCGAGCAGGACTACGAGCAGTATCAGTAAGGACCCTGCGTGCGGGTCTGCTCCTCCGACCCCGCTTCATTTTACGCTTCCCCGCCGAGGGCGGCCCATCCGGCCGCCCTTTTTTGTTGCACCTGCGAACCGATTCGTGACATGTCGTCCTCCGCCCTGCTCGCCATCGGCCTCGGCAACCCGGGCGCCGAGTACGAAGACACGCGCCACAACGTCGGCCACATGGTAATCGACGCGCTGGCCCGGCGACTCGACCTGCCGCTGTCCCATCAGTTGAATGTGCTCGTGGGCCGGGACTCCGTCGACGACGCGGAGCTTGGACTTGCCGTGCCCCTCACCTATATGAACCGAAGCGGTGACCCCGTGGCCACCCTCCGGGAGCACTACGACCTGAGCCTTGACCAACTCCTCATCGTCGTCGACGACCTCCACCTCCCCGTCGGCACCATTCGTCTGCGCCCGTCCGGCAGCAGCGGTGGCCACAACGGCCTCGCGCACACGGCGCAGCGGCTGGGGACCAATGAATTTCCGCGCCTCCGGGTCGGCATCGGCAACGACTTTCCCGACGGGGAGCAGGTCGACTACGTCCTGTCCCCATTCTCAAGCGACCAGAAACCGATGATCCGCGACGCAATCGAAGCGGCGGGCGACGCAATTCTGACAGTGGCCCAGCATGACCTGGACACGGCGATGAACCGGTTCAATTAAGCCGCCCTTCTTTCTTCCGAAAAACGCTCCGGTTCAGACCTGGGGAATCCTCGTCCGAGAAGCGTATTCCGTAGGGCGTATTGCGTATCTCGCTTTGATCCCACTCTGAAATACGCAATACGAACCACGCAAACCATCTGGTTTTCACCTTGAATTACGTGGACCTCCCTACCAACCGCCGCCGCGACTCGATAGGTTACAATTCGTTTTCCAATTATCTGGAGGACTGTCTGAAGAAATATTGGGTCGCGTGTTCGCCATCCGCCGGGATGACGTATGTGCGACCGGTACAGTGATGCGCGCCCGGCCCACTCCTCTCCCGTCTCGAATATCTTTTTGAACGAACAGGACGATCGACTCTATGGACTTGACCTTACTTCTCAAGTGGCTCGTTCCCGCCAGCGGTGTGCTGGCCCTGCTGTATGCCCTCTCCACGACGCAGTGGGTCAACAAGCAGGACATGGGGACCGACAAGATGATCGATCTGTCGGCGAACATCGCGGAAGGAGCCCGCACATTTTTGAATCGCGAGTACCGGTGGCTGAGCATCTTTGTCGTTGTCGTCGCCGGGCTCCTCATTGTGGCCAACCTGGGCCAGACGAATTCCTCCTGGTGGGTGGGCATCTCCTTCGTCGCGGGCGCAATCTGCTCGGGACTCGCCGGCTTCATCGGCATGACCGTCGCGACGAAGGCCAACGTCCGCACGACGCAGGCTGCCCGCACAAGTCTGGGCCCCGCCATGAACGTCGCCTTCTCTGGCGGCCTGGTCATGGGACTCTCGGTCGTGGGGCTCGGCGTGCTCGGGCTCGGTGGACTCTTCCTT
>JBDGQN010000322.1:0-9558 GCA_042219055.1 Salinibacter sp. | reverse complement strand
GTACGAGGTGTCGGTGGTGGGCATTCACAACACCGCGACCGACGAGATGATTACGCCCCCGGATCCGGACGACACCCTGCATCACACCGATACCCTGATCATTGCCGGCACGGACGAAGCCGTTGAGGAGGTGGTGGCGCTGGCCAGTGCGACGGTTGAATGATGGAGGACGTCCCGGACTTCTAGTTCCTCAACCATCGCGATTTTTGTGATGTGGGGAGAGATGCGGGCGGGGGGGCTGTGCACGGCAGCCCGGTCCCCCGGGCAATTCCGAAGTGCTACAACACCTCGAAAAGCAGCAGAAAAAGCAGGAGTCCGATGACACCCAGCCAGCTCCAGGTTTCGCCGTAGTGCATGTTGCCGAGCGCAAAACAGGCGAGGTCGGCCACGCCGAGCATGATAAGCACGGTGGTTCTCTGCCGCGGCACTTGTTGGGGAGACACAGGCAAGAGGGAAATGGGGGAAGATAGCGAGCACCGGGGACTGGAGTTCATTCCGATTCCGATTGCCTGTGAATTTTGGGGCCGTACTGCCAGGAAGGCCCGTGGAATGCCCCCAGCCCCCGATTCCACCGATTCTAGGCGGAGGGAGGGGCCTCGCCCGAGTCGGTTCTCGGGGGAGGCCCCTCCGTCCCTCCGGATCGGAATCAGGCGCGGGCTGATCGCCGCAGCCGATCTACAAAAACGCCGTTTGGATCAGCATCCAAAGGCCCGACAGAAGCGCAAAACCAAGCGCGCCGAGAAGGAAATTGAAGGCGAATCGGGTTGATGGGTCTTCGTCGTTGGGGGAAGAAGTTTGAGAGTCGGAAGCCATAAATCTGAGTCTCGCAGTGTTATGACAGGGGCGGTGCGCTGTGAAGCGCCTACAGATGGGGAGCCGCCGTTGAGCAGGCGGCGAAGAATGACTTCGGGGGCCTGGTCCTATGACGCCCGTCCCCAGAAGAGCTGTGTCTATCCTTCTGGAAACGGGAGCCCCCTGTGCGAGACTCAACAGAGGAAGACACAAAGAAAAGAGTGGGTCTCCTCAAGGCAACGACCTATTCGGCCTACGTTGCGGGTGCGCTCGAGAGACGGGAACGCGAAGAAGGTGAGGGTCGGGGAGGGACCGAGCGTGCCAGGCCGTTCGTCGACTTCAGTTTCCCCCGACGTACGGATGTCTCCGACCGAGGGCAGATGGCGGGAAGCAGGTTCCGTATTCGACGTAGACGATGCTTGCTGAACGTGGGCCGCTGGCTGGTTCGGCTGGGCACCTCCCCTGACGGCGGGGGCGGTAGAGGTCGACGGCCCTTCGGGAGCAATTCCCCCGAGCAAAAGCACGGTCCAGAGTCCCACCAGACCGACGCAGGACGAAATGGAGCGAGCGAGGCACATGGCACCGCTGCCGTCGGGATGAAAGACGTATGGTGAAACGAGCCGGTCGCAGAAAGTTTCCGCGTCGGAGAACTGCACCGCAATAGCGCCCCCCTGGTTCAGCTCGGGGTCTCCGCTTCGGGGGCGGGGGCCTCCGCCGGATCCGCAATTTCGAATACCGTTTTTTCCCCAGGAAGAGCGTCGGTGTCGGCACCGTCGGTGGGCCGCACGTCCGGTCCGGTGCCGACGAGGGCGAGCAGCCGATCTTCGGGCCTCAGCCGAAACTGGTCCATTTCGGAGATGACCTCCAACGCATCGCCGTCGGAGACGAGGAAGAGGGGGACAATGGTATACTCGTCGTTGGGAGGCGAGAGGTCGTCGGCCGTGTAGTATTCCTGCTGCTTGTCCCCGGCAAAGTCGTCGGTCAGTTCGAGGAGTTTCACTTCGTCGCCCCGTTCCGCGTGCTCCTTCAGCGACTCGTAGTTGGTCGTTTCGCCGAAGAGGGGGCGCCCGCGGAGGTGCTTTGGCATGACTCCTTCGGTGCCGTGTCGGCTCTCGGGGCCGGCGGCGAGCTGATAGATGTCCGTCGAGTCGAACACGTCGGAGAAGTGGAGGGCCGTCAGGGAGGCGACCTCGTCGTTCGGGATGGTGATGAGGAGACGGCCCACGCCGTAGAGGTCAATCTCGTCGAGGACCGTCTCGGAGAGCACGTTGGCTTTGTGGGCGTCGAGGCCCTCGTCCTGCGCATCCCGCACGTGATTCGGATTGTTGTCGATCAGGGAGACGGACACCCCCATGGCCTGCACACTTTGGGCAATCGTGCGGACCCATGGGGCCGCCCCGACGAACAGGAGACCGTTCGGGTCCGGGTCTGCCAGTCCGAACCACCGGGCCAGCGGGGCTGCGGTGAGGCCGTAGATGGCCACCGTGCCCACGATGACGGCGAACACGACGGGCACCATGCCGTCCACTGCGCTCGTGTAGACCGGTCGCAGTTGGAAGGCGAACAGCGAGGCCACCGCGGCGGCTACCACGCCCCGCGGCGCCATCCAGGACAGAAACGCCTTCTCTTCCCAGTTCAGCGTCGACCCGATCGTAGAAACGAAGACAGAGAGGGGGCGGATCACGAATACCAGCAGGCCCAAAAACACGAGCACGCCCAGGTCGATGTATGCCAGGGCACTCAGCTCCAGCCGCGCGCTCAGGAGTACGAACAGCGACCCGATGAGCAACACCTGCAGGTTCTCTTTAAACTCGACGATGCGCTGCACCGACACGAACGGCTGGTTGGCCAGCGCGATGCCCATGATTGTGGTTGTGAGTAGGCCGGATTCGTGCTGGAGCACGTTGGCGGTGACGAAGGCCGCGACGACCACCATGAGGGTGACCGCGTTTCGGAGAAAATCGGGCACCAGGCGCCGCCGCAGCACGAAAATGAGGAGCATGGTGGCGGCCACGCTCACCCCCAGGGCCACGAAGATCTGGAGCCCGAGGCCGACGGCGACGTGCTCGATGGCGGCACTGGCCCCCGCGTGCCCCGGCTCGTTCAGCAACAGCAGCGTTTCGAGGACCAGCACGGCCAGGATGGCCCCCACTGGATCGATGGTGATACCTTCCCATTTCGCAATGGTACTCACCCGTCCTTTCGGTTGCACGTGGCGGAGGAGGGGCACAACGACCGTCGGGCCGGTCACTACGAGGATGGCCCCGATGAGGATCGAGAGGGGGAGGTTGTACGCCAGCAGATAGTGAGCCCCCGCTGTGCCGAGGCCCCAGGTGATGAGGGTCCCAATTGTCGTGAGGTTGAGCACGGTCGTCCCCACCTCCCGCAGCTCCGAGAGACGGAGGCTCAATCCCCCCTCAAACAGGATAATGCCGATGGACAGGGACACGAAGGCAAAGAGCCAGTCGCCCTGCAGTGACTGCGGATTGAGGAGCCCCAGCACCGGCCCAGCGGCAAATCCGACCAGGAGCAACAGCAGAATGGACGGCAGTCGGAACCGCCACGCTGCCCACTGGGCGCCGACGCCCAGCACGATGACGAGGGTGATGTTGAGCAGCACGGATTCGGGCACGGTCCGGGGAGAATCGACCAGAGGGCAGTGAAAAGCGAAGGGCTCCGGTAGTGAGTCTAACAAAGGTCCCCGAACAGTAGCAACTTCTCGGCGGATTCTTATGGAGATCGCCTTTCGTTCCCGAGCGCTCGGTCGGACACACGCCGCACGGGCTCCTCGGGCCGTTCGGTCTCACGGAAAGAGCTCCCGGCGCAGCGTCCCGCTCGCGAAGGCGTGATTTCGCAACGAACGGACCTGGAAGCGCTTGCAGTTCGGTGGTGTGCTCATTTTCATGCGAGTACCGCTCTCCTTTTCACAACGTCCCCCCATTCTCCATGGAAGCCTCCTCCCAGACGAACGCCCAGGCTGAATCGGGCTTTTTTGGTCAAGTGAACCAGATGTTTGATCGAGCTGCGATCCAGACGGAGCATGATCGGGGGGTTCTCCATCAGATTCGGGCCTGCGACAACATTATTCGCTTCGAGTTTCCCCTCCGGCGCGACGACGGCACCATTCAGGTCATTCGGGGCTACCGGGGAGAGCACAGCCACCACATGCAGCCCACGAAGGGCGGGATCCGCTACGCCCCCAGTGTGAACGTCAACGAAGTCATGGCACTCTCGGCGCTTATGAGCTACAAGTGCGCCATTGTGGATGTCCCCTTCGGCGGGGCGAAGGGCGGCGTATGCATCGACGCGCGCAACTACTCGACGGCCGAGCTGAAGCGCATCACGCGCCGGTACACCTTCGAGCTTGCCCGCAAAGACTTTATCGGGCCGGGGACCGACGTGCCGGCTCCCGATTACGGCACTGGCGAGCGCGAGATGGCATGGATCATGGATACGTTCAATCAGATCGGGGACGAAGACCTCAATGCCCTGGCCTGTGTGACGGGGAAGCCGGTGGGACAGGGAGGCGTGCGCGGGCGCACGGAAGCCACCGGTCGGGGGGTGTACTACGGTGTGCGGGAGGCCTGCAGTTACGAGGAGGACATGAAGCGTTTTGGTCTGGAGCCCGGTCTGGAGGGCAAAAGTATCGTCATCCAGGGCCTTGGCAATGTGGGCTACCACGCCGCCAGAATTCTGGATGACGAGGGAGGGGCCGACATCGTCGGGATCGCTGAGATCGAGGGGGCCATCTACGACCCAAATGGGCTTGCTGTCGACGACGTGGTGGCCCACCGCGAGGACAATGGGTCGATTCTCAATTTCCCCGGGGCCGAAAACATTGAGACCTCCGCCAAGGCCCTCGAACTTCCCTGCGACATTCTCATTCCGGCGGCGCTCGAAGGCGTCATCACCGCCGACAACGCGCCCAACATCCAGGCCACGATTATCGCCGAGGCGGCCAACGGGCCCGTCACCTCACAGGCCGATGACATTTTTCGGGAGAAACACGTCATGATCATTCCCGACGTCTATCTCAACGCGGGAGGGGTGACGGTGTCGTACTTCGAATGGCTGCGCAACCTGTCACACATGCGGCACGGCCGCATGAGCCGCCGGTTCGAAGAGCGGAATGCGCAGCGCATTCTCCGGGCCGTCGACGAATTGACCGCGGAGGACTTCGACGAAGAACTGATGTCGACGCTCATCGAACGGGTGAGTTTTGGGGCCGGCGAGCGTGACCTCGTAAATTCGGGGCTGGAGGATACGATGACACAAGCCTACGACGAAATCCGAGGCATCCGGGAAGAGAAGGAGGTGGACACGCGCACGGCGGCCTTCGTCAATGCCATCGACAAGATTGCGACCTCCTACGAGCAGATGGGCATTTTTCCGTAGTGCGCCCTCAATCGCGATTTTGCGGATTGAGGAGTGCAGTCTCAGGGCTTTTAGTGCAGCCTTAACGGGCTCTGTTGGGACAAGAGGTCTCCGGATCTGACGGAAGAAGATTGTCCCGGAGAGAGTGCCCCACTACTGTCGGCTTCGGCGGATGCGGGGAGATTTACGTTCTAAGGTCTACTTCGATGAAGTGGGGGGCTATCGAACGCCTTCGTGGTCGATTGGGAGCCGGCGACACGAAGTGGCCGTGGATGCGGCTGCCTCCTCAGCCACAACACGAGCCCTCGAAGCACTATAGCCCATACAAGGTGAGCGGCTCATTCTGAGGATGCGCTCACGAGGCATCGAGCGCCCGTGCACGCTCCAGGGTGGGATCGGTCCCGCGAACTCGGGCCGGCAGATCGCGGGGCACCCGACGATCCGGTCGGACGCCGCGCGAGGGCCAGCCCAGCGGCTTCTCCCCGAACTGATAGCGCGTGGAGACAACCAGAAGCAAAAGCCTGCTGTTCGGCAGCCGTGTCGCCACCTTCTCCCCAAACGCAACCCAGCCGGGCTGCCCGTTTCCCGCCCGACCAGTGCCCCGATCCCCCGCTCTTTGACAGCCGCGGCGAAGAGCGTAGCGGTGGAGAAGGTCCCCTCGTTCACGAGCACAGACACGCGGCCGTCGAACCGCTCGTCGGCGTCGTGCGGCGACCTGCACCATCACGAGCACACTGATCCCCGCCCACGCGAGGGCAGTCCCGGCGATCAGCGTCGTCCACGAAGGCCGAGCGGACGGAGTGGCATGAGCGGAAGACCAGCAGGTGTTCGGGGAGAGGCGCGGTCCGAGCCCTGCGCATTATTCCGTGTCCGAGCGCCCGTCGGGCCGCGTCAACTCGTAGCGCACCACCGGGTCGTCCGCGGTCCACTTCGGATGCTCGTGCATCTCTTCGGCGACGGTGGTGAAGCCGAGCTTCTCCAGCACGCGGCGGGAGGGGGTGTTCCGCTTGAGCGGCCGGGCAAACACCTCCCCCAGTCCGAGATTGCCGAACGCGAAGGCAAGAAGCTGACGGGTCCCCGCGGTGGCGTACCCCCGGTTCCAGTACGGCCTCCCGATCCAGAAGCCGACCTCGCCCCGGTCATCAGTCACGTCCCGCAGTCCGGTGACGCCCACGAGCGTCTCGTCGTTCAGGATCGCGAAGGGGTACTCCCTGCCCACCTCGCGTTGCTCCTGCACGGCCTCGATCCACGTAATCGCGCCGTCGTCGGGGTAGGGCTCCGGCAGGTTCGTGGTGGCCAGCACGTCGGGGTGGGACGCCAGGTTCTGCACCGCGTCGGCGTGACGGGGGGCGATGGGGGCGAGGCGAACGTTGGGCATGGGGGAACGGGACATCGGACCATTCTCAACTTATCCACAACCTACACACAGGCCGTCCCAACAAAAAGAAATAACGGATATCCATTATGCGCGGCTGACGGTGACCGATCCGGCGAAGAAAGCAGCGGTTGGTTCTGTTATTGTCCGTGCTACCAGGGTCACGTATCTCCGTTATGGGACTTATCCACAACGCCATCCACAGTAGGAAACACGTTCCGTGCGTTGAACACGGCAAAAGTGCGCTCGATACATCCAACCGATGGTCTCAAAAAACGGGCGAGAGGAGGCGCGTCGTGTCCCAATGGATCGGGCTAACGGATTTGGGGGCCGTCTCCCTCCAAAACGCACGTCCTACTGGTCGAGAAATGGCTGCTCACTTCAGAAATATCCCACATCGCGGCATCCATGACGGTGGTCAGGATGCCTTGTGCAGGATGACGTGTTAGTGGAGGGTTTTGCGGATGCGTGCTTTTGACGGAGGATCTCCGCTCGACCCAGCCTCAGGACGACGAGGTAGCATGGGAATTTCGCGACAGGGTACATGTGAACGAGCCAACCTCTACGACGTGTGCCGCCGCCGACCCCGCCATGGGCTCGGGCCCGCCTGCCCGTCCCCCGCCGCAATCGTGGGCGCCTCCGCTTCCTGCGTCCGCCGGTAGTAGAGCGTGGCCGCGAGGGCCGCGAGTTTGTCCCGCTCCGGGTCCTCGAGCTCCAGGGCCGACGGGTCGAACTCCTCGTCCACGAAGTGTGTGGTAAAGTCGCCCGCTCGGAAGCCCTCGTGCTCCATCGCAAAGCGGCAGAAAGGGATGGTGGTGGCCATGCTTGCCACCTCGTACTCGTCGAGCGCGCGGATCATGCGGTCGATGGCCGTGGAGCGGTCGCGGCCCCACGTCGTGAGCTTCGAAATCATCGGGTCGTAGTGAATGAGCACCTCGCCGCCCTCCTCCACCCCCGCGTCCACTCGCACGCCGAAGCCGGAGGGGGCCGCGTGGCGCTTCAGCGGGCCGGGATCGGGCAGGAAGTTCGACGCCGGATCCTCCGCGTAGACGCGACTCTCCACGGCGTGCCCGTCGATCGAGAGGTCATCGGTCGTGTAGCCCAATTCTTCGCCCTGCGCCACCCGCATCTGCTCGGCCACGAGGTCGACGCCCGTGATCCACTCCGTCACCGGGTGCTCCACCTGCAGGCGCGTGTTCATCTCCATGAAGTAGTAGTTGAGGTCCTTGTCCACCAGAAACTCGACCGTGCCCGCGTTCCGGTAGCCGCAGGACTCGGCCGCCGCCACCGCCGCCTCGCCCATCTCGCGGCGCACCTCGGGCGTGAGGACCGACGAGGGGGCCTCCTCGATCACCTTCTGGTGGCGGCGCTGGATGGAGCACTCCCGCTCGAAGAGATGGATCGTGTGGCCGTGGTAGTCGGCCAGAATTTGAAACTCGATGTGGCGCGGCTCTTCGATGTACTTTTCGATAAAGACGCGCCCGTCGCCGAACGAGGACTCGGCCTCGCCCTGCGCCCGGTCCATCGCGCCGGCGAAGTTCTCGGGCTCGTGGACGATGCGCATGCCCTTCCCGCCGCCGCCCGCCGCGGCCTTAATGAGCACCGGGTAGCCGATCTCTTCGGCAATGCGCTCGCCCTCGTCGGTGCTTTGCACGGCGTCGGTGGTGCCGGGGGCCATCGGCACGCCGGCCTTCTCCATGAGCTGCCGCGCGGCGGTCTTGTCGCCCATCGCCCGGATGGCCTCGGGGGGCGGGCCCACGAAGTGCACGTCCGCCTCCGCGCAGGCCTCCGCGAAGTCGGCGTTCTCCGAGAGGAAGCCGTAGCCGGGGTGGATGGCGTCGGCCCCGCTTTGGTGCGCCACGTCAATGATTTTCTCCTGATCGAGGTAGGACTGGCTCGCTTCGGCGGGGCCGACGTGGTAGGCCTCGTCGGCCCGGCGCACGTGAGGGGCCGCGCGGTCGGGCTCACTGTAGACGGCCACGGTGTCGAGCCCCTGTTCGTGACAGGTGCGCAGGACGCGAACGGCAATCTCCCCGCGGTTGGCCACGAGAACTTTCTGGATCGGACGGGATGACACGGGGGGGGCCGTCATTTCGTCTCACTGAACGCTATGGCATGAATTCTGTTAAGAGGGTAAGGACCCAGAAGGGCTTCGCCTGCTGTTGGCAGGCCCTAAGGCCTGGTTCGCCTACTCGATCACCCGACCTCGCCATTCGCCGCTATGCCGCAGACCAAAGACCTCTACGACGTGCTCGGCGTCGACGAAGACGCCAGCCAGGAGGAGATTAAGAAAAAGTACCGCAAGCTCGCGCGCAAGCACCATCCGGACCGTAACCCGGACGACCCGAACGCCGAGGAGAAGTTCAAGGAAATTCAGAAGGCCTACTCGATTCTCTCGGACGAGGAGAAGCGCCAGCAGTACGACGCCCAGCGCCGCTTCGGAGGCGGCGGAGGCTTCGGAGGCGGCGGAGGCGGCCGCGGCGCGTGGGGCCAGCCCGGGCGCGGAGGCCCCGAAGTGCGCTTCGAACAGGGCAACTTCGACGACGTCTTCGGCGGCCGTGGGGGCGGCCTCGGCGACATCTTCGAGAGCTTCTTCGGTGGGGGCGCCGGACGGGGACGTACCCGAAGCCGCGGCCGCGATCCGTTCGAACAGCAGCGTCGGCAACAGCAACGTCAGCAGCAACAGCGACAGCACCGACGGGGCGGCCAGGACATTGAGACGACCCTGAAGCTTTCGTTCCGACAGGCCCTAGAGGGCGGCCGTCGCAAGGTGGAGCTGCCGACCGGCGAGTCGATTCGCCTCAAGATTCCGACGGGCGTAAAGGACGGCACCAAGATTCGTCTGAAGGGCCGCGGCCAGCGCGGCCCTCGGGGAGAGCGCGGGGACCTCTACGTCACCTTCGAGGTCGGAAATCATCCCCGCTTCGACCGCAAGGGAGATGACATTCACCTGACGGAGGAGATCGACATGTTCGAGGCCGTCTTCGGCACGGACGTTCAAGTCCCGACTCCGTACG
>JBDGQN010000321.1:0-5564 GCA_042219055.1 Salinibacter sp. | reverse complement strand
CACCTGCGAAATACTTTCATTTGCGATTCACCGGTTCTCATAAGTCCTCTATTGCCCGGACCCATAGCTTCAAGGCGACGAAATTTATCCGACAGTGTCTCGTTCTCGCATCTTTGCGGGGATCGGTGTAATGCCGGCAGGGCGATGGCATACTCGTGGTGGCTCGGAGTTGGATTGGGGATCGGGGTCGTTGGGCTCCACGCCGCCGCTCGCGGGGTGACGCACCACCTTGCCCATCAGGGGGCTGATCGGCATAAATTCTTTGTTTTGGAACTTGGGGGTTTAGGGGCGCGAATGGCCTTGGCGTTTGTGGCTGTGGCGCTGGTGCTCCAGTACGTCCCGGTGCACACGGGTGCCTTCGTGGGCACAGTGGTCGCCCTGTTCATTCTGAGCACAATCGCTGAAGTACGCGTCCTGGTTCGTCGCATGGACCGGGGAGTGCCGGAATCCTGACCGATGTTTGAACGACGGTTCTCTTTTCCAACGCTGTAGTATGACGAGATCTATGATCGCTCGTCTCCGATCTTTTGGACTCGTGGCTGTCCTGATTGGGCTGAGCCTGACCCTCTCGGTGATACCGGAGAATGCAGCCGCGGCCGACGGCGAGGTCACGATTGAAAGCATCGTCAACGACGCAATCCTCGGTCACGCCTCCGATGGCTACTACCTGAGCGTCGGGCCTAAGAAGATCGAGTTGCCCCGCATCATGCTCGTCCGTACGGCGGACGGCGCCCTGGGGGTGGACGCTTACTGGAATACGAAAGCCATGCTTCTGCATGGTCCCTACGGGCTACAGGGACATGGGGAAGAGGAAGGACATGGAAAACTCATTACCGATGAGGCGGCCCTCAAAGAGGCCATCGCCGCGAAGAAGCATCTTCATCAGTCCGTCGTCCGGACCGAAGGACATATTATCGGGGATTTCTCCATTTCGCGGCACTTCGTCTTCGGCCTCCTGGCCATGGCGATTGTGCTTGGGGTCTTCATTGTTCTTGCCCAGCGCTATAAGCGCGGAGTGGGCCGTACGGAGGCGCCGCAGGGCATCCTGCAAAACATGATGGAGGTGCTGGTGGTCTTCGTCCGTGATGAGATTGCCAAGCCCAATATCCCGGGAGAGAAATGGCGGACGTTTCTTCCCTACCTCTTGTCGGCCTTTTTCTTCATACTGGTCGCCAACATTCTTGGGCTCGTACCCCTTGCGGGGGCTGCGACGTCCAACATCGCCGTCACCGGTGTGATGGCGATGATGACCTTCGTGATCGTGCTTCTATACAGTTCGAATGACTACTACAAGGAGCTCCTCACGGGGCCGCCGGAGGCGCCCATTCCCGTGCGGATCATTATGGTGCCGATCGAGATCATCGGGCTCGTCATGCGGCACTTTGCGCTGGCCATTCGTCTTTTTGCCAATATGCTGGGCGGGGCGCTGATCATCTTCAGCCTCCTCGGGCTCATCTTCATCATGAACGTCCTTTTCGGGGACCTGTCGGTCCTGCTGGAGGGATGGCCGCTCGTCGGAAACCTGGTGGTTGGAGGAAGCACCCTCATTAGCATAGGATTCACCGTCTTTATCTTGCTGCTGAAGCTGCTAGTTGCCTTCATTCAGGCGTACGTGTTCACCATTCTCTCGGCGCTCTTCATCGGCATGGCTGTCGAGGAGCACCATTCCGGTGAACACGACGCGGAAGCCGCCGATACGGCGCCGTCAGGCGAGGGCGCTTCCAAACAGCGCCTCGAAGCCGTAGAGGAGAAGGTTGAGGAAACCCTGCAAACGACCCCGGCCTGACGCAGGGGCGTTGGCACACGTCGTACCCTTTGTTGCATTCACTCGTAGCTGCACACTCACCCTAATACACGATACACTATGGATCCTGCTGCTCTCGCTAATCTCGCCGCCGGACTTGGCGCTGGCATCTCAGCCATCGGCGCCGGCGTCGGTATTGGATGGTTGGCCAGCTCGTCGATGGAAGGGGCGGCCCGCCAGCCGGAGGCCATCGGTGACATCCGAGGCCTCATGCTTATTTCTGCCGCCCTGATTGAAGGTGTGGCCTTGCTCGCCCTGATTGTGTGCCTTCTTCTCGTCTTTCTCGGATAGCGTCAGTCGTCCCCCTTATTTCCGGCTCCCAGTTCGTCCCCGGCACCCGTGTATGATCTTGCCGACGGGCTCCGGTCTCGGGGAACGGCATCGTTCCCCGAGGTGAGAGTCGGCTTCCAGTATACGCTTGGGGATGTTTTCTGCGAGGATCCTCAATGACTGACAGGGGCCGTAGGAGCTGGGAGGGAGGTCGCGTGCCGAACAGGGGCTGATTCATCGGTCCGTTCTGTTTTCCCTGCCTGTAGCTTGCTTTCCACATTGCCATGACTGCCCTGCTTGCCCAGAGCCTTGTTACCCCTTCTCTCGGGCTCATCTTCTGGAAGACCGTCGCGTTCCTCATCTTCCTGTACATTCTGTACCGCTTCGGATGGGGGCCGATCACTGAAGCCCTCGAAGAGCGGGAGGAAGAAATCGAGAGCTCCATCGAGCGGGCCGAGGAGGCGCTCGAAGAGGCCCAGAAAATTCAGGCCGAAAACAAAAAAGAGCGCCGCAAAGCCGAGCAGAAGGCCCAAGAGATTCTCCGCGAGGCCCGCGAATCGGCCGAGGAGTTGCGGGAGGAGGAAGAGGACAAGACGCGACGGCGCATCCAGCAGATGAAGGAGCAGGCCCAGGCCGAGATTGAGCGGGAGAAGCAGGCCGCGCTTCAGGAGCTTCGTGACGAGGTGGCCGATCTGGCGATTGAGGCGGCCAGCAAGGTCGTGAAGGAAGATCTGGATCGAGATCGGCATCGCGAACTGGTGCACGATGCTCTTGAGGACTTCCCGACGAACTGATGCGTTGGAACGTTGAACGTTTGAAGGTTGAGCGTTCCAACGTTTTGACGTTCAACCTTTTAATCATAGTAGCTGTATGAGTCAGCGCACGGTTACCCGACGGTACGCCACCGCGCTTTACCAGGAAGCCGATGCGACCGGTGTGCTCGAAGCCCTCGACGAGGATGTTCTCATGCTTCGTCGCAGCATCGAGTCGAACCGCGAGCTGTCGCGCTTCTTCGAAAGCCCGGTGATCCCGAAGGAGAAGAAGGATACGATTATCCAGAAGCTCCTGGGGGAGACGGTGGAGGACCTGCTGGTAAATTTCCTTCGACTCCTGGTGGAAAAAGACCGGGAAACCTTAACGAAGGACGTTCTCGATCAGTACCAGTCGCTGCGGGACGAACACCGAGGCATTGTGGACGCGACAGTGACGGTGGCTCACCCCTTGGCCGACGACGACCGGGAGGCCTTGGTGGAGGCCCTCGAAGAGAAGACGGGGAAAGACGTTCGTCTCCACCTGGAAGAGAACCCGGACCTGATCGGGGGGCTCGTGATTCAAATTGGAGATCGGGTCTTTGACGGGAGCGTGCGCAGCCAACTCAATGAACTCCGCGATCGCTTTCGCAATACGACCCTCTCGATCGAGGCCAACGGAGAGGCGGGCTAGAATGTGTTGCGTAGGGCGCATTCTCTTTCGCGCTCCCCGATACGCAATACGGAAGACACGGACGCCGCTCCGAGTTTCTGCTTCGACGTGCGAGCCGCGCCGATCAGAGTCGACCTCTCGTCGCCTCGCGCTCTCGACGACTTGATCATTCAATCTTTGAACACTTTATGTCCAACGGCACGATCCGACCCGACGAGGTAACCGATATTCTCCGTCGTGAACTTGGCAACTTCGAGACCGAGGCGGAGGAGTACGAGGCCGGGACCGTATTGGAGGCCGGCGACGGCATCGCGACCCTCTACGGCATGAGCAACGCGCAGGCCAGTGAGCTTGTGGAGTTTCCCGAGCAGAACGTGGAGGGCATGGTTTTGAACCTCGAGGAAGACAGTGTCGGGGTGGTGCTCTTTGGCGATGTGGATGCGGTGAGCGAAGGGGATGAGGCCCGCCGCACCGGCCGCATCGCGTCCGTCGGCGTCAACGAAAATATGCTCGGACGCGTCATCGACCCGCTCGGCCGCCCGCTCGACGGGGAAGGTCCCGTCGCAGGAGAGAAGACGGTGCTTCCCCTGGAGCGGAAAGCCCCCGGCGTCATCTACCGCGAGCCCGTGGAGGACCCGCTGCAGACCGGCATTAAGGCCATCGACTCGATGATTCCGATTGGGCGGGGCCAGCGTGAACTCGTCATCGGCGACCGGCAGACAGGGAAGACGGCGGTGCTCGTCGACACGATCATTAATCAGAAGAAGACGCACGAGGAGAAGACCGAGAGCGGCGAGCCGGTCTACTGCGTGTACGTGGCCGTCGGGCAGAAGGACTCGACGGTCGCGCAGGTTCAGCGGGACCTCGAACGCAACGGCGCCATGGAGCACACGGTGATTATCAATGCCTCTGCTTCCATGCCCACCCCCCTGCAGTACATTGCGCCGTTCGCCGGGGCCTGCATCGGCGAGTACTTCCGCGATACGGGGCGCGACTCGCTCGTCTGCTTCGACGACCTCTCGAAGCAGGCTGTGGCCTACCGCGAGCTGTCGCTCCTGCTGCGCCGTCCGCCGGGACGCGAGGCCTACCCGGGCGACATTTTCTACCTCCACAGCCGCCTCCTGGAACGCGCCGCCAAGATTATCAACGAGGACAGCGTGGCGGCGCAGATGAACAACCTACCGGACACCCTTGAAGACAAGGTGGAGGGCGGTGGGTCGCTCACGGCCCTGCCGGTCATCGAGACGCAGGCGGGGGACGTGTCGGCGTACATCCCGACGAACGTAATCTCGATTACGGACGGGCAGATTTATTTGGAGAAGGATCTCTTCAATGAGGGCATTCGCCCCGCGATCGACGTGGGGACCTCGGTGTCTCGCGTCGGCGGGGCGGCGCAGGTAAGTGCCATGAAGGAGGTGGCCGGTACGCTCCGCATCGACCTCTCACAGTACCGCGAACTGGAAGCCTTCGCCAAGTTTGGCTCCGACCTCGACGAGTCGACGCAGCAACAGCTCAATCGCGGAGAGCGGCTGGTCGAAATTCTGAATCAGGATCAGTTTTCGCCGGTGCCGGTCGAGGAGCAGATTGCCATCATCTACGCCGCCATCAACGGCTACCTCGACGAGGTGGAGATCGACGACATCGAAGAGTTCGAGGAGGAGTACATCGAGCGACTTCGCCTTCGGCACGAAGAGGAACTCGCCGAGATTCGGGAGACGGAGACACTGACCGACACGGCCGAGGAGGCCTTCGAATCTGTCGCCGAAGACTTGGCCGACGTGTACGCCGAAGAGGAAGAAGGAGAAGAAGAGGACGTGCTGGAGGCAGCGGCTGCGTGATTTTAAGTCATGACTCCTGAGTCTTGACTCGAACGGTGGGACTCTGCTTCTGCCCGCCGCTCCAGCTCGTTGCCCGAACGCGACCCCCGTCACTACTCACCACTTTCAACCGCCTGACCGATGGCGAATCTTCGCGATATTCGGAACCGGATCGATTCGGTGGAGAACACCAAGCAGGTGACGCGGGCCATGAAGATGGTGGCGGCGGCCAAGCTGCGCCGGGCGCAGGA
>JBDGQN010000320.1:0-3992 GCA_042219055.1 Salinibacter sp. | reverse complement strand
AGGCCAAACGCCTGATCATCGGGTTCATGCGCTACCTGCGGGGCAAGGACGGCTGAGAATGAAGTTGGCGTGCCGTTCAACTTTGCACTTCGAACTCCGAACTTTGAACCTTGCACTTTGCACTTTGAACCTTGAACTCCGCCCCCGGACACCCGACCTTGCACATTAACCCACCAACCTTGATCCTAGAGCGATGATTTCGGTAGCGCGCAAGTTTTTGGCCCTTCTCAACAACCACGAACGAAAACGCCTCTACCTCTTGTTTGCCGCTGTCCTCGCCACGGCCTTTGCCGAGGTCGGCGGCATCGCGTCGATTATGCCGTTCCTGTCACTCGTGGCGGATCCGGAATCCGTGCACAACAGCCAAATCCTTACCTGGTTTTACGATACATTCGGGTTTCGCAGCGAGAACCGCTTCCTCTTCGTCACCGGAATCGGCGTGTTGCTCGTCTTGACGGCCAGCAACACGCTCAAGGCGCTCATGATCTGGGGGCTGATGCGCTTCTCCTGGATGCGCTATCATGCGTTGTCCCATCGGCTGATGGGCCGTTACCTGCAACGCCCGTACGTCTTCTTCCTCAATCGCAACACCGCCGACCTCGGCAAGAACATCCTCCAAGAAGTGGGGCAGCTCACCAACGGCATAATGATTCCAGGGCTACGGGCGCTGGCGCGGGGCATCGTCGCGCTGACGATCCTGGGCTTTCTCGTCGCCATTGATCCCTTGCTCGCGCTCATCGTCGCTCTCGTGCTCGGCGGAGCCTATGGAATCCTTTACTTGGGCGTGCGCACCTGGCTCCATCGGCTGGGCCGTGATCGGTTCCGGGCGAACGAGGAGCGCTTCCGTATCGCCAATGAGGCCTTCGGCGGGATCAAACAGCTCAAGCTGCTCGGGCGGGAACCCTTGATGCTCGACCGTTATTCAAGCCCTTCCAAGCGCTTCTGTCACGCCCAGGCGACGAACGCCGTCATCAATCAGATCCCGCGGTTCGGGATGGAGCTGCTCGCCTTCGGGGGGCTTCTCGTTATCGTCCTCTATCTGTTGGCGGCGGGGCTCGATCTGAGCCAAGTGCTGCCCTTGGCGGGGGTCTACGCCTTCGCCGGCTATCGCCTCATGCCCTCGTTGCAGCAGGTCTTCCAAGGCGCCGCCAAGGCCCGATTCAACGCCACCGTATTGGACTCCATCCATGAGGAACTCGAAGGCGTCTCAGACAACCCGTTCAGCTCGCGCCCTGGGGTGCCACCGGTCCCTCTACCCTTCCATGACTCGCTCGATTTGCGCGGCATTAAGTACCATTACCCGGGTGCCGCTCGGCCCGCACTAGCGGACGTGGACCTCACGATCCAAGCCCAGAGTTCGGTAGCGTTCGTCGGCAAGACGGGCGCGGGCAAGACGACACTTGCCGACGTGATCCTGGGGCTTCTGGTCCCGGATGCGGGCGAGATGTCGGTGGACGGGACGGCGATCACCGAGGACAATCGGATCCGATGGCAGCGCAACCTCGGATATATCCCCCAAGAAATCTTCCTCCACGATTCCTCGGTTGCCAGCAACATCGCCTTCGCCGTGCCGCCCGACGAGATTGATCAAACCGCTGTCGAAGAGGCGGCTCGCTTGGCCAACATCCATGATTTCATCACACAGGAGCTACCCCACGGCTACGCGACCGAGATCGGGGAGCGAGGCGTCCGCTTGTCGGGCGGGCAGCGCCAACGTATCGGGATCGCCCGGGCGCTCTATCACGATCCCGCAGTGCTCGTCATGGACGAAGCGACGAGCGCCCTGGACAGTGTCACGGAACAGGCGGTGTTCGAGGCGATTCGCAACGTGGCGGCGACCAGGACGCTCGTGATCATCGCCCATCGGCTGACCACGATTCGCGACTGTGATATCATCTATCTGCTCGATGGGGGACAGATCGTGGCCTCGGGCAACTATGAGGAGTTGGTGGAACGCCAGCCCCGCTTTCAGGAGATGGCGGATGTCCAGGCTTGACTGGTCTCATCCAGCTGGCGGCACAAACGTCATCAGAGTAGGGCAATCAGACAGATAAACCAAGGCGACTCGAGGCCAGTGTGATCTCTCGGGCTGCTGTCAAGGATAAGGTCAGGTGGGGCGCATGAAGATTGGCATTATTGGCACGGGGTTTGTCGGCTTGGTGACCGGCGTCTGCTTCGCGGAGAGCGGCAACGACGTCGTCTGCATGGACACGGACCAACAGCGCATATCGCAGCTCCAGTGCGGCCAAGCTCCGTTCTACGAGCCGGAACTGGGTGAACTCCTGGGACGGAACCTCGCTGAGGAGCGCGTTTCGTTTACCACCAACATCGATCAAACCGTCCGACAGTCCGAGATGATCTTCATCTGCGTCGGCACGCCGGCTCGCGACGACGGCTCGGCCAACCTCGACGACGTCTTCCGGGTGGCCGAGCAGATCGCCGACGCCATGAACGAGCGCAAGATCGTCGTCACCAAGAGCACGGTACCCGTGGGCACAACCGAGCGCATTCGGGACTTGATCGATGAACGGACCGAGCACCCCTGCGACGTCGCCTCGAATCCGGAGTTCCTCAAGGAAGGGGACGCGGTCCGCGATTTCCTGAAGCCGGATCGCGTCATTGTCGGAACCGACAGCGAGCACGTGTCCGACGAGTTTCGAGCGCTCTACGCCCCGTTCCGAGAACCCGATCATCGTCATGGACATCCGCAGCTCGGAGATGACCAAGTACGCCGCGAACGCGATGCTGGCGACCAAGATCTCGTTCATGAACGAGATCGCTAACCTGTGTGAGCGGGCGGACGCGGATGTGGAGATGGTTCGCAAGGGCATCGGCGCCGATCGACGTATCGGCTACGCCTTCATCTTCCCCGGTACGGGCTACGGCGGCAGCTGCTTCCCCAAGGATGTTCAGGCGCTCGTGCGGCTCGGCCAGGAGCACGGCTACCACGCTCGCATCAGCGACGCCGTCCACCAGGTCAACGAGGCCCAGAAGCTCCGCCTCGTGGAGAAGCTGGGCGACCACTTCCAGGGCCAGCTCCAAGACAAGCGGGTCGCCGTCTGGGGGCTGTCGTTCAAGCCGGGCACCAGCGACCTCCGGGAAGCCCCGTCGATCGCGGTCATCAACCGATTGTTGGATGAAGGCGCCCACGTCACAGCACACGACCCGAAGGCCAACGGGGCCGCCAAGGAGTTGCTTGGCGATCGGATCGCCTACGCCGATGACGCGTACACGGCCCTTGACGGGGCCGACGCGCTCGTCTTAATGACGGAATGGAACGAGTTTCGGACCCCCGATTTCAAAAGAATTCACCAACGGATGCGCTCGCCGAACCTCTTTGACGGGCGCAACGTCTACGATCCCGAACGGCTCCGGGCGATGGGATTCACCTACTACGGGATCGGGAGGCGCTGATGCCGCGAACGCTGGTGACCGGCGGTGCGGGGTTCCTCGGCTCGCACCTCTGCGAGCGGCTGTTGTGCGATGGCCATGAGATCGTCTGTCTGGACACTTATCTGACCGGCACGGCCGACAACATCGGCCATTTGCGAGAGAAGCCTTCGTTTGCGGCTATTGAGGCGGACGTTACGCAGCCGATCCACGTGGACGGCGCGCTTGATCACGTACTGCATCTGGCCAGCCCCGCCAGCCCCAAGGACTACTACCGCCATGGCATCCACACATTGAAGGTCGGCGCTCTTGGGACCTATCATGCGCTCGGGTTGGCCAAGGTCAAGGGGGCCACGTTCTTGCTGGCCTCAACGTCCGAGGTCTATGGTGATCCGGAGGTAAACCCACAGCCGGAGACGTATTGGGGGCACGTCAACCCGATCGGCCCACGCAGCGTCTACGACGAGGCGAAGCGCTACGCCGAGGCAATGACCATGGCCTATCACCGCACCCACGACGTCGACATTCGCATTGCTCGGATCTTCAACACGTACGGCCCGCGGATGCGCCCCGACGACGGCCGGGTGCTGCCCAACTTCATC
>JBDGQN010000032.1:0-22092 GCA_042219055.1 Salinibacter sp. | reverse complement strand
TTCGGGACGCGACCAACAAACCCTTGCCGTTAAAGCTCAACCCCTGATTCGCATATGAGACGCACTGCCGCGCTCGACTCGATCGAGGATCCGGAACTGTTGCGGATTCCAACCTACGAGGCCGTCCCGCCGCCCGAGGCGCGCTTTGTAACCGAGTACCTGCGTACGCGAGGCTATTATGCCACCAACAACGGCAAGACGGACTACCAGTTTGCGCCCCCCGCGACGGCCTGGGACGAGAATCATTCCGACGCCCACTGGCGACACCGTCCGGACCCGGAGCAGCCCTTCTTCTCGGTCTTCAACTTCATTGACTCTCACGAGTCGCGGGTCTGGGTTAATGCCGACAAACCCTTAAAGACCGATCCCGACTCGGTCGACGTGCCGCCGTATTATCCGGACACGCCCGTCGTGCGCCGCGACATCGCGCGCAATTACGATAACATCGCTCGGGTGGACGAGGAGGTCGGTCGCATTGTGGATCAACTCCGTGTGGACGGTCTCTTGGACGAAACCATCGTGTTCTTCTTTGGGGACCATGGGTCGGGGCTGCCCCGCATGAAGCGTACGGTGTACGACAGCGGCATCCGAGTGCCGCTGATCGTGCGCTTTCCGGAGGGGATGGGGCCGGAGGGACATGAGCCGGGCGCGTCGACCGACCGCCTGGTTAGCTTCGTGGACTTTGCCCCGACGCTCCTTTCGCTGGCCGGCGTGGCGGTGCCGGACTACATGGCCGGCCGCCCCTTCTTGGGCCCGCAGGCCGGTTCACCGCGCGACTATGTCTTTGCCTCCCGAGACCGCATGGACCCGGCCCGTCACACCCGCCGGGCCGTTTCCGACGGGCGCTTCAAGTACATCCGCAACTACCGTCCGGAGCGCCCTTTCTTGCAGTTTCTGCCCTACCGCAACCGGATGGACCTGATGCAGGAAATCCTTCGCGTCAAGGAGGAAGGACGCCTCGACTCGTCCCGCCACTGGCAGTGGCTCGCCGAATCGATGCCGATGCAGGAGCTCTACGACACGAAAACCGATCCGCATGAGATCAACAACCTTGTCGATAAGGAGCGCTATGCCGACAAGCTCGCGGAACTGCGTCGTGCAGAGCAACGGTGGCGGCGCCGTACGGACGACATGGGACTCATTCCGGAGCCCGTTCTGAAGAACATTCTGTGGCCGCCGCACGGAGAGCAGCCTCGGGTGGAGGCGCCCACAATTCAGGCGGACCCAGTCGGGGACGGGACGCGGGACGTTCGGCTGCGCTCGGCCACGGCGGGCACCTCAATTGCCTACAAAACCGCGTCGGATCAGCCCTGGCAGGTGTATCAGGACGCTCTTCACTTGAGCCCGGACGACACGCTCCGCGCGAAGGCGGTCCGCATGGGATTTGAGGATAGCAAGACGGTTACCTGGAAGGGGGGCGGCAAGTGATCCCCTTTGCGGATGATCGATGTGTGCATTCCGCGCACAGAGGTCGCGGAGCAGAGCATCTCATACCAATTACGACGGTTTATTGTACACCGCCCCCCAAATTTACTGACGAAGGGTCGACCGGCCGGTCGACCCTGCTCCATGGGAGAGAAGAGTTTCGGGGAGCAAGAAGGCGATGCGGATCCCCCGAAATTCTACAGTCATCCTTCATAGCCGGTATCAAGACTCCGAACCTCCCCCATAATATCGTTCCGGTGGTGTTTGAAGAGGTCTCCACAGTTGTTACGTTGCAGCACTGCTCGAGCCCGCCTCGTCGTCCCCTGAGTCTCATGTTGATTTTTCCCAGTCCTCGGTTCTGTCCTTTTTGCGGTCTTGTTCCAACGATGCTCCGGAGGGTCGTCCTCGGACTGGCAGTCGGAGTCGTGAGTAGTTTTCTTCTTGCCTCGTCCGCCCCTGCCCAGGACGACGGCTTCCCCTACGAAGCCACGTACGCGTCCCTCGAGCAACACGAAACTCCCGAGTGGTTCCACGACGCAAAGCTCGGAATCTTCATCCACTGGGGGGTGTACGCCGTGCCCGCTTGGGCCCCGCGTGGGGAATACGCCGAATGGTATCCGGCCCGATACAATGAGCCGGGGACGCCGACCTACCGGCACCACATCGAGACCTATGGTCACGAGGTCGAGTATGAGGACTTCATCTCCCGCTTTACGGCCCAAAAGTGGGATCCTGAACGCTGGGCCCGCCTCTTCAAGGATGCCGGCGCCCGGTACGTCATTCCCGTGGCCGAGCACCACGACGGCTTTCCGATGTGGGACTCCCGTCACACCAATTGGGACGCCGCCGACAAGGGCCCGCAGCGGGACATTATCGGCGACCTCGCGGACGCAGTCCGCGCCGAGGACATGCGGTTTGGGGCCTCCTACCACGCGATGCTCAACTACTACACGCCGAAATACTCGGGGCCGCATCCCGCCTACTTGAGCGAAGACTACGTCCGCTACATGAACGTGAAAGCCCGCGAACTCATCGACAAATACCATCCGTCGATTCTGTGGCTGGACGGGGACTGGCGGGGCACTCCGGAGCAGTTTCGGTCGAAGGAGCTGATCGCCGACTACTACAACCAGGCCCACGAACGCGGCCAAGCGGTGGCTGTGAACGACCGATGGGGCAAAGCGCGCGGTAAGCGGGGCGACTTCTACACGCAGGAGTATCAGTACGACGTGATCGACCGCCTCATTGGCCACAAATGGGAAAACACACGGGGCATGGGCCAATCGTTCGGGTACAACGCCAACGAGCCCGAGTCGGATTATATGAGCCTCGATGCCCTGGTGGACCTGTTCGTCGACAACGTGTCGAAAAACGCAAATCTGCTTTTGAACGTGGGACCGAAGGCGGATGGCACCATTCCGGACGTACAGCGTGCATTGCTAACGGGTCTGGGGCAGTGGCTGGACGTGCACGGGGAGGGCATCTACAACACCCGTCCGTGCGAGGCCACCGGCAGGACGGCACAGGACTCCCTCCGCGTTCGGTTCACGGCCAAGCAGGATACGATCTACGCCTTTCTTTTGGATGCGCCTTCGTCGGCCTCGGTCACCATTCCCCGACTCCGGCCCGATGAGAACACTGAGATTCGTCTTCTTGGGCAGGCCCGTCCGCTTGAGTGGAGCCGCGTGGACGAGGGCCTTCGCGTGCAGCTTCCCGAGACAATGCCTGAGCGTCCCGCCCATGCCCTCAAAATCACTCCCCGCCCGTGGCGCCTGATGCGGGGACAGCCTTGAGGCTGTGATCGGGGGCCTCGGTGCGGCCGCGTCCAACGGTCATGGGGGCACCGGCTCTCCGGGACGTGCCGTTCTCGCCTCTCCCGAGCGTTGTGCCCCTGGCTGCCGATCCCATCTGCTGTGAATTGCTCTGGAGAGCTGCCACGCCGGAGATTTCGCAGAGCCGTTTTCGTGTACGATCGATCGGAGGGAGTAGGGCGCACGGCGGGGCGTCCCAGGGTACGGACTGAGACAAGCTGCCCAAGGACGTGTCGCCTCTGGTGTGAGCCCCCGAGGGGAGCGCTTGACGGGCCCGGACGTGCTCCCGTCTCCGACCACAGGGGGGCGGGGCCGTTGGATGTCAGAGTCCGATGTCCTCAGCGGGGTTGTCCCGGAAGGTTCCGGCCTCCTCCACGTAGCGGTTGAACGCCTCCCAGCTGGCGTGCCCGGAGTGTTCTTTGACCCGCCGCTCCGGCTTCCCTGCACGGATCGCCTGGGTGATGAATCCGGCCCGGAGGGAGTGGGCGGAGTATTCCTCCGGGTCCAATCCCGCGGCCTCAGCATGCCGCTTCAGAACCGTCGAGACGTACTGGCCGGTCATTGCCGTGTCCCCCACCGACTCCCCTCGGTAGAAGCGCCGGAAGATGGGGCCGTCGAACGTCCCGTCGACCTCTTTTTCAGCCGCCCGAAGCCACTGGCGAAGCGCCGTCACTGGGCAGGTCTCCTTGTTCTGGCCGTAGGGAAGCCCTTTGACCTGGCCCTCCGCTTCCTGATCGGCTTTCGACTGGCGGACGTAGACGTTCACCCCCTCGCCTTCGATAAACCGGATGTCCTCGGTGGTGAGGGCGACCAGCTCGCTTCGCCGCAGCGCCCCGGTCCAGCCGACGAGAAGGAGCGCCCGGTCTCGAAGCGAGGTGAGCGTCAGACGACCGGTGGGCCCCTCCTCGGAGGCCGAGTAGCGAGGCAGGTGCTCGACGATGGCTTTGAGGTCTTCGACGAGGAGGGGAGGGGCGCCGTCCTGCCGCCGGGTCTTTTCCCGGACCAACCCTTTCCAGATTTTGCGCAGAGGCCCTTCGGCCACGCTGGCGGGAGACTCATAGCCTTCTTCTTTGTGTACCGACGCGATCGCCGCGAGTCTACGCTCCAGCGTGGCAAGGCTCAGTTCTTCGGCCCGCGCCCCGAGGTAAAGCCCCACGGTTTCAGGATCTGCCGGGAGCCAGTCTCGGCCGACCCGCCGGCACCAGTGGCGAAAATCCTCCAGATCCGCCGCGTAGGCGCGCGTTGTGTTTTCTGCCTGGGCGTTGGTCGCGTACGTTTCGAGTCGCCCGAGGCTTTCCTCAAGTTCGCGACGGGGAGCGGGGCCTTCCGGTCTGGACAGCGCCCGGGAATCGTCAGGGGGGTCCTCGTCTTCGGGTGCACCCAAATTATCGGCCTCAGTCTGATCTTCGGGTTCGGTCGCGCTGGAATTTGTGCCTTTGGGGGCTTCGGTGCTGCTCATTGGCAAATGGGCGGGTGGAGAATGGAGCCTGAGAAACGGCGCTGGAGACGACCTGGAAAGCGTTCCGGACGAGTTTCGCTCGCGGGTTGCACTAACGCGCGCACGCACGCGTAATTAATAAGGTGTGCTTCCCACAGGCCGACTCCACCGGCGGGGCAGAGGCGGCCCCGCGAGGTCATTTGGATGAGATCAGGATAGAGCTCATTCGCCCCAAATACAACCGATAACTCTGCATTATCGGTTGTTAGATTTTGGGGCCAAAATACGGCCAGATTGGGCCGATTCGCTGGGTCGGCCGGCAAGCACAGCCTACTCCTCCACGACGCTGATCGACTCTACTTCCTCTTCTGAAAAACGCACGGTTTCCCCACCGGCCGTTTCGATCTTGTATCCCTGCCGGGTTTTTCGAATGTCGTCCTTCGACTCGACCTGGTACCGGGTCTTTCGGAGGTCCGTGGTGGTTACTTCGGCAACGAGCATCCCGCTGGGCGTTTCCGTTCGCATGCGATAGATGAGGAAGGTCAGCGGTAACACGTCGGATTGCAAGCGGGTCTAGGCAGATCGGGAGCCACGACCATCTCGTCTCCGACCCGACTCCAGTTGCAATCACATTGGCTGAGAAGTCCGTTTAACGCCGACGGTTGGCGTATCATAAAATTAGTTATTTTAGAACATACTCTCCCTACGGCTTAGCTGATCTAAGTCTGGGCCGTCGCCAGCCGGTCCATCAGGGCCTGAGCACCGGGGACAGTCTACCCACCCGGCTCCCCCACACTCCGTGCACGGTTGAAACTGGACCTCCCCCTCAGGCCCAGTCGTTTTCTTCTCTCCAGCTCCGTCGCATTCTTCGCACGCGACCTGCTTGTGTCCACTACACTTGGGGCAAAATTGCATCGTGGGGATACATTGGTAATTCGAGGTAACTCCAAAGCCTTCCGGCGCTGCGGCCAAATGGGCGGGCCGCTCATGAGCATCGGGAAGTCCGGTCTTGAAGAAGAGCCTTGAGCGCGGAAGAGTTGCCCTTCTCCCTTGTCAAAGGAAATCTTTCTCTTCACAGCGGGTTTCTTCTCCGGGCCCTGAAAGGGGACTGTAGCCTGCAATCCGCTCCTCAATGTGGTCGCGGGAGGATAGATGCTCGTCCAGATAATGAATGGCCGGTTTACGAGGGCCCTGGGTTCTCCGTAGAAATGGGATCCTCGAACCTAAATCCGGCACAAATTGCTATTGCGTCAATTACCAGGATGGCGTTCCTCAGAAGCTGTTTGGTGGATGGATGGGAAGCCGAGACACAGTGGGCGAAGCTTCAAAAAGTCGCCCAAACGAGCCCTGTAGTGGAGCTACCGGGCGAGTGTAGAAGGCTTTTTGAGCGAGATCCACGAAGTCGCAGGCCGCAGACAGTCCGCCAAACAGCTTCTCAATGTTCAGCACAGTGTGGTTGAACTTCTCTACCCGCTCTCTACACGCACATAGCTCCGATTGTCTGCCCCCGTCGGGTGAATTAAGACTACAGGGCCCGGTCTATTTTCAGATATAAAACTAAATTTTGGGTTCTGGTTCTCAGTATGTACCTTGTTCCAAGAGTAGAGAACTCGTCTCTGTGGCGGCTGAGTGAGGGGACGCTCCATTGTTTTCTGGCACGACGTTGCCTTCGACAGTAGATCGACTTACGAAATGTGCTGTAATATAAGGGTTCCCAATTCTTCGGCTCCCGCAGCTTGTCCTCTGCTCTGCTCGCTTGGGGTCGTTAGCCTGCTTATTTTCGCTACGGGAATCCTGTGGCCTCAAGCCGGGCACGCGCAGCAGGTAGACTCCAGCGCGACGTGCTACCCGAACCGGACGTTTGAATCGAACTGGGCGTCGCTCGATCAGCGAGACACGCCGCAGTGGTACCACGACGCCAAGTTTGGCATCTTCATCCACTGGGGCGTGTACTCGGTGCCGTCCTGGGCCCCGACAGATCGCGAAGACGGAGGCGTGGGCACCTACGCCGAGTGGTACTGGCGTCGCCTGTTCGTCGGGGACTCGGCCTTTGTCGCCCATCACGACAGCCTCTACGGGGAGGACACCGAGTACCAGGACTTTGCTCCCCGGTTCAACTCCGAGCTCTTTGCGCCTCAGGAGTGGGCATCTCTCTTCCGTAAAGCAGGCGCGCGCTACGTCGTGCTTACCTCAAAGCACCACGATGGATTTGCCCTCTGGCCCAGTGCGGAGAGCTACAACTGGAATAGCGCGGACATCGGCCCGCACCAGGATCTCGTAGGCCGACTCACGAAGGCTGTGCGGGGCGCCGGGCTCCGAATGGGACTCTATTATTCCCTCTACGAGTGGTTTCACCCCTACTACAGCTACAATCCGGACAACCCGCAGATCGAACGGTACGTGACCGAGCACATGCTCCCCCAACTCAAGGACGTCGTTCGGCGCTATGAACCGTCCGTTCTGTGGGCCGACGGGGAGTGGGACTACTCTCATGAGGTGTGGCACAGTACTGAATTTCTGTCCTGGCTGTTCAACGAATCACCGGTGTGCGAGTCCGTGGCCATTAACGACCGGTGGGGCGAGGACACACGGGGGCAGCACGGCGGATTCTACACCAGCGAGTACGGCGGTTCCCACGGGGAGGAAACCGGGGCGAACGTCCGGAAACACGTCTGGGAAGAGACGCGAGGCATGGGCCACTCCTTCGGGTTCAACCGCAACGAGGACGCGTCGGACTACATGACGAGTGAGGAGCTCATCCACCTGCTCGTGAATGTGGTCAGCCGAGGGGGGAATCTACTGCTCAACGTGGGCCCGACCGCCGACGGCCGCATTCCGCCGATTATGCAGGATCGATTGCTGGACATTGGGACGTGGCTTGAGGTCAACGGGGACGCCATCTACGAGTCCACCCCCTGGACATCGGCGCCGAGTGCAGAGCACGTTCGGTTTACGCAAAAGGGAGACGCGGTGTACGCCATCCTTCTAAACTGGCCCGAAGAGGAGCTATCGTTTCCAGTCGAAAAGCAGACGGAGGTGTCGGTGTCTCTTTTGGGGCACGACGGCAACCTGTCCTGGCGCTACGAGAATGGACAGCTTCACATTGAGCCCCCCACGCTCTCCGTCGATGAGGTGCCGACACGCCACGCCCACGTCTTTAAGATAGACGGCCTGGCCTCCCAGGCAGAAAGCAAGTGACGACCGCACGCTCCCGGACATGAAACAAGCCGACGTTCTGCCGAACAGGCTCGGACCGAAGAATGAGCTCACTTTCAGGTGTAAAACGAAAGAAGCCCGTTCACGCTATTCCGTGATCCCTTCGCAGCCTTAGCGAGTTCAGGGGTCAAGATTGTTGCTAGTACGTCACGACTTACAAGTCCTACCAGTTTTAACAAACAGTGCTCATAAAGTATAGTCAGACAGTGACTGCAAATTATATGTGTGGCTGTATGCGTTTGGATATGCTGGATATGGCCTGGATGCCGGGGAGGGAAATTCTGACGGTTTTGCTCGCGCTTCTTCTCGTTGCACCCGCACAGGCCCAGTCTCCCCTTCACATCCATGCGATCTCCGGATCCAAGGAGTACAAGTCGGAAGCCTCGTTGAAGTCGTACCAAACGTACCTCGAAGACACCTATGACGTGACCGTCACGGCCTCCTGGGTTCAAGACAGGGCCGAAGACCTTCCCGGGATCAAGCACGTACCGGATGCAGACGTGCTGCTGGTCTTTACGCGACGCATGGAGCTTCCCCCCGACCAGATGGATGTTCTCCGCCGGCACTGGGAACAGGGGAAGCCCATTGTGGGCATCCGCACGGCGAGCCACGCCGTTCACGTCGCGGAAGATGTACAAAGCCGGCGAGCTGGCAGAGGACGCGACGGTTCTCCAGACCGGCATGACAATCACCGAGGAGGGCACCCCCACGCATCCCGTCACCTGGGTACACCGTTACAACGGGGGACGAACGATGTACACGTCGCTCGGCGTGCCGGAAGACTTTGAGAACCAGAACTTCCGTCGCCTCATCACGAACGCAATTTTCTGGGTCGCCGAGCGGGAACGCCCCGACCCTGAGGCCAGCCCCTGACGGACATTTTTGCTTCTGCAGCCCGCACGCGGGCTGGCTCCTGAACCATTCCAATACGTCCGCCTTGGTTATGGACCGTCAGAACTCGAATCGCTCCGTGTCAACGATCACGCGTCGGGAGTTTGCCCGGAGTGCAGCCTTAATGGCCGGGGGGGCCTTGATTGGGACGCCCTCTCGTGTATTCGGCCAGGATCAATCTCGAACCGATCGGACCCCCCACACCATGCCTGTCGAGATTACGAACGTCAACTCCAACTTCGAACGCGAGCCGCTCCGGCAGCCGTTCGGGTTCAAAGGCAGCTTCATGACGGACGTGTGGCAGACGGTCGCGCTGATGGAGAGTTCGAGTGGGGCGCGGGGGGTGGGATTGGGGACCCAGAACGTGCTTTGGTCCGACGCTGATGTCTTCGCGGCCCAGTCCGAAAGCGGGGGCAACGCGCTCATGTATGCACTCACAGAAAAAGCCCTCAAGTTGGCCGAGGGGACCTCGTTCGAGACCCCCATCGATCTGTTGGACCGCATCCTGGATCCCGTTCTTACATACGGTCGGGAGATCACAGGACAGGACCTCCGCCCTACGTTTGCCCTCAACGCGATGGTGGCCGTGGACAATGCGGCCTGGCTGCTGTACGCAGAGGAGAACGACCTCCGCGATTTCGACGCGCTGGTTCCGGACGCGTACAAGGAGGGTCTCTCTCACCGGCACGACCGCGTGGCCAGCGTGCCGGCGTTCGGCTACGCGTCTTCGGCCGAGGACCTCCAAAACGCTGCGGAGGCCGGATATTACATTATGAAAATCAAGATCGGACACCCCGGCTCTCAGGAGGAAATGCTGCGGAAGGATAAGAAGTGGCTCTCGACCATTCACGAGGTGCTCGGGCCGCGGGAGACCCCCTACACCCCTAGCGGAGCGGTGCCGTATTACCTGGATGCAAATGGACGCTACGAGGACAAGGATACCCTGCGCCGCCTGCTGGACCACGCCCGAGACATCGGGGCCTTCGAGCAGATTCTCGTTCTCGAGGAGCCGTTTCCGGAGGACCGTGACATCCAAGTTGGGGATCTAGGCGTGAACGTTGCGGCCGACGAGAGCGCCCACACGGAAGAGGATGTCGTCGAGCGCATCGAGATGGGGTACGGCTCGATTGCGCTCAAGCCCATCGCGAAGACGCTCAGCATGACCATGAAGATGGCACAGGTGGCTCACGAGAACGATACCCCGTGCTTCTGCGCAGATCTCACGGTCAATCCGATCCTGGTGGACTGGAACAAAAACGTCGCGGCTCGGCTGGCTCCGCTGCCGGGACTCGAAATCGGACTCATGGAAACCAACGGGCATCAAAACTATGCCCAGTGGTCTGAAATGGAGAGCTACCACCCCTGCCCCAACGCGGACTGGCGAAGCGTTCAAAACGGGGCGTTTCCCCTCCACGAGGACTTCTATGAGCGCAGCGGATGCATCTTTCAGACCTCCGACCACTATGCGCGTCTGGTTCAGCCTCCGCAAGCTGGCTAAACTCCCACGCCTCCTCCCCATTCGGGCGATCGGTACGCCGGCGGACCCGTCGGGACCTGCTCCAGAACAAGACCATCCTTGAGCACGAACGATCTGCTCTAATCAAGAGGCGTCGAGGGGCCGGTACTTTGAGCAGTGCGAAGGCGTACGGTCGGGACCGCGCACGAAATAGACTCTCATCACTTCCTCACGTTCATGACACCTTATGCCAAATTGGTCGGTGCAGGACTGGGGGGGCTAATGGTGGGCTTGTTGGTTCTTGCCGTTTCCCCACCCCCACAGTCCCCCCCTGTGGCGTCCTCTCCAAAAACGGTCGAGATCAAGGCCATCTCCGGCCTTCAGTACGACCGGGTACGTTTTGCTGCCAAACCGGGGCAGCGCATTGACCTCGTTCTCAAAAACGTGAGCTCTCTCTCCCACAATCTCCTCATCACGGCGCCCGGTGCCCGGATGTCGGTCGTGAAGGCGGCGTCACAGATGGACAACGGGTTGGAACGCGACTACGCTCCGGACTCCGACTCGGTCCTTCACGTCATTCCTGTGCTCGATCCCGGTCAGCAGGACACGCTCTCGTTTACGGCCCCGGCGGAAGAGGGCGTGTATCCGTACGTCTGCACCTTTCCGGGCCATGGGACCGTCATGTACGGCGCCATGTACGTGTCCGGCGATGGGGACGAGGCAATGCCTCCCCTGGCGGACGACCCGCACGTGCCGGCGGATCGCCTCCGCACCGACGCGGCCGGTTCGGGGTCGGCCGCCCAACATCCCTACCCCACGGACCCGCCGCTCATGTACCGCACCTTTATGCCTGAAAGCAGTCCGGCGTCCATCGCGGTCGGATTGAAGGGGGGCATCTCCTACTGCTTCGACACCACGCCGGTCACGCTCCGGTACGCCTGGCGGGGCGGCTTCCTGGATAACAGCGAAGTGTTTAAGGGACACGTCTCCGAGCAGCGAGCCGAGATTGAAGGGGACGTGTTCTACCGCAACGATGGCTCCTTTCCCCTCCGGCTCGGCGACAACACACCGCCCGACGACGTAAGCTTCGAGGGGTACCGGATGGTCAACGAGCGTCCTCAGTTCCTGTACACGGTCGATGGCGTCCAGGTGCGCGAACTGATTACGCCGACCGACGAGGGAACGGGACTCCGACGCACCTTTCAGATTCCAAACGCAGAAGATACCGTTCGATTCATTCGGAGTCCGGACCAGGATGTCACGATTGACGCCTCTGCGGGCTCATGGCAGGCCGATACGCTACGGCTTCGGCCCAGCGACGCCAAGGAATTCACCGTAACCCTGACGCACAATTCCCCGAGCTCCTTATCGTCTACCGATCCGCAGACCGACTCAGGCTCCCCGCAACGATGAGGCACACTTCGCTTTCGGTTTTGTTGTTCGCACTCGTTTTTGGGGGACTCGGCTGTGGGGGGGGACCGTCCGACGGTGCGGGGGACACGTCGCCCTACGTCGTCGAGACCATCCAGACCCCCGGCGGACTCGTTCCTGAGGTGGGCGGCCTCGACGTGATGCCCGACGGACGCCTCGTGGGCGTTTTTCACCGGGGGGAGGTGATGACCTACGACCCGCAGACGGAGGAATGGACGGTCTTCGGAAAGGGGCTGCACGATCCGCTGGGCGTCAAGGCCGTCACGAACCACGAGGTTCTCGTCATGCAACGGCCCGAGTTGACGCGCCTCCGGGACACCGACAAGGACGGAAAGGCGGACCGGTACGAGACGGTGACCGATGACTACGGAATGACCGGCAACTACCACGAGTTTGCGTTTGGTCCGGAGGAGGGACCGGAGGGGCACCTTTTCATTTCTCTCAATACAGCGTCGAATCGGGCCGGGAACTGGGACCGGATGCGTGGGCGGTACAACCCAGAGGGTCGTCCGGGACGCATGTATGCGGCAACGCCCTATCGAGGATGGGTGATGCGGTACCATCCGGACACAGACTCCCTCGAGCCCTTCGCCAGTGGCTTTCGCTCGCCGAACGGCCTCGCCATCGATCCGAAAGGTCGTCTCTTCGTGACGGACAATCAGGGCGACTGGCTCGGCACCAGCAAGCTGTACCACGTCGAGAAAGGCAACTTCTACGGCCACCCGCAGAGCCTCGTGTGGGAAGAGGGCCTCGGCGACGTGCAGCCCCTGGACCTTCCAGTGCCCGTCCTCAACGAGATGCGAAAGCGAGCGGCGGTGCTCTTCCCCCAGGGCCTCCTCGCCAACTCGCCAACGCAGCCCATCGTGGATACGACGGGCGGTCAGTTCGGCCCTTTCGAGGGCCAGATGCTCATCGGTGAAATGAATCACCCGCGCATTCTGCGGGTGATGCTCGAGCGCGTCGACGGAGCCCTGCAAGGCATGGTGACGACGCTCATCGATTCGAGCACGGCCCACGAAGAGCTTCCCCTCCGCATCGGCAACAACCGGCTGGTGTTTGGCCCCAACGGGGATCTCTGGGTGGGCCAGACCGATCACGGGTGGCCCGGCGACCAGGGCATTCAGCGCATCCGGTGGACGGGAGAGACGCCGATGGAGGTGGAGGAGATGCACCTGACGGAGAACGGGTTCGACCTCACGTTTACGCGTCCCCTCCAGTCCGAGTCCGCCCGTCCCGATTCGGCCTACCAGTTTACCCGCTACTACTACAACTACAGTCGCGAGTACGGGTCCGACCGGATGAACGTGCAGCCCGTTGACGTGACCGACGTCTCACTGTCTGCGTCCGGTCGTCAAGTGTCTCTAACGCTGGAGACCCTCACGCCCGGCTACGTCTACCAGCTCGATCTGAAGGGCCTTCGGGCCGAGGACGGCACGCCGGTGGCGCATCCGACCCTCTACTATACCCTCAATCGGCGTCGACCGTAGCGATTTTCGGGGCGTGTCGGCATTCGCGACTGCCGGGGAGCTACAATGAACAACGAGGCAGGATCCCTCGTCATCTCCGACCCTTCGACCCATGGACCACTTCTCTGCCCCCCGAATCGTTATCATCGCGCTGGGACTCGTCGCTCAGGCGTGCCTCGCCGGCCCGTTACAAGCGAGAGAGTACCACGTCTCGGTCGAGGGATCCAACGCGTACGACGGCACCCAAGAAAAACCTCTGCGAACCATTTCGGCTGCCGCCGAGCGTGCCCAGCCCGGAGACATCGTCATCGTGCACGAAGGGACCTATCGCGAGCGCATCGACCCGCCCCGTGGGGGCACGTCCGATCAGCAACGCATCGTCTACCGCGCGGCCCGGGATGCGAAGGTTGTAATCAAAGGCTCCGAGGTTGTCGAGGACTGGCAGCGTGTGAAGGAGAACGTGTGGAAGGCCAACATCCCCAACCGTCTATTTGGCGAGACGAACCCATATCGACAAAAAATCCAGGGACACTGGTTTCATCCCGAAGGCCGAGAGCATCACACCGGTGCCGTATACTTCAACGGGAAGTGGCTCCGGGAAGCGGCCACGAGACAGGAGGTCTTCAAAGCAGAAAAGGACGCAGAGAAGTGGTATGCTCGGGTACGTGAGCAGCGCACCGTGATCTGGGCCCGGTTTGAGGGCAATCCACTCCAGCACCAGGTCGAAATTAACGTTCGTCCCGCCGTCTTTTATCCGGACCGGCCGGGCATCGACTACATCACGGTTCGCGGATTCACCATGCGGCATGCCGCTACCCCGTGGGCGCCGCCGACCAGCGAGCAGATTGGACTGATCGGCACGCACTGGAGCAAGGGCTGGGTCATCGAGAACAATGTGATCAGTCACTCAAGATCCACCGGACTCACCCTGGGCAAATACGAGGATTCGCTCAACGAGGAAGAAAGTGCCGCCGGGTACAACAACACGATTGATCATGCACGGGAAAACGGTTGGTCGAAGGAGAACATCGGCCATCACGTCGTGCGCAACAACAGAATCTCACATTGTGGGCAGGCCGGCATCGTCGGGAGCATGGGCGGCGCTTTCAGCCGTATTGAGGGAAACGTGATTCACGACATCTATCAGCGCCGGGCCTTTAGCGGATATGAAATGGCTGGAATTAAACTCCACGGAGCGATTGACACCGTTATCAAGGACAATCACATCTTTCGGGCTTTTCGGGGGATATGGCTCGACTGGATGAGCCAGGGCACTCGAATGACGGGCAATCTGCTGTACGCGAACGATCGCATGGACCTATTTTCTGAGGTCAATCACGGTCCGTACGTGATCGACAACAACATTTTTCTCTCCGATACCGCGCTGATGGACCGATCTCAGGGCGGTGCTTTTGCTCACAATCTGTTCGCCGGCGACATCCAACAAAAGCCCGAGACAACTCGCGCTACGCCCTTCCACGAACCGCATTCGACGCGCATTGCCGGTCGGACCCATATCGACGGTGGGGACAATCGCTTCTACAACAACCTGTTTGTCGCCTCTGCGGACCTCGATGCATACGACGATGTCGGACGACCGATGCACATGGGAGGCAACGTCTTCCTTGCAGGAGCGACACCGGCTGCAAGTGCTCAGAATCCGATCGTGGCCAACGACTTTGAGCCTAGTCTGGATTTGATTGAGAAAAGTGGGGCACTCCAGTTAAAGGTTCGGGTCGATTCGGCCTGGAAGCAGGACCGGCAACGGAAACGCGTAGACACCGAACTGCTCGGAAACGCCGAGGTGACGAATTTGCCTTACGAACAGCCGGACGGGAGCGCGCTGCAGATTGACGCCGACTACGTTGGCCAACGTCGAGACGCGAGCAACCCGTTTCCGGGCCCCTTTGTGTTGCCCAAGGTCGAAGATGGGATTGTGAACGTGTGGCCGAAATAGCCGCCCCTCTCCCACCCTGTTAGACCCGCTTGCCCGTAGGGGATGCGGGGTCCAGTCTAGCGGCCTGATGGCCGGCGCCGATGGGACCTGCCTAGCAGTCCGAAGTACGTATACCTACCTCTGTTCATAAACGTCCTTTAGGGGGCAGCTTAGAATGCAGCACACTAGCGACGAACAAGACGGCGAGGGTTCATCCCTTTCGGAACTGGCCGACGACAACGTCACGAAGATTATATTTCTCTCCTTGGTCGCGGCCCTGGGCGGGTTTCTGTTCGGGTTTGACAGTGGGATCATCAACGGGACTGTTGAAGCCATTCAGGGAGAATTCGGGTCCGACGAAGTCGGAACCGGATTCAACGTCGCGTCCATGCTTCTGGGCAGTGCGGTCGGGGCGTTCTTCGCTGGCAACTTGGCCGACAAGTTCGGCCGGCGGCCAACGATGATCCTTACGGCGATCGCATTTATTGTCAGTGCATGGGGGTCTGGGATTGCGGGGAGCTCCCCCGAGTTCGTCTTCTTCCGGCTTCTCGGCGGCCTCGCCGTGGGGGCAGCTAGTATTTTGGCTCCTGCATACATCAGCGAGATTGCACCGCCGAGCATCCGAGGGGGCCTGGCGACACTTCAGCAGCTGATGATCGTGATTGGGCTGTTCATGGCCTTCTTGAACAACTACCTGATTGCCGGGGCCGCCGGGAGCGCTTCCGAAGCGTTCTGGTTTGGATTCGACGCCTGGCAATGGATGTTTTGGATGGAGTTGGCTCCGGCCTCGATTTTCCTGGCCACTCTTCTCTTCATCCCCGAGTCTCCGCGGTATCTCGTTGCCGCAAATCAGGAAGACAAAGCCCGGGACGTAATCAATAGCCTCTCGACCGCTGGGGACGCGGACGCTAAAATTGCGGACATCCGATCGACCCTGGAGGAAAACCGACGTCCCTCCTTGTGGGACGTCGTTCAAGAGCACACCGGGCACATCCATCCTCTCGTCTGGGTGGGGGTTGGCCTTGCCTCCCTTCAGCAGCTCACCGGCATCAACGTTGTGTTCTACTACGGGAGTACCCTCTGGCAGGCGGCGGGCTTTACGGAGGCAAGTGCTTTGCTGACGAATGTGGTAACGGGGTTGGTGAACGTTGGATTTACAGTTGTTGCCATTCTCCTTATCGACCGGGTGGGCCGGAAGCCGCTTCTGCTCCTGGGCTCGCTCGGTCAGGCGCTTATGTTGGGGGTAATGGCGTCCGTGTTCGGAACGGCGGCGGTGGCCGAATCGGGAAGCCTGCAGATGGAGGGCAACATGGGCCTGGTGGCCCTCATCGCTGCGAACGCGTACGTGGCCTGCTTCGCCTTTTCCTGGGGACCTGTCATGTGGGTGATGCTCGGAGAGATGTTTCCCAATCAGTTCCGGGGAGCAGCCCTTTCGATTTGCGGACTGGTGCAGTGGCTGACCAACTTCGTGGTCACCTGGACCTTCCCGATTCTACTGGATTCGATCGGGTTGGGGCTTTCTTACGGCATCTACGCGGCCTTCGGACTTGTGGCGTACACCTTTGTACGGTTCTTCGTCGTGGAAACGAAAGGACGCACGCTGGAGGAGATTTCGCGAGAGGCCACGTTGACACCGTAGTCGAATTCATACCACGACGCCGAGCGGCGGGCCGAGCCAGGGACGGACGAGCCCTTCTTTGGTTAAGGAAACGGTCGAACGAGCTCAAACCGGTGTCCGATCTGTAATGCGAGTCGTCCACGAGCGCGACGAGGACTGAATGCTGTTTTCTCTTTTATTGTCAACACCAACGCTACCCGATGCGTCGTTTACGTACCCTTTCTGTTCTACTCTTTGCGTTCAGTCTGCTCCTGGGGGTCCGTGGGGCCCCGGCTCAGGACCCCCCCGATGAGCCGGCGTATCGAAACCCAGATCTGCCCATTGACCAGCGCGTGGAGGATCTGCTCGGACGGATGACGCTTGAGGAAAAGGTGGCTCAGATGATGAGCCTTCACGGGGACAAAGCGGCGTTTACCGACGACCAAGGGCGCTTCGATCCAAGCGATCCGCCGAAGTGGTTTGAGGTCGGCATTGGTCGCATTGAACGTCCCAGTGAGGGACATACGGCCCGTGAAGAAGCGGAATATACAAATGCCATCCAGCGGTGGGTGCAGGAAAATACCCGACTGGGCATTCCGGTCCTCTTCCATGAGGAGGGGCTGCATGGCGTTCAGGCTCGGCAGTCCACCAGCTTCCCGATTCCAATGGCCATGGCGAGCAGCTGGAATAAGGGTCTGGTCAAAGACATCTATGGCGTTGTCGCGAAAGACATTCGGGCGCGGGGGGCGCATCAGGCCCTTACGCCCGTCGTCGACGTGGCCCGCGATCCTCGGTGGGGACGCATCGAAGAGACGTTTGGGGAAGACCCGTACCTGACGTCCGAACTGGGCGTCGCCGCCGTGAGGGGATTTCAGGGCGACGCCACGTTCAATGGCACCGACCATGCCATTGCGACCCTCAAGCACATGACGGGCCACGGCCAGCCGCAGTCAGGGACCAACATCGGCCCGGCTACGCTCTCGGAACGAACGCTTCGGGAAGTCTTCTTTCCTCCATTCAAGGCGGCCATTGAGGAAGGGAACGCCCGAAGTGTCATGGCCTCCTACAACGAGATCGGCGGCGTCCCCTCGCACACAAACCGGTGGATGCTTCATGACGTGCTCCGTGAAGAGTGGGGCTTCGACGGGGTAATTGTGTCCGACTGGTTTGCCATTTACGAGCTCACCTCGCGCCACAGCGTGGCAAGAGACACGGCTCACGCTGCCCGGCAGGCCCTCGACGCAACGGTGGACATCGACCTCCCGAACGGTGACGGGTATCCGATGCTTCTCGAACAGGTGCGGGAGGGCATCGTCTCGGAAGAGGCAATTGATCGCGCAGTGCGTCGTCTGTTGCGGCCAAAATTCAAGCTCGGCCTCTTCGAGGATCCGTATGTTGACCCCGACCGTGCCGACCGTGTTGCGGGCGCCAAGGGCCAACGCGACCTGGCCTTGCGGGCGGCTCAGCAGGGCATTACCCTTCTCAAGAACGAGGACAACCTGCTTCCGCTGGACGCCAGTGAATACGAGGACGTGGCGGTGATCGGGCCGCACGCCGCCGAGGTCCTGCTGGGGGGCTATTCGGGGCGGCCGCGACACACCGTGAGCATCCTGGAGGGGGTGCGACAGCATGTGGGCGACGAAGCAAGTGTGGAGTACGCGGAAGGCGTTCGGATTACGGAGGATTCCGTCTTTACCGACGCTCCCCAACCCCACATGAGTGGGGAACGGTCGTTTCCCCGCTGGGTGGCCGATGAGGTCGTACAGCCCGACCCGGCCGCCAACCGGAAACGCATTCAGGAAGCCGTCGAGTTGGTTCGCCAGAGCGACGTCGCGATCGTTGTGGTCGGCGGCAACGAGCAAACGTCCCGCGAAGGCTGGTCCCAAAGCCACCTTGGCGACCGGTCCGAGCTCGACCTTGTGGGCCGGCAGGAAGAACTGGTCCGCGCCATTCTGAACACCGGCACGCCCACCGTCACGATGCTCAACCACGGACGTCCAGCCGCCATCCCTGGGCTCGCGGAGGAGGTTCCGGCGCTTCTCGAAGGATGGTACCTGGGGCAGGAAACGGGGACGGCTGTCGCCGACGTTCTCTTTGGTGACGTCAATCCAGGAGGACACCTGCCCGTGACGATTCCCCGCAGCGTCGGTCAGCTTCCCCTGTTTTACAATCACAAGCCGACGGCCCGGCGCGGGTATCTCTTCGGGTCGACCAAGCCGCTGTATCCCTTTGGGCACGGGCTCTCCTACACGACCTTTGCGTACGACAACCTGCGCCTCGAATCGAGCCAGATCGGCCCCCAGGGAAAAACGACCGTGTCGGTGGACGTGACGAACGCCGGAGACCGGACGGGGGACGACGTCGTTCAGTTGTACCTTCGGGATCAGGTGAGTGAGGTGACCCGTCCCGTGCGGGAGCTTCGGGGGTTCGAGCGCATCACCCTCGATCCCGGCGAGACGAAAACGGTGTCGTTCGAGGTTGGTCCGGACGACCTCTCCTTCTACGACACGGACATGGAGCGCATCGTGGAGCCCGGACGCTTCAAGGTGATGGTGGGGCACAGTTCGGCCAACATCGGGGCGTCCACGACGCTGGAGGTCGTCCAGAAAAGACCGTAGTGCTGGGCCGGTCGTTTATTCTCAGGAATAGTCGCCAACGACTCGGGCGCTTCCCCTCCCCGTCCATGGTCTTGCTGACCTCAGGAGTCTGGGGACGAGAGCGATTCGGGCGAAAGGGGCTTCCGGGTTCCGCTGGGACCGTGGATCACGACCCGTTCTGCCTCCGACGGCACCCACAAGACCCGGGAGGATTGGGATAAGTAGCTCGATCCCCAATAAAACTCCTGTCGACGCGTGGACCCATCCGGGTACGTAATGCGGGCAAACTGGTCCCGGGGATTCAGGCGCACAGCCGTTCCGCCTCGGGATTGCGCCTGAAACGCCTCCAACGGGCCGTTATTCTGAGCGGCGAGGACCAGTGAGGTCCCCCTGCCGGTCGAGACCTCGGCCAGCCCCTTCCCGTCCCCGTCGACGAAAAAGCCGCTCTTCGTGTAGTGGACGTACTGGAAATCTCCAGTCCCGTCGCCCTGGAAGAGCGCTCCGATGAACGCGTCGGCGCGTCCGCTCTGCTTTTGGGGAGCATACCAGTTCCCAATCATGAGCACGTCCAGGGCCCCGTCGCCGTTGTAATCACCACTCCGCATTCCGAATACCGGTGCCGTCTGGGCGCGAACGGGGAGGGCCCGAACCTCAAAAGTCCCGTCCCCGCGATTCTCCACATAGCTGGTTTCAAAGCGGACGGCGGTCCGGACGTGCGCCCCCTTTCGCTCCGAGGGGGTCAGCACCTCGTCGAAGGCGGCCTTCCCGTATTTGCGATACGACGGGAATCGATCCTTCATCGTCGGAATCTGCTCGATCAAGTCGTCGCGTCCGTGCGCCGGAACCTGTTTGCCATTCACGTAGCGGGATAACACTGGGTCGAGGTCGCCGTTTTGGTCAAAATCCTTGGCGTGGACCCGGACCGGCTCGGTTGGAGAAGCCTCGTATTTCGTGTTGAGTCCAAGATTGCCCGCTACGTAGTCGGGGTCGCCGTCTCGATCAAAATCTCCGGCCGTCAGGCTATTCCACCAGCCGGAGGTCCCCCCGAGTCCGGTCGTTTCGGTAACCTCGTCGAAGTGACCGTCCTCATTCCGGTACACACGGATCGGCATCCATTCGCCCACCACCATGAGGTCGCGGTCCCCATCGGTGTCGTAGTCGGTCCACAGCGCATCGGTCACGAGACCCGGCTTTTTCAGGTCGGGGGCCACCTTGTCCGTCACCGCCGTAAAGGACACCGTTCCGGCCTTCGAGTCATTGCGGAGGAGGACGCTTCGAGGGGGCAACGGGTACTTGCCCGGTTGGACCCGACCGCCGACGAAGAGGTCCAGGTCGCCATCCTCGTCGTAGTCCGCTGCCGTCACAACCGAGCCGCTGGTACGCAGGCGGGGAAGCGCGTCGGAGGCCCGGTCAAAGCGTCCGCGTCCGTCGTTCACATAGAGCCGATCCTGGTAGACAGCACTTCCTTGGGCGCCCGCACTTCCCCCCGACACCACGTACAGATCCAGATCGCCGTCCCCGTCCGCGTCGAAAAAGAGCGCCCCCATGTCTTCGTACTTCGTGCGCATCCGAAGTGGTCGGTTCGTAAACTTCCCGGACGGAGTCTGGAGAAAGAGCGTCCGGTCTTGTCCGGGATCCGCCCCTACGAAGACATCGTCCCGACCGTCCCCGTTCACGTCCCCTACAGCAATGCCCGGCCCGTTCCGGGAGTACACGTGTGGGCGGAGAGAATTTTCGTTGGGGTTTGAGCGGACGCGCTCCGTATGCTCGACGGTCAACCCACGCTCCGAGGGTACCTCTGAGAGGTGGTATCGTCGGGATTTGGCGATCGCGGAGCTGTCCGTAGAAGAATCCCCCCCTCCCTCTCCACCGACGGCATTCTCGTAATGCAGGTCCACGGTCTGGTCGGCGCTCACGTTCGTCAGCCGCTGTCGGCGCCCGTCGGGCCACAGGACCGACAGGGAATCCGCGGTCGAGTCCGCCCCGAGCCCGAAGTGAGCGAGGCGCCCGACGCTGGACTGGTATCCGCGATAGACGGTGTGCTCGTGGTACTGGGTCGTGCCGTCGTTGTAGAGGCGAACCTTTGCGCCCAGTCCGGACCGGTTGCGGGGAGGGCCGTGGAGGCGAACGCGAAGTGCACGACTGCTGTCGCGTTCCGACGCGTGATTTTCGAGGATCGAGGCGGGGGCGTTGAGGTTGTTCGTGACCAGGTCTAGATCCCCATCCCGGTCAAGATCGGCGAAGGCGGCTCCGTTGGAGATGCCGGCTTGCTTAGAGGCCCAGTCTCCGCTCCGGTCGGCAAATCGAAGGGGGGATTCCGACGCGGACGAAGGACGGTCGCGATTTTCGAAGAACCGATTGGGCAGGGCAATCCGGGGAAGGGTTTTGTACGCTTTCAGCAGTTGCTCCCGTTTGGCGTTCTTCGTTCCAAACTGTGCCATGTTCTGACGACGGTCGACGAAGTCGAGATTCGTCACGTCCTTGCCGTACCCGTTCGACACGAAGAGGTCGCGGTCTCCATCGTTGTCGAAGTCTGCGAGGAGAGGGGCCCAGCTCCACCCCGTGGCGTCCACCCCGGCCAGCTGGGAGATTTCACTGAAGGTCGGAGGCCCGGCAGGGCTGGGGCCGTTGTTCAGCTGAAGGGTGTTTCGGACGTACTGCGGCTCGTACCCCATGCGGCGGGCCCGTTGTGTATTTGTGTACTGATAGGCCTTCGGAACCAGACGCAGTCGAGGAGTGCGCCACGGAAGCATGTCGAGCACCATAATGTCGGTCCGCATGTCGTTGTTCATGTCCGCGACATCGACCCCCATTGAGCTATAGGGCTG